>JBAYTU010000078.1:0-16207 GCA_041675465.1 Terrimicrobiaceae bacterium | reverse complement strand
CGAACCTCCGTGTGAGCCCATTTATTACGGCTCAGACGGAGCTTCGCCCTCCCTCGCGTTATCGACATGTCGTCGAACCGCTCCCCTCTCATTTCTTCCCTTACGCGCGGATTTGGGTTTCCCGAGTTGAAGCGGAGACTGGGCATTTGGCTTGATGGCGGGGGAAGGCCGTGTTTTCGCCGTCCCGAGCCAGGAGCCTCCCTTGATCCCGTTTACTCTTTCGCCAGCTCTTTTTGGTAGCGGTATCCGCGGGGGCTGAGACCGAAATGTTTCTTGAACCGTTGGGAAAGGTAGAACGGGCAGGAGAAGCCGACGTGGTCGGCGATCTGGGCGAGGGTCTGGTCGGTGTATTCCAGCAATTGGCGGGCCTGCGCCAGCCGGAGCGACTCCAGATACCGGTTCGGCGGCTGGCCGGTCTGCCCGCGAAAAAGCGCGGCGAACCGCGACCGCGAAAACCCGAAGCGCCGGGCCGTTTCCCCGACGGTGTTCGCGCCGCGCAGGTGGGTCGCCAGGTATTCCGCAGCCCGGTGAATCCCCGGATGCCAGCGCGTCCGCCCCCGGCACGGATTGGAGCGCCCGCAATGGAGGAGCGCGCGCTCGACGGCGTTCGCGGCCATCAGTTCCCGGCGGGGATCATTCGAGCGCATGACGGAATCGGCGAGCGCGAGCTCCTTCGCGACCGCGCTGCGGACCGCAGGGGCGAGCCGGAGATGTCCCAGGCCGGGGCTCAGCTCCGGCCAGATCAACTCCTCCGAGTATTCCGCCCGGGGCAGCCAGTGGATCCATTTGTGCTTCCACCGGCCGGAAGGGTCGTGTTGCCCGTAGTCCTGCGGGGTGCCGGGACGATACAGGATGATGTCGCCGGCCAGCGCGTGAAATTCCCCGCCCTGGAACCGGATCAGCCCCCGGCCCGCTTCCGTGTAGATCAGCAGCCAGTCTTTTGTCCCGTTCGGCCTCCAGCCGTGGACTTTCCCGCGGATGTCCCAGCCTCCGGCCCAAAGCGGGCCGACCGGCGGAGGAGGGGTTTCAGGAGGTGGGTGCATGAGACGAAATTACATGTTTTTTGAGACGCTGCCACATTCCCCCGCCGCGGGAAAAATGCAAGGCTGCACGGCATGAACCACGACATCACCGACTATTTGTTCGACCTCCGCGGCTACGCCATCCTCAAGAACGCCGTGGAGCCGGAGCTGATCGGCGACCTCAACAAGTCCCTGGAAGATTTTCCGGATCTGCCGTTCCTGGGCTGGCACGGGAACGTCCAGCGGCTCGACAACAACGGCAGCGCCGGGGTCGAGCTGCAGAACATCGTCGAGGCGGGCGAACCGTTCGAGAAGCTGGTCGACCACCCGTCCTGGATCAGGCGGCTCGAACGCTATTGCGGCGAGAAAGACACGTATGTGGAGGGCCTGTTCATCGACGAATGCTTCGCCTCGATCCGCCGGTCGGGAGGGTCATTCGGCATCCACTCTGGCGGGCAGAACGCGATCGTCCGCAACCAATACCAGTTCGTGAACGGCCATTTCCGCTGCGGGCAGGTCAACATCCTGCTCGCGCTCACCGACGTGGGTCCGGGCGACGGCGGCACCCTCGTGATCCCGGGAAGCCACAAATCGAATTTCTGCCATCCCGAGCTTCCCGACACCTCGAAGTTGAGCTCGGCCCTGGGCAACATCCCGGACGGGATCCTCGAGGTCCACCTCAAAAAAGGGGACGCGCTGCTCTTCGTCGACGCGATCATGCACGGGGCTTCGGCGCGGACGAATCCCGGCGAGCGCCGCGTCGTGATCTACCGCTACGGCCCGAGCTGGGGGGCCACACGGCACGGCTTCCGGTATTCGCGGGAACTGCTCGACCGGCTCACGCCGGAACGGAGGAAAATCCTCGAGCCGATCCCGCCCCGCCTCCCCGGGTCAAGCTTCGGGGTCCTCCATTAACTTCCCCAAACCGATGGGCATCGACTTCACCCCCGAACGCTGGGCGCAGATCAAGGAAACCTACGGGCGCTGGTGGGCGCGCGATCTCGACCGCCCGCTCGTCCCCGTGCGGGTGAGGGGCCGCGATCCAGGGCGCGCCAAACCCGACGCGCCCCTCCTGGACCAGGCGAATTGCGGCGATTTCTCGGTTTCCCCCGAGCGGGTCATCGACCGGATTGACTACGAGCTCTCGACGTGCCATTACCTCGGCGATTCGTTTCCCTGGTTCAACATGGACTGCTTCGGCCCCGGGGTCATCGCGGCATTCCTGGGCGCAACCCTGGATAACAGCACCGGGCGCGTCTGGTTTCACCCGCCCTCGCGGAAGCCGATCGGAGAAATCCATTTTCGCTTCGACCCGGACAATGCCTGGTTCCGCCGCCTGTGCGACATTTACCGGGCGGGGATGCGGCGCTGGCAGGGACAGGTCCTGATGACGATGACCGATCTCGGCGGCAACCTGGACATCCTCTCCTCGTTTCGTCCTGGCGAGGATCTGCTCATGGACCTTTACGACGAGCCCGGCGAGGTCAAACGCCTCGTCTGGGAGGCCCACGAGGCCTGGCACCGGTATTTCGACGCCTTGAACGCCGTGCTGCAGCCGCTCAATCCCGGCTATTCCGATTGGGCGAACATTTACTCGGAGAAGCCGTCCTACATGCTCCAGTGCGATTTTTCCTACATGATCGGCCCCGGCATGTTCGAGGAATTTGCCGCGCCGGAATTGGCCGCGACCTGCCGGAGGCTCGACCGATCCTTCTACCACTTGGACGGCAAGGGGCAGATCGCCCACCTCGACGCGGTCCTCGCCATCCCCGAACTCGGCGGCGTGCAATGGGTGCCGGGAGACGGGGCTCCGGATTGCCGCCATTGGCCGGAGATCTACAAAAAAATCGCGGCGGCCAAAAAAAACATCCAGGTGCTCGGCGACCTCGATGCGTTGGACGCCGTGACAACCCAGGTTGGATCAGGCAAAGGGGTCCACCTGCGGGGCATTTGCCTTCCGGGCCCGGAGGAGAATTCCGCGGCATTCCGCAAAAGGCTCGAGCGCCACGGGGTCGGGTGGCACCCTCCCTCTCTCACCTGAACTCCAGATACCCCATGCGCGTGGGGGACATGTGCGGATGGCCCTCCAGAATGGGTGCCCAATAGAAAAACCGCGCCTTCCGGTCCGCCGCGTCCCTGGGCGCATCCCAGTCGTGCCGGACGAGATTCAGCCGCCACTCGCAGGGCGTCATCGGCGCGCCGCCGCGGCGGCGGTTGACGAATGACGCCGGCAGGAACATCTCCATCGTCCACTCTCCGGTCTTCCCGTCGAAGCGGCTGGCGATTTGAAAGCCCTCCGGCGGCGGCCAGTCCCAGCGCCAGAACTCGCTCACGCAAAACTCCGGCGTGAGCCGACCCTCGGGCGTCAGCCGCGGCGGCGCGGTGAGCACGTAGTTTTTGATGAAGACCTGGCCGGATGGGCTGGCCTGGATTTCATAATACTGCCGCTGGTCCCCCGCCTGGTCGATGAACATCTCGAAGACGTCCTCCTGGTAGAGCGGCTCGCCGGGCTTGAAGTGCCCGTAGGCCGGGGTCGCGTCAGTCGCGCGGAAGGCGACATGGACGCCGTCGGCCGTCCACAGGAAGCGGACCTCCGATTGCGGCCCGCCGGGGGAGCCTCCGGGCGAAGGAAACGTGACAGGTTTCGCCTCCGCCCATTCCGTGTCGCCAAGCCGGCCGTCGATCACCGGCTCCCGCGCCGTAAAAACGGCTTCCGCGCGCGGCGGCTCGGCGGAGGCGTTCGTGCAGAGGACGCAAAGAACGAAGGCGGAAAGATGAACCCGGGTGCGGCGACTCCCCACGCAAAGCCGCAGAGCCCGCAGAGAAAATCGGTTCTCGGGATTCGGGGCGGGATGCTCGCGCGAAGGCGCGAAGACCCGGACGATGAGAGCGGCGTCCTTCATGCGCGTGTCGAAGCGGGCGAAGAGTTCTCCGTCCGCAGGGTGTTGTAAACCGGCGAAACGAGCCGCGTGTTGTCTGGGCGGGAATACACCGCCTGGGCGACGGTGATGTGGCGGGTGCCGAAGGCGGCCTCGCAATAGCTGAGGTAATACCGCCACTTGCGGACAAACGCATCGTCGAACCCCAATGCATGCACCTCGGCGAGTTTGGATTCGAAGTTCTCCCGCCAGATCCTCAGCGTGCGGGCGTAATGCGGGGCCATGTCCTCGTAGTCGAGCAGGTTCAGGTCGCCGGTTGCGGACATGGCTTCCGCGATGCGGGAATTGCACATGAGGAGCGACCCGGGGAAGATGTGCTTCTGGATGAAATCCACGCCGCCGCGCAAGATCGGGTATTGGCGGTCCGGGCAGAGGATCGCCTGGAGGGCGAGAAGGCCGTGCGGCTTGAGCACCTCGTGGATTTTTTCGAAGAAGCCGTCCACGTAGCGGTCGCCGACCGCTTCGAGCATCTCGATCGAGACCACCTTGTCGAAGCGTCCCCGGATGTCGCGGTAATCGCAGAGGAGGATCTCGATCTGGTCCGAGAGACCGGCGGCCTCGATCCTCGCCGACGCCCCGGCAAACTGTTCCTCGGAAATCGTCACGGTGGTGATCCTGCAATGGTAATGCCGTGCCGCGTGGATGCTGAACCCCCCCCACCCGCTCCCGATTTCCAGGACTTCGTCCGTCGGCGACAGGTGGAGTTTCCGGCACAGCAGGTCGTATTTCCGGACCTGGGCGGCTTCCAGCGAGGTTTCGGGGGCATCGAAATACCCGCTCGAGTAGGTCATCGTGGGATCGAGCCAGAGCTCGAAGAAGCCATTGCCGAGGTCGTAGTGGTCGCGGATGTTTTTCCGGCTATTTTCGAGGCTGTTGGGGCGGCGCTGGTGGGTGGCGTGGTTGAGGAGGTTCAGGACGTTGAAGAGCCCGGTTCCCCGCGAGAGGTTGGTTTGCAGCGCCTCGGTGTCGTTGGAATTCAGGATGAACCACGCAATGGTTTTGACGATGTCCGGGGTTTCCCACTCGGCGGCCAGGAAGCTCTCGGCAAATCCGATGGCCCCGAAAAGCACGCAGCGCCTGAAGAAGGCGTTATCGAGGACCCGGATTTCCGCGTGGAGCCCGTGGTAGACGCCCCCGTAAGTCCGCCTCGTCCCATCCGGCAGAACCAGCGTCAGGGTCCCATTCTTGAGCTTGGAAAAACTTTTGAGGACCAGGTGCCGGAAGATCATCGGGGTGAGAGGGTTCGGCTCGTGCGTGGCGGTCGGTTCCGGGGGATCAGGCGGAGAGATCGAGAAGCACTTTCCCGGTTCGTTGCTCCCCGGCGGCCGCTTCGACAGCCCGGACAACGCGGGAGAGGGGGTAGGTTTCATGGACGGGCGTAAAAAGCGTCCCGGCTTTCAGGTGGGAGGCGAGGGCGGAATAGGTTTCCTGGAGCAAGGCATGCCCGGCGTTCCTGCGCCAGCGGTTGAGCCAGAATCCCGTGAATTTCAGGCCCTTGAAAATGAGGAGCCCGCCGGGGATTTTCAGGGGTTGTCTGCCCATCGCCCCGAACGTGACCACCGTTCCACCGGGGGCGAGCGCGTTCGCGACATTCAGGGCGCTGGGACCACCGACGGCGTTGAGGGCCAGCTTCGGACGGATGCCTCCACAAAGGGTCTTCATCTCTTTTTTGAGATCGCATTCCTCGGTGACGACGACGGTTCCTCCCGCCGCTTCGAGTTCCCCCACGAGCCCCTCCCGCCGGACGACGTTCAATGTCTTCAATCCCAAGGCTCGCGCAAGCTGGATGACGCTGCGCCCGACGCCGGAATTCGCGGCATTCTGGACAACCCAGTCCCCGGGCCCGAGATCCACGAAATCGTGCAGCATCCTCCATGCGGTCGCCGGGTTGACCGTCAGCATGGCGGCCTGGAAGACTTCCAGCCCATCGGGGAGGGGAATGACATTCCTGGCGGGGACGACCATTTTCCGGCACCACGTCCCAAAGGTCATGGGCAGCACGAGCTGGCCGGGCTTCAAGCCGGTGGCTCCGGGGCCTGCGGATGACACCCGCCCGACCCCCTCGTTGCCGATCGTGGCCGGGAGCTCGGGAAGATCGCCGTAGGTGCCCTCGATGACGTTGAGGTCGGCCGGGTTGATCGGGGCGGCCACCATGTCGAGGAGAACTTCATCCGGCCCCGGATCCGGAACGGGGACATCCTCGGGGGCGATTGAATCGGCAGGTTTCCCAAATTGACGGAGTCGCGCGGCGATTGGCATCCCCGCAATTTCCCTCCTCGCGCGCCGCAAGTCGAACCGATTTTCAAGGGTGGGAGGAAAATCCCGCCCCGCCTCCCGCAGGGATGATTCTACGCCAGCAGTTCCTCCCAGTCCGCGCCGGTGAGGGATGGCGTCTCGGCGTCGAGGAGGCCGGAGATGAGGGCGCGTTTTTTTTCCTGCATGGCGATGACGCGGTGTTCGACGGTGTCTCGGGCGACGAGTTTGATCGAGGTGACGACGCCGGTTTGCCCGATCCGGTGGGCGCGGTCGGTGGCCTGGGCCTCGACGGCGGGGTTCCACCACGGGTCGAAGTGGATGACGGTATCTGCGGCGGTGAGGTTGAGGCCGGTGCCGCCGGCCTTGAGGCTGATGAGGAAAACCGGGATCGCGGGGTCGGACTGGAATTTTTCGACGGCGGAGGCGCGGTCTTTGGTCGAGCCGTCGAGTCGGCACCAGGCAAATCCGGCTTCATCGAGGGCGGGGGCGATGAGGTCGAGCATGGCGGTGAACTGGCTGAAGACGAGCACGCGGTGCCCGCCGTCGACCGCCTCGCCGACGAGTTCGAGCAGCGCGTCCAATTTGGCGGAGGGGGCGGGGGATTCGCCGCCGAGCAGGCGGAGGTCGCAGCAGGCCTGGCGCAGGCGCAGCAGGGCGGTGAGCACGCGCATGCGGGCGGCTCCGCCGGATTCCCTCATCGCGTCGACCTCGGCGCGCGCCGCGATCTGGAGCCGGGTGTATACGGCTTTTTGCGCGGGCGTCAGCTCGACCTCGACGACCTGCTCGATTTTCTCGGGAAGCTCGGGGAGGAGGTCGGATTTTTTCCGGCGGAGCATCCACGGGCGGACCCGGCGGTTGAGGCGGTCCCAGAGCGGGCCTCGCTCGCCCCCGAGGAGCGGCTTCTCGTAGCGTTCCTGGAAATCCTTCCGGCTCCCGAGGTAGCCGGGCAGCAGAAAGTCGAAGAGCGACCAGAGATCGCGGAGGGAATTTTCGAGCGGGGTTCCGGTGAGGATGAAGCGGGCGTCCGCCTGGAGGGCGCACGCGGCTTTGGCGTTCTGGCTGTCCGGGTTTTTGATGTGCTGGGCCTCGTCGAGCACGACGGTGGAAAACCGGCGGCCCTTGTATCTCCCGATGTCGCGCCGGAGCAGCGCGTAGCTCGTGATGACGATGTCGGAAGAGGGGATTTTTCCGAGGAGTTCCTCCCGGTCGGCGCCTTCGATCGCGAGAACTTTGAGGCCGGGCACGAATTTCGCCGCCTCGCGGCACCAGTTCCAGACAAGCGAAGACGGGCAGACGACCAGGTGCGGTCCCGGCAGCGACTCCATCATGGCCAGCGCCTGGACGGTTTTCCCCAGCCCCATCTCGTCCGCCAGCAGGCCGCCGGAATTTTTCCGCGCCAAAAAGAGGAGCCAGCCCGCGCCCTCGATTTGATACGGGCGAAGAAGATCGCGCAATGAGCCGGGTTTCAATGGCGCGACTTGGGCGGCCCGGCCACCGGCACCTGTCCATCCGGAGATGCAGGCTTCGAGGTAGGCGCGCTGAAAGCCCGGAACCCGGAAGATCCCGCGTTCCTGCCGGGGGTCGGCGTCGCGGAGAACCTCCTCGAGATCCGCTGCGAGAGCCGCGTCCGGCACGGCCACGCGCCCGTCCTTGAGCCGGAGTTGGGGCGAACCGCTTTGCAGGAGCCGCCGGATTTCCTGGTGCGAGAGCACCGCCTCGTTGCCTGCGGTGAAGTGGATGTGGAAATCCAGCCAGCCGCCCTCTTTTTCCTCGAGGGCGAAACGCGGCTCGATGCGGACGAAATCACGGGTGACATGGCGGAAACGCTCGCCCTCGCGGACCGTCCATTTTTCCCGGAGGCGCGGGAGGACGGACGAAAAAAACCGCGCGACCGCCGCCTCGCCCACGAGCGCCGCTTTTCCGCGAAAGTCTTCGAACCCGCAGGCGACCAGTTCGCGGAGCGCGACCGCCTCCGCCTCGTGGTTTGCGGCACCAGGTTGCGAGTATTCGAAAGCGATCTCCGCATCGAGATGCCGGAGCGAACCCTCCAAAGCGAGATGAACACGTGGCATCTCCGTCGTCGGGATGCGTTTCGGGACTGCGGGGGCCGCCGTCGGAACCGGTTTCTTGTCCGCCGGGTGGAGCACCTCGAGCCCGACCGCCACGGCGTGCGCGCAGATGATGCCCCGGGCCCTCGAATCCCGGCACGGGCAAATGTTCTCCACGTCGGTCGCGCTGCGGATTTTCAGGCCCGAGAGAAAGGGTTTCCCCTGCGAAACCACCCGCCCCTTCAGCAGGGGAGGCTCATACGCGGCCCCGGATACCCGCCCGGCCGCATGGATCGCCCGGGCTTCCTTGAAGACCGGCCAGCCGCACATCGAAACGAGAAATTTTTCTGTCAGATCCATTTGCGGGTTTCCCTTGTATCTGGAAAACAGTTTTTCGACAGCGGATATTCGGAGTTGAGCAGGCGTGGCGTTGTCGGGCATTGTGGCATTTGATATGCGCGTCCTTGTTGCCGTCCTGCTCGCCCTGGCGATCGTCGCGGCGCAATTCGTTTACGGCGGGCTGATGCGGACCGCCTTCAGCCTTCCCTGCTACGCGCTCGTGGCCGTCGCCGGGATCCTCGGTGCAGGGGCGGTGTTTTGGAAGCGCGCCGTGCCGCCCAGGCCGGAGGCGGTGGTCGCCACCCTCGTGGCGGGAGGGTTTCTCTTGTGGAGGTCGCTCCATACTCCGGCCCGGGACCTGATGCTCTTTTATGCCTTCCTCGTGACGGCCTGCGTGGCCGTTTATTGCCTCTGCGCCTGCGTGATGACATCGCCGACTTCGCGCTACACCTTCGTGTCGCTGCTGCTTCTCGCCGCCCTCGGCCAAGTCGTCGTTTCAGCCATCCAGTTTTCTGAACCGGGCTATTTCTGGCCGTTGCCGTGGTTCAGCGAGCAGATCCGGTCCTGGTATTGCAAACCGGAAGCGGGTGTCTATTCCCGTGGCCACGGGATTTTTCTCAATGCCAACCATCTGGCATGGTTTCTGAACGGGATGACTTTTCTCGCCTTGGGGATGGCGTGTCTCGGGAGAACGAAAATCTGGGTGAAAATCGTCCTGGCTTATGTGGCCGCCGTCTGCGTCACGGGAACCGTCCTGACTCTCAGCCGGGGCGGGATGATCGGGCTGGGCGCGGGGCTGGCCGTTTTTCTGCTCCTGAGCCTGGTCGCCTTGGGGATCGGGGCCCGGGACAGGCGGCTGGTGATCCTTCTGGTCATCCTGGCCACGCTCGCCGCCGGTTTGGGTGGCGGGTATTACTTGTTTTCCCAGAGCGCGACCGCCCAGGCGAGAATGAGCAAAATCACGGAGGATTCCTACCGCACAAGCCTCTGGCCCGCAGCGCTCCGGCAGGCCCAGATCGAACCGCTCGTCGGCACCGGGGCCGGCACATTCACGCGGCTTTCCCGGCAACTGCGCGACTACTCCTCGGATTCCGATGACACGTTCGCCCACAACGACTGGGCGCAGACGATGGCGGACTTCGGGTTTATCGGACTCGTTCTCGTCAGCGGCGCATTTTTCCTCAACTGGAGGGCTGGGTTTATCGGGTTTTTGGATGCCCTGAGACAACGCATGTCGATGGCGAGCAGGCCCCAGAGCAACTCCGCCGCTTTCGGGATCGGAGCCTTGGCCGCCCTCGCCGCCTTCGCCGCCCACTCTTTTTTTGATTTCAACATGCAGATCCCCGCAAATGCCCTTCTCGCGTCCGCTTGCGCGGGAATTTTGGCCAATTCCGGCGTTGCCCCATGGGATCATACGGGCAAAAGGCGCGCCGCGCGGTGGCTGGCGGGGATCACGGCCTGCGCATGCGGGGTTTATCTGGCAATCCTGCTCTTCCGTCATGGGGAGGCGGAGTGGTGCTGGCTCCGGGCCGAGAATGCGCTGATCCAAAAGAATTTTGCCCTTGCGGGCGAGATCGCCAGCCGGGGCCTGGATTCCGCCCCGCAACATCCGGGCCTCCGCCGCCTGCTCGGCGAGGCGCTGCTCCAAGAGGCCCCGGCCTCAAAAAATCCGAGGGAAAACTACGTCCTCTCCACGTATCACCTCCGCAGGGCGACCGAATTCGACCCCGGCGAACGGTGGAATCACCTGATGCTCGCGATTTCGCTCGCGAGCCTCCACAAAAAACAGGCTGCCGGAGCGGAACATATCGAGGCGATCCGCCTCGATCCCGGCAATCCCGCCGTCCACGAATACCACGCCCTTTTCCTCGAGGGGGCGGGCAAAACCGATGAGGCGATCCGGGCCTACGAGGTCAGCCTCGCCGTCCCCGGGACAAAATTTTCCGCCCAGCGGCTTCAAACGCTCCGGAAAAAGGCAAAATCTCCTCCTGCACGCCGCTGATTTATGTCAATTTTTTTTCTTTAAATGTGTTGCCAAGTCCGGCACGGGCGTTACAACGCGAACTAAAGTTTATGAAATCTCACCGACGCTTCCTTGCGCTTTCTGTATTCGCTCTGGCATCGCTTGCCGCAACCGGATTCCTGGGCGCGCAACAAAACCGTGTCCCGGACAGCTTTTACATGCCGCCGCCGCCCGCCGACTACCCTGCGGACATCGGGGAACGACCTGATGCGGGGGGGGGAGGATTGAACTTGAACCCCGTCGGCCTGTTCGAGTCGAGCCCGTTCCAATACTCGTTTTCCGTCCGTGAAGGATATGATGACAACCTTTTCACCACCCGCACGGACACCAGCCAGAGCTTCTACACGAATTTTGCGGCCGGGGTGGGCTACCAGTTCGGCGGCCCCAGGCTCCAGCTCACGTCGAGCCTCGGCGGGGGGGTGACGTATTACTACACCCGCCCCGGCGACAAAACGGACTTCAACGGGCAGTTCGCCCTTTCGGCCACCTACCTCGCCACACCGAGGTTGACCATCAGTCTCAACACGACCATCGCCTACCTGTCGCAGCCGGACACGAACCTCATCGGCGGCACCAACCGGGTGAACGGAGACTACGTCTACACCAACACCTCCCTGGAAGGAACCTACCAGTGGTCGGAAAAATTCTCCACGGTCACAGGCTACAGCGCCTACGCCAACTACTACCTGGAACAGGCATTGAACGATACCCAGTCATTCTGGTCGTCAACCCTCAAACAATCGTTCCACTGGCTGCTCCTCCCCAAGACGACGATCGTGGCGGAGTATCGCGCGAACCCCATCATCTACACCGGCGGAGCCGACCTCAACAGCTTCGGGAACTTCCTGCTGCTCGGTTTCGACCAGGTCTTCAACCCGCGCTTCAAATGGACCGCCCGGCTCGGTGTCGAACAACGCTTCAACCAGAATCCGGTGGATGGCAATTCCATGTATTTCGGGCCCTACATGGAAACCAACTTGAGCTACCAGTTCGGCCCCGCCTCGACGCTCTCCTGGAATGCCCGGTATGGCACCGAGCCCTCCGGGTTGACAAATGTCACCCAACGCCAGACCTTCCGCACCGGCATATCCGTCGTCCACGCCTTCACCCCGAGGATCTCGGCGAACCTTGGCGTCAATTTTGAAGAGGACTACTTCAACCAGTCCGGGGTCATCAACACTTTCAACGAGACGATCATCGACATTTCGGCGGGAGTGAACTTCCGGGTCAACCGCCACCTCTCGCTGAGCCTCGGCTACCAGTTTGTGGAAGTGCTCGCACCGCAGAATATCAATTTCGAATACACCCGGAATGTCGCCTTCGTCGGGGCCAATCTCAACTTTTGAGACGCCCATCGGTCGGCCTCCGACCGCCTGCCAACAAGCCTTGCATGGCAATCGTGTTGTGCTAGCTTGATCCACCGCACCGCCGCCAGAATTTCCCACCACATTTCCGCAACCACATGAACAACAATGACAGCGGTGAGTTGAAGCTTCACTTCCTTGACTACTGGAGAGTCATCCGTGTCCGCCTCCCTCTCATCGTCCTGGTGTTTCTGCTCGTGGTGCTCACCTCTGCGATCGTGACCTACTTCATGCCGAAGGAATACGCTTCCACGGTGACGATGCAGGTGAAGCAGAACGACACGCTCATCCAGATCTTCGACCGGCAAAGCGGCGTCGGGTTCGACCCGAGGTTTCTGACCACCCAGTTCGAAATCATCCAGAGGAAGGAAATGCTGTATCCGGTGATCGACGCCCTCGGCCTGGAACAACGCTGGAAAGGCTCCTTCGGCTTCACCAACAAGGAGCAGGCCTACTTCCGGCTCCGTGGCATGATCGATGTCCGGGAGATCCGGAACACGGAACTCATCCAGATCGTCGTCATGAGCACCGACCGCCAGGAGGCGGCGGAAATCGCGAACCGGATCGCCGAGGAATACCAGAAGAAGCGGATCGATGACCAGCAGCAAATGGTCAACAGATCCCTGACCCAACTTCAGGACGAGGTCGAAAAACAACGCAAAAAGGTTGAGGATTTCCGGAACGTGGCAACCAAGATCCGGCTCGAAAACAAAATCCCGGATTTCAGCCCGGACACGATGAACGATCCCCGGGACGCTGCCAACGAGGTCTACCAGTCGGTCGAGCAGCAGGTCAGCACGGAAAGGTTGAGGGTCTCTTCCATCCAGGCGAAATACGATCAAATCGCCAAACTCACGGATGACCAGGTGATGGCGAGCATCACGACGCTCGAGCTTCCGGACCCCACGATTTCCCAAATCCGGCCCCTCTACCAGGAGGCCTCCTCGGAGGAGGCGAGGATGCTGCAAAGCGGATTGGGGGTCAACCACCCCACGGTCAAGGCCCTCCGCGCAAAGAAAGAGGTCATGGCCAGGCAACTGCAGCAGCAGATCGGTTCTTTGAGGACCAGCCTGGAAGCCAACCTGAATATCGCGCTGTCTTCCCTCAAGGAACTTGAAAACCGCCTCGCCGAAGCCAAGAACGCCCAGGCGGATGCCAAGACGCGCGCAGCTGGTTACTACGATGCCAAGAACGATTACCTCCAGGCGAAAAATGTCCTCGAGGCCGCCGAGGTCCGCCTTCAGACGGAAAAGATGAACCGGAATATGCCGCAGAACCCCGCGATCATCTGGGAGCGGGCGGAACCCGCGAGCGCCCCCTCGCGCCCCCGCGTGATGCTCAACATCCTCCTCGGCGTGGTCGTCGGACTGGTCTTCGGCGTGGGCCTCGCCTTCTTCATCGAATATCTCGACACCAGCGTGAAGACCATGGAGGACGTGGAAACATTTCTTCAGGTGCCGGTCCTCGCGGTCATCCCGAAAAACATCACCCTCCTCATCAACGACTCCGACGACAATCCGGACGCGGAAGCATACCGGATCATGCGCACGAATATTGAATTCAACCGCAAGTCCCCGGACGCCAACACGATCACGATCATCAGCGGCGGTGCCGGCGAGGGAAAATCCACGACTCTCATCAACCTGGCCTACACGTTCGCCAAGGGCGGATATACGACACTCGTCGTGGATGCCGACTTGCGCCGCCCCGCCCAGCACCGGCTTTTCGGCATCGAGAATGAAACCGGTTTGAGCGATTACCTGACCACGGAACTCGACCTGGAAGAGGTCGTCCACCTCACCAAAGTCGACAACCTCTACCTGATGACGAGCGGCCAGTTGCCGAACGATGCCGTCGGAATCCTCAATTCCCAGCGCATGGTCGAACTGATCGAGGAAGTCAAAGGCCGCTTCGACATCATCTTCTTTGACTCCCCCCCCATTCTCGGCGTGAGCGACGCCTCCGTCCTTTCCAGCGCGATGGACCTCACGATCATCGTCGTGCAGCACAGGCGCTTTCCGCGCGCCATGCTCCAGAGGGTCAAGCAGGCCATCTCCAATGTCGGGGGCACCATCCTGGGGGTTGTGCTCAACAACGTGGATGTGCGCCACGACCAGCACTACGAGTATTACACCAGCTATTACAGCTACTACCACAAGGGCGCAAAAAACGACAGGCGCAAGGCGGCCCGAAAGAAAAAGGAACAGGTCGTCGCCTCGTCCGTTCCCGCCAAAACCGACCAAGAAGAAGATGAATACTAAAGCCTCCCTGCTGGCATGCCTTTGTGCCATCGGCCTCGTCATCCCCGCGTCCGGGCAGGACGCCGTGCTCCGTGCGGGAGACCAGATCGAAATCCGCATCGGAGGGGTGCCCCCGGAGGAGGTCAGCCAGGTGACCGGCATCTACACGGTCGACGGCGACGGCTTCATCAACATGCCGCACATCGGCAAAGTCCACGCCGCCGGGGCCACCCAATCGCAGTTGCAGAGCGCGATCGAATCCTCCTACAAATCCCAGCAGATTTACACCAACCCGTCGATCACCCTCGCGGTCCCCAACACCGCCCGGTTTGTCGATGTGGGAGGAGACGTCCGGTCCCAGCAACGCGTGCCGTTCACCGCCGATCTCACCGTCCTCGGCGCGATCACCGCAGCGGGCGGCTTCACGGAGTATGCCGACCAGTCGAAGGTCAAGCTCCTGCGCGACGGGAAAGTCACCGTCATCAACATCAAGGATGTCCGCAAAGATCCGACGAAAGACCTCAAGCTCAAACCCGGAGATAAAATCCAGGTTCCGCAAAGTTTCTGGTGAGATCCGGTCAGCAGGCCGGGCACAGGTGCTCCGACCACAAGGCATCGCGGGGGGTTGGCGGGAGGAGTCGTCCGGGTTCGTCCGGGCGGGTTCCATTCACGTGGCAGACGCCGAGAAGGGCACCTCCCTTGTCCACCTTGACGGACCTGGCGAAAACCTCGGCTTCCAGCCGCCCGCCGCGGCGCACGTGCACATCGCCCCGGCAGTGGACGATTCCGGCAAGGTGCCCGCGCACCTCGAGATGCCCGGTCTCCAAAGGCAGCGTGATCTTCGCCCGCACGTTCTTCGCGACGACGACCGATGATGCGGTCATCTGGCAGGCGCAGGCCCCGCTGGTTGCAAGGTGAACTTCTCCTTCGGCCCTGAGAATCCCGACAATCCGGCCCTCGATGTCGGCTGACCCGCAAATGATCCATGAACTGCTCAGGCTCCCCGCAGGGCCGATGACGAGTCTCCCGCGCGTGTCCACCCGGCAAGAAGTGGCGGCGAGAATCTCCATGTCCGCCAGATCGATGGCGGAGTTGCAACACGGGCAAAGGGTGTTCACGGCATGCGGGGAGACGTGGTGGGTTTTCCCGCAGCGGTAGCAGAGAACAGCACGGCTCGCAGAACGAGGAGCGGGTGCCGGGGGAAACGGGGATGGGAGGGTGCCGTCCTCCTGCTGGACCTCGTAATGGCCGCCGCAGGATTGGCAGAATGTCGAGATCAAGTGCGGCGGCTCAAGCTGGGCAAAGCCGCAACCCGGACACCGGAAGAGCGCCTTCTGCGGAAGACGGGGCATGGGAGAATCAGGCCGCAGTCTCGGCGGTCTTTCCGCGTGTGGCCTCCACCGCCGGAGCGGCATTTCGCGAGCCCGATCCCTGCGGCTTCGAGGAGGTGACTTCGGATTTTCCGATGAATGTCGCGCCTTCCTCGATAATGATGCGCATGGCTTTCAAGTCGCCGTTCAACTGGGAACTCGCCTTCAGTTCGCAGCGCTCGCTGACAGAAATGTTGCCGTTGACCGTGCCGTGAACGGTGACCGCCTTGGTCTTCACCTCGCCTTTGATCTGGGCGTTTTTCCCGAGGGTCAAAACGCCCTCCGAAATGATCTCGCCGTCGAGTTTCCCGTCAAAAATCAATTCGTTGTCGAACTTCAGCGTCCCCGAAATTTCCACGTCGCTCGCAAGGATGTTCTTCGCCGATGAAGGTTCTGCCGCAAAGGAGGTCAAGTTGTTCAAATTCATGGTCGTAATTGGGGAGTATAGCAGGCCGGAAGCCAAGGTCAATGCCGATGCCGGTGCCCAAATCCGCGCGTAACGCCAACGATGGGAGGGCGAACCTCCGTGTGAGCCCATTTATTACGGCTCAGACGGAGCTTCGCCCTCCCTCGCGTTATCGACATGTCGTCGAACCGCTCCCCTCT
>JBAYTU010000077.1:0-16281 GCA_041675465.1 Terrimicrobiaceae bacterium | reverse complement strand
AGATCCGCGCGTAAGGGAAGAAATGAGAGGGGAGCGGTTCGACGACATGTCGATAACGCGAGGGAGGGCGAAGCTCCGTCTGAGCCGTAATAAATGGGCTCACACGGAGGTTCGCCCTCCCATTGTTGGCGTTACGCGCGGATTTGGGTTGCGGTTCAGGTATTGCCACATCGCCGGGTTGTTGGGATACGCTGACACGATCCGGAGTTGAAGCATCTGGTAGGCTGCGTCGTTGGCGGGTTTCGATGCGGCTGTGGCCTGATACTTCGCGGCCTCGACGTATGCAGCAAGGCGCGCGTCCTCCCTGGCATCCACGTGCGCCTGTGCCGCCTTCGCTGCATACCACTTTAGGTCTGCGTCTGTGGTTGGTGCGCCGGGACATGGCGGAACCTGTGCCGAAGTTGGAAAGATTGAAGAGACCGCCACCGCGAGAGCAAGGAGCGTCTTCATGGTGAAAACAGTATCAGATCCCAAGGGCGGTGTCGAATGATTGATGAATCGCCCCCCCCTTGAAATTGACCAGTTTTACTTGGCATTTACTTGGCATTAAAAGAGGCATTTCGTGCGCTTTTCGTCGCATGCCTGCGCAATGGAATTTTCTATCGATCCGCTCGCAGAGCCTTTATCCATGCGGCTTCCCTCGTTATTTGAGGGGGAGCCGGCACTCGGATTCGAACCGAGGACCGACGGTTTACAAAACCGTTGCTCTACCACTGAGCTATGCCGGCACCTCCCCTTCAAATAACCCGCAAATCGCGGATTGTAAAACCCGCAATTTCCCCCCCCCGCCCTTCCTGAACCCGTCCGCCCGTTTTCGCTGGAAATTCCGGAGAAGGAGGATACAACTGGCACAAAGACATTCTCCCATGCCCGCTGATCACAACAAAGACTCCGACCCCTACCTCGATTTGGACGAGGAGACCTCCGGCGAACTCGGCGACCAAGTGCAGGCGGTGCGCGCCGAACTCGAGAGCCTCAAACAAAAACAGGAGGAAATCGAGCGGGAGAAAAGCCGGCTCGAAGAGCTCAAGCGGCGGCAGGACGAGCTCGATACCGGGCGCTCGGAAATGCTCGACAAGCTCACGCGCTCGCTTGTGGTCGTCCAGCGCGAAGTCGAGGAGACGCAGAAACGCCTCGAACAGCTCCACACGATTTACAACGCGTTCACCCAGCACCTGCGGCAGCTCGAGGCGATCAACGCCAGAGGCTGGAACAGCACCGAGCTGCCGAGGGAGCTCAGCAAGGCGATCAGCTCGGTGGAAGATGCGCGGGCGGAGTATACCAAAGCGCAGGCCAGGATTTCCCCCGAGCCCGCCGCCAATGAAATGTCCGCGCAAGGCGGCCTCGAGGGCGACTACGCGATGTATGAAGACCGCGGGTTCTTCTACTGGCTGAAGAGCGGGTTCGCCTTCACCCTTCCCCTCCAGGTTCTCGCGGCCGTCGGCCTCCTGGTTTGGATTTGGTCCATCCTTTCCGCCACAAAGTAAATCATGGCGCGCCCCTCCCCTGCCCGCTCGAACAGGCTGACCGTGGAAGAGGTTCGCCTGCAAAAGGAGGCCGACGCGCTCCGGCGCAAGGAGCAGGAACTCGAACAGCAGCTCCGCAGGCTGCCGGCCCAGCTCCAGGCGAAACGGACGAAGGAAAGAGAACGGGCCAAACTCCGCGCCAAAATGGCATCGCCCGCGATCTCCCTCAACGGGGCGCACAGCGGGAGGAGCGCGAAACCCAACGGCAAACGCAGGCCGCTGCCGCTCCGCGAGCTTCAAAACGCCAAAATCAAATTCCTCGTCCTCTGCCTGATCCTGGCGACCATCGGCATCCTCCTCTGGCGTTCCATTCCCTGAGGAACCGTCAAACTCTGCAGGCCAGGAGCCGGGCCTGGAGTTTTTTTCCCGTCCCCCCGATGTTTCTCTGGTCGAAGAGCGTGTTATGGGTGCCGGACGCCGGGACGACTTCCAGGTCGTCGACGAACATGCTCCAGCCGTTGTCTTCCGGAAAATCGAACACGCTTCCCCCGGGGTCCATCGCGCGAAAAAGCGTGAGTTTGCCCGGGTAACTCCGCGGGCGATAGGCATTCATTGTCTCCCCATGCGCTTCACGCAGATCGCGCTGGAGGTCGTCGCCGTGCGTTTCCGGAGCCGTTTCTCTTCCGGGGAAGACCCGCTGGAACGCGCGGAGGGAAAAATAGACAGCCGTTTGAAAAGCCCGCTCAAAAACCCCTTCCGCCCCTTTTCTCCGAAGATACCGGCGCAGGCGTTCCCCGAGGTCCGCCTTGATCATTTCGACCCCCGGCGCCCAGGTGTCAAAAAGCGCCAGAAACGCGACATCCTCGCCGTCCGCCTGAAGTTGGACGGCCATCTCGTAGGCGACCATTCCCCCATAGGAAAACCCGGCGAGGAGATACGGCCCATGCGGCTGCCTTCGCCGGATGGAATTCAAATAGAGCGCCGCCGTCTCCTCGATCGCCGGAACCCGGTATTCCCGACCGGCATGCAATCCGGGAGATTCGATCCCCAAAACCGGACGCCTGCCATCCAGGTGGTGCATCAGCTCCCTGTAAACAAGAATCCCTCCATCGCCGGCATGGATGCAAAAAAGCGGGGCGCCGGCCCCCTCCGCGTGGATGACCGCGAGGACCGGCGGGCGATCTTCGCCGCCTTTTCCCTCCGCGAGCTCGCGGTCCACGAAACTCCCCAGCATGCGGAGGCTCGGAGCCCGCAGAAGGGTCGCCAGGGGAAGCGTCATGCCGAAATCGTGATGGATGCGCGAGAACAGCCTGAGCGCGAGGAGGGAATGCCCTCCCAAATGGAAAAAATTGTCGTCCCGGCCCATGCCTGCGACGCCGAGCAATTCGGACCAGATGGCCGCGAGGCGTTTCTCCGTCGCCGTTTCCGGAGGAGAGGATTTCGTTCTCGCGGACACGTCGGGATCGGGAAGCGCGGACAGGTCGACTTTTCCGCTGCTGGTCAGGGGGAACCGGTCAACCGGAACAATGGCATCCGGGCGGAGAAAGGCCGGCAGTTTGGCCGAAAGAAAATCCATCACGTTTTCCCTGTCGAACACGCCGACAGGACGGACCCACGCGACGAGGATTTTGGATGAGGCCGACCGCCCCCGCGTGCCGACCCGGCATTCCGCGATATTCGGGTGGGAATCGAGCGCCGCTTCCACTTCGGCGGGCTCGACCCGGACCCCGCGGATTTTGACCTGGCGGTCGCGCCGCCCAAGAAAGACCACGCTCCCGTCTTCGCGCCAGCGGGCCCGGTCCCCGGTTTTGTAAAGCCGTCCCGCACCCGGGACCAGCCCCTCCAGAAAAACCGAACCCGTGCGTTCCTTGTCATGGAGGTAGCCGATCGCAACCCCATCCCCGCCGACGTAAATCTCGCCGGGAACGCCCACGGGAACCATGCGCCCCGCTTCGTCGAGAATGAAAACCCGGGTGTTTGCGATCGGTTTTCCGATCGGGACCGAGATCAACCTCAGATCGGAGACGGCGACTCTGTGGCAGGTGGTAAACGTGGTGTTTTCCGTGGGCCCGTAACCGTTGATCAGGCGTGTGCCCGGCAGGGCCGCCATGGCTCTTCGCAGATGCGGGATGGAAAGCACATCCCCGCCGGCCAGCAGGTTGCGCAAACCCGCGAGCTTGTCGAGATGGTCGTCCACCATGGCCTGGAAGAGCCCCGAGGTCAGCCACAGCGTCGTCACTCCATGGTCCTGGATGCAACTGGCGATGCTGTCGAGCGCGTAGGATCCCGGTGGCGGCACGACAAGGGTGCACCCGTTCAGCAGCGCCCCCCAGATTTCGAATGTGGAGGCGTCGAAGAAAAGGGGGGCCGCCTGGAGAAAAACCTCCTCCTCCCGGAACTCCATATAATCCGTCCCTCTGACCAACCGGATGACGGCCCTGTGCGGGACAACGACCCCCTTGGGTCGGCCCGTGGAGCCGCTCGTGTAAAGGATGTAGGCCGGGTCAGCCGGGGTCGCCGCAGGGGCGGGGGGCTTCCCGGATGGCCCGCCTTCCTTCGGGACAACGACGGACCGGTATTCTCCGCCGACAGGCCGGGTGCCCCCGTCTGTGACAACAAGGGAAATCCCGGCATCCCGGAGGAGGAACTGGATCCGTTCATGCGGCAACGAGGGATCGATCGGCACATAGGCCCCTCCGGCCATCAGGATGCCCACCAACCCGATGATCGCATCCGGCGAGCCGGACGTGAAGAGTCCCACGGGAGTCCCCGGGGGAAGACAGCCCAGATCCCGCGCGAGGGCCGAGGCCCGCAGGAGCACCTCCTTGTAGGAAACCGATCGCTTTTCCTGCACGAGCGCCGCCTTGTCGGAAAATCTGCCGGCCACCGTGGCGAAAATCTCCCCGATGGTGGCATGCGGGTAGGCGGACGTTTTTCCGCTCCACCCGATCAGCCGTTTTTTCTCCGCCTCATCCACCAGATCGAGGTCGTCGATGGGGCAACCGGGATTCTGCGCCACGGCCCCGAGCAGCGTGCGGAACTGGGCCAGCAACCTCTCCGCAGTCGGGCGTTCAAATAGATCGGTGCAGTAGTCGCAGGAGAGCCTCCACTCCCCGTCCCTCTCCACCGTAAAAAAGTGGAGATCGAAAATGGCACCGGGAGAGACGGACGGGATCGCCGTCAGCCGGATCCCCGAGAAGATTTCCGGACGCACGAAATCCCTTTGGTGGGTGTAATTGATTTGAAAAATGGGGTTTCTTCCCGCATGCCGCTGGGGCCGCAACTCCCGGACCAGCGTCTCGAAGGGGATTTCGTGATTCTCCATGGCGACAACCGCAGTATCCCGGACTTTCTCCAGCAGGGTCGCAAAGGGCGGGTTGCCGGAGAGATCGGTCCTCAGAATCACGGAATTGATGAACGTGCCGATCACGGGTTCCAGTTCCTGCCGGTCTCTTCCCGCGACCGGAGCACCGACGACAATATCATCGGAACCGATGTATTTTCGGAGAAGGACTTTGCAGGCGGCCAGAAAAACATGGAACAACGTCGCCCCCCTTTCCGCCGCAATTTCCTCCAGCCGCCCGGCCAGCTCGCCGGGAAGCGTCACCGAGACAATATCCCCGTTCCACTTTTTCACCGGCGGGCGCGGAAAATCCCCCGGCAGCTCGGTTTCCTGCAAACCGTGGAGTTTTGCTTTCCAATACTCCAGTTGGCGCGCAATTTCCGGCCCTTTCAGGAAATCCCGTTGCCAGGCTGCAAAATCCGCATACTGGATCGGGAGCTCCGGCAGGGGATCCGGCCTTCCCTCCTGCAGGGCTTCGTAGCACGCCGCGATTTCCCTCGTGATCAAGCCCACCGACCAGCCGTCGGCAACGGCATGATGGACCGTGATATGGAGGACGCATTCCTCCGGGGCCGTGCGGACGATCATGGCGCGCAGAAGCGGGAGGCACCCGAGGTCGAATCGCTTCCTGGCCTCTTCCAAGCCCAGGCGGACGAGCTCCGCGTCGCGGGCCTCGCCGTCCATGCGGGAAATATCCACCACATCGAGCGGGATCGTCCACCCGGGGACGACGATCTGGACGAGGTCCCCGTCCCGGTCCTCGAAATACGTGCGCAGAATCTCGTGCCTTTCCACCATCGAGTTGACCGCCTGACGGAGGGTCTCCGTGTCCAGAGGTCCTTTGAGGACGAAGCGGACAGCGATGTTGAAAGGGGTGACTCCGGGCTCGACCTGATCGAGATAGAAGAAGGCCTCCTGCGCGACGGAGGCGGGGAATTCCCAGGTCTCTTCGAGGGGCGGCAGGTCAGGCTCTGCGGCGGAAATCATCACGTTTCAGGCGCTGGATGGCCGGGGGGGCGGCCACCTGTTTCTCTTCTCCCGCATTTGCCGCAACTGCGGCGACTGTCCGGTGCAGAAAAATATCCGCAGGCCGGACGGCGAGCCCCCCGGCGGTTGCGCGGGCGCAGATTTGGAAGATCGAAATCGAATCCCCTCCGATCTCGAAAATATCATCTCCGACGCCGATGCCGGGCAATCCGAGAACCTGCCGCCAGATCTCCAACAACCGACGTTCCTTCCCCGTGCCCGGTCGGGCGGGAGGTTCCGTTGTTTTGAAATCGGGGAGGGGAAGCGCCTGGCGGTCCACTTTCCCGTTCGGGGTCTGCGGGATCACGTCGAGAAAAATAAAGCGCGAGGGCACCATGTAATCCGGCAGGGTTGCCGAGAGGTGTCGGCGGAGGGACGGGGAGAGGTCTTCGCGCGAGGCGGCGCGCACGTAGGCCAGCAACCTTCCCTCGTGGACGCGCGCGACAGCCTGGAGGACTCCGGGGTATTTTTCAAGCTGCGCCTCGATTTCGCCGGGTTCGATCCGGAACCCGCGGACTTTGATCTGGTGGTCGATCCGCCCGAGGCACTCGATCGAGCCGTCGGCGAACCGGCGGGCCAGGTCGCCCGTGCGGTAAAATGGCGCGGGGTTTCCGCCCGGGCCCGGGACAAACTTTTCTGCGGTCAGCGCGCTGCGGTTGAGGTATCCCAGCGCGAGCCCGTCCCCGCCGATGAGCATCTCCCCCGCCACGCCCAGCGGCTGCAACTGCATGGCGGAATTGACGATGGCGACCTGCGTGTTGTCTATCGGGCGCCCGATGAGGACCGGCCCCCCGCCACAATCCAATTTCCCGGCGGTCGACCAGATCGTGGTCTCGGTCGGCCCGTAGACATTCCAAACAGATCCGCAGATGGGGACGAGGCGGTTCACCAGCTCGCGCGGGACGGCCTCGCCACCGACAAGAACTTTGAGCTGCGGCGACCCTTCCCAGCCGGAATCCAGGAGAATCCTCCACGTGGCGGGAGTCGCCTGCATCACGGTCACGACGTGCTTTCTCAGCTCCCCGGCCAGCAGGTTCCCGTCCGCCTGGGCCTCTTTCGATGCGATGACGACCGTTGCCCCGGTGGTGAGCGGAAGGAAAATCTCGAGGCCGGAGATGTCGAACGAAAGCGTGGTGACGGCGAGCAGGGTATCACCTGCGCAGAGGCCGGGTTCCCGGCGCATGGAATGCAAAAAATTCCCCAGCGCCCGGTGGGGGACCACGACGCCCTTGGGGAGCCCCGTGGAACCCGATGTGAACATGACATAGGCCGGATGTTCCCCTCCCTTCGACGACGGTCGGATCGCCGGGGCCTCCGCGCCCGATCCGTCATCGAGGAGAAGAATTTTTGCCCCGCTCCCGGCGACAACCGCCTGGGTGGACCGTTCCGCCACAATGACCGCCATCCGCGCGTCCCCGCACATGAAAGCCAGCCGCTCCGCCGGAAATCCCGGATCCATCGGGACGTAGGCGGCCCCGGTTTTCATGATGCCCAGAAGCCCGGCCACCATGTTCTCCGTCCGATCCACGCAAAGCCCCACCAGATGGTCCGGACGAACACCGGCCGCGACCAGTCGCGCGGCCAGCCCGGACGCCCGCTCCTCCAGCTCGGAATACGTCACATGCCGGTCGCCGGAAATCACGGCGGCCTTGCGCGGAAAATCTTCGGCGACCTTCGAGACCATCTGGTGGACGGGGATTTCACGGTCGTAGGCCCGCGCGGTCGCCGTGCTGTCGGCGAGGAGAAGCGCGCGCTCCGCATCTCCGAGCACCGGCAGTTCCACCAGGGGGCAACCGGGGGCGTCGAGGCTCCCTTCGATCAATGTTTCGAACGAGACGAGCCAGCGCCGGATGGTCGCGGCATCGAAGAGATCGGCATTGTATTCGCATTCGATCTCCAGGTTTTCCTCGCTCTGCTGGAGATTGAAAAAGATCTCGAAATTGACGAACTGCTTGGGGTTCGTGCGGACGCGGAAGTCCAAGCCGTCAAAAGCCAGCTTGTCGAACCCCGATCGGTCGATGTTGAACATCACCTGGACCAGCGGCGACCGCGAGGGATCGCGGGGAACTTCGATCGCCCGCAGCAGGCTGCCGAACGTCTCGTTCTGGTGCTCGTAAGCGCCGATGACCGCCCGGCCCGCCGCCTCGGAAAATTCGCGGAACGACCCTGCGGGCCGGAGGCGGAGCGGCAGGAAATTCAGGCAGTGCCCGACCAGTTGATCGCATCCGGCCAGAGTTTGCCCGGCGGAGGGGACGCCAACGACCAGATCGTCGCGCCCGGACAGGCGGTGCAGGAGGGTTGCGAAGACGGCCAGCAGTGTGGAAAACAGTGTCCCGCCAAGCGCCGGTGCGGATTTTTTCAACCTCTCATACCTTTCCCGGTCGACCGTCAAAACTTCCATGCCACCACGGAAGGATTTCAGCCGGGGGCGCGGGCGGTCGCAGGGAAGATCGAGCGGCGGCGGAATATCCCGATAGACCTCCAGCCAGAATTTCCGGTCGGAAGACGGCCCGGCTTGTTCCAGGGAACGCGCGTAGTCGCCGAAGGGAAGCGGGGGAGGCAGGAGGGGGATGTCCCCCAGCCGGAAAGCGTTGTAGCTGCGCGAGAGCTCGTCCACGATCATCCCGAACGACCAGCCATCGCAGACAAGGTGGTGGGCGGAAAACAGGAGGACATGCCGGGCGGGTGCCACGCGGAACAGCTTCGTCCAGAGCAGCGGTCCACGGACAAGATCGAAAACTCCCGCGGAATCGGCGAGAAATTTCTCCCGGAGAGATTTTTCGATCTCCCCGGCGGGAGGCCGGGAGAGGTCCTCGAACGGGAGCTCCCAATTCCCAGGCGCGGGATGAAATGTCTGCTCGGTGCCATCCTCCGAAAATGTCGAACGTAGCGCGTGGTGCCTTTGCACGACATGGAGCAGGGATTTTTCCAGCGCCGGAATATCGAGCGGACCGTCGAATGTGATGAGGGAAGATTCGTTGTAGGCCCTGCTCGCATCGTCGCCCATCTGCACGGAGGAAAGGATTTCGCGCTCGGCCTCGGTCGTGGGGGCGCGGTCGGTCCCGGAGAAAGCGACGCCCGGCACAGACGGACCGGGACGGAACGGCAGGAACCCGGCCTCCTGCATTTCCCCGATGCCCGAGCAGAACGCCGAGGCAAACGCATCCAGGTCCTCGTCGCTGTGGGCCGTTGTAAAATAGAGCGGGCGCCCCTCCCAGACGTGAATCCCTTTCTCCCTCAGATAATACCAAAGCAGTCCGGCATAAGGCAGACCGGGCGCGCACTCGATGTCCGCGAAGGCACTGAAGCAGGGAACCCGCACCGGGGCACCGACGCGCGCGCAGAAATCCGTCAACGCCCTGCACAGGAGCGATGTCCGCTCGGTCATGCGAAGCTGGAGTCCCGGCCCTTCGCGGTGCAGGTGGTCGAGCACGGCCCGGGCCGCAGCCATTGCCAGCGGATGCCGGACAAATGTGCCCGCGAAAAATGTGACACCGACCTCCGGGAACGAGCCGTCACCATAGTTCCATGCCCCCCCGTCGAGCGCGTCCATGAAGGCTTTTTTCCCTGCGAGGATCCCGATCGGGATCCCGGAACCGACGACTTTTCCATACGTCGCCAGATCGGCCTCCACGCCGAACCACGACTGCGCGCCGCCCGGATGGCAGCGGAATCCGGTGACCACTTCATCGAAAACCAGCGCCGTTCCCGAGCGTTCCGTGATCGCACGGATTTCCCGCAAAAACCCGCGTGGCTGGAGGTCCGGCCTCCGGCTCTGCACCGGCTCGACAAGCACCGCCGCCAACTCGTCGGCATGCGCCCGCAGGATCTCCGAGGAAGCCGGCGAGGCATAGTCGAGGACCAGCATGTTTTCGATGAGGGATTCCGGGATTCCCGGCGCGACCGGACGGGCGCGATAAACCCCATCCACCCAGGCCCCGCGGACGAGCACCTCGTCGAACATCCCGTGATAATCGCCCGTAAAATACGCGACCCTCTGGCGACCGGTCACGGTCCTCGCGAGCCTGATCGCCGCCATCACGGCCTCGGATCCGGTGTTGCAGAACGTCGCCCGGTCCATGCCGGTCAGCCGACAGAGATCACGCGCCACCCCGCCGGCCAGGGCGGACTGCGGGCCGATTTCCATGCCCTTGGAAAGCTGGGCGTCCAGCGCCTCGATGAGCCAGTCGGGCGAGTGCCCGAAAAAATACGTGCCGAACCCCATCGTCAAATCGACATAGGTGTTTCCATCGACATCCGTGATGCGCGAGCCTTTGGAGCCCGCTGCCACAATCGGGTAGACCATCTCCTTCCACAGGGGGTTGAATCCGGCGACCGCCCGGGGGTCGGCGTAATGTCGGCGATTCGCGGACGCATAGTCCTTGGAGCCGGGAGTCCGCCTCACGTAACGCCCGATCAGTCCCTCCAGTGCCTCCTGCTGCTTTTTCGTGAGCCCTCCTCCCGACGCCCTCTCGACAGGATTGTATGGGCCGAACCGCAGCCCGGCCTCTGCCGGAGGAGGCCGCCCCCCGGGCCATCGTATCACGGGAAGCCCGGAGGAATGCGGCTTGGCGGGGGCCTTGGCCCGCACGACCTTTCCCGCAGGAGACTTTTCGCCAAGCAACACAGCCAGCTTCGAAATGCTGGAGACCTCGCCGAGCAATTCGCCGAAAGTGACTTTCACCCCGTAACGGGCGAGAATCTCCTGGCTGAGTTGCGTCAGGAAAAGCGAGTCGAACCCGATCTCGACAAACCGGCTTCGGGGGTCGCTGACCGGGAGGCCGGAAAGTTCGGAGAGGAGCGCGGAGAGCTCCGTTTCCCAATCTTGCCCGCCCGCAGCCAAGTCCCGCGAATCCGGCGGGGCAGACCCCGCAGGAATTTCGGGCGGAATTTCCGGGGAATCCCCCGCTCCCCCGGGGACGATCCAGAAACTCCGGCGTTCGAAGGGATAGGTCGGGAGCGGAATCCGGCGGCGGGACTCGCCGGCAAAATAGGCGTCCCAATCGGGCAGGGATCCGGAACACCACAAGGCACCGAGCGCGGCCTGCATTTCTTCGACAGCGCCGGATTCTCCGGGCGCGGAGGCAATCACGGCCAGCGGGGCGGCAACGGTCTGCCGGACACATTGGCCGAGCGTCCGACCGGGCCCGCATTCCAAAAACACGAACTCCGGGCCGGCGGCCTCGAGTGCGGACGGGAACTGGACAGGCTCGCGGAGATGGCGCGACCAATAGGTCCCATCGCGCAGATCGTCGCCGGACAACCTGCGGCCATGCCACGTGGAAACCCACGGAATTTTTGGTTCCGAAGGAGTCACCGCCGAAGCCGTCCCGGAGAACTCCCCGGCGATCCCTTCCAGCATCGGGCCTCCGGGAGGCGACCGCATGAGGCCGACACGTTCCAAAAGGAGCAAAAGCGCCTGGTCGGGTGAATATGCGCCCGACACGACCGCCGCCACGTATTCCCCGATGCTGTGACCGATGAGCAGGGAGGGACGGATTCCCCAGTGCATCCATTGCCGGGCGAGGGCGTATTCGAAGACGAAAATCGCCGACTGGGCGAAGGCGGCTTCGTGGATTTTGCGCCCGGCATCCGCGACCGCTTGGCCGCAGGGAAAGAGGACCGCGCGGATATCCTCCCCGAGGCGGGGGAGCAGGATTTCCGCGCAGGCGTCCACCGCGTCCCGGAACACGGCTTCCGTCTCGTAGAGCGCCCGGCCCATGCCGACTTGTTGGGCTCCCTGCCCCGGAAACAAAAATGCGACCTGCGGGGCCTCGCTTGCCGTGACGGGTTGGAATTTTCCCCGCAACAGGGCGGCGGCACCGGGACCGTCCGATGCCACGACCGCCCTGCGGAAGGGAAACAGCTTCCGCCCTTTCGCCAGCGTGAAGGCGACATCCGCCAATTCCCCGTCACGACTCCCGGCAAGATTCACGCACATTTTCTCCAAGGCTGCCGGGGACTTTGCCGAGAGAACGAGAACCTGGCTTCCGCGCGAGGGGGAAGTGGCGGGCGGCGCGGGCGCCTCCTCCACCACCACGTGGGCGTTCGTTCCGCCGACACCGAACGCGCTCACTCCCGCCCTGCGCGGACTGGCCCCCCGCTTCCATTCGAGCGGCTTGGCCACGGGGAAGAACGGGCTCTCTGAAAAAGGGATCCGGGGATTCGGGGACCGGAAATGGAGCAGCGCCGGAATCTGTTCGTGGCGGAGTTGCAGGAGCGTCTTGATGAGGCCGACCACCCCCGATGCCACGTCCAGATGCCCGATATGGGTCTTGCCGGTTCCAATCGCGCAAAACCCGCTTTTTTCCGACCCTCCTTCGCGGAACGCGCGGGTGAGCGCGGCGATTTCAACCGGATCCCCCAGAGGCGTGCCGGTGCCGTGCGCCTCGATGTAGGAAATGCTGTCCGGCGAGACATCGGCCGCCGCCTGGGCAAGCGAGATGACATCCGCCTGCGCTTGGACACCCGGAGCCGCAAACCCGATTTTTCCGGCTCCGTCGTTGTTGACCGCCCAGCCCTTCAGCACCGCGTGGACCGTGTCGCCATCGGAGAGGGCGTCGGAGAGACGCTTGAGCAAAAGCACGCCGCACCCGTGCCCGAAGACGGTTCCCCGGGCCTCCGCGTCGAAGGCCCTGCAGGTCCCATCTCCCGAAACCATCCCCCCGTCGACGTAGCGGCAATCGCGCTTTTGCGGAAACGTGATCGAAACCCCTCCGGCGAGCGCCATGTCGCACTGCCATGTCTGCAACGCCGTGCAAGCCTGGCAGATGGCCACCAGCGAGGAGGAGCAGGCGGTCTGCACGGCCATCACCGGGCCCCGCAGATCCAGTTTGTAAGCGACTCTCGCCGGGAGAAAATCTTTGTCGTTCCCGAGCATCACGCCATATTCGCCAACCTGGTAGTTGCCCGCGAGCCGGGTGCCTTGTGCCCCGCCGAGATTGTAGAGCAGGTAGGTGTTCAGGCTGGCGCTGGCATAAACTCCAATCATGCCGGGATAGGCGGCGGGATCGTAACCGGACGCCTCGACAGCCTCCCAGGCGCATTCCAAAAACACGCGGTGCTGCGGGTCCATCACGGCGGCTTCCCTCGGGTAAATCCCGAAGAACGAAGCATCGAAGAGTCCGGCGTCTTCGATCACTCCGCGGGCACGGACAAACTGGTCTCCGCCCGCCACCGCTTCCGGCGTCATCACGGAATACTCGGTCTCTCCGGGCGCGAACCGCGTGATCGTCTCGATTCCTTGCGAAAGGTTTTTCCAGAACGCATCCGCGTCCCCGGCACCGGGAAACCGCCCCGAGTATCCGACCACGGCAACCCCCCCGTTCACGGTCGCGCCCCCCGTGCGGCAGCGACCGCCTCGCGTTGCTTTTCCATGCGCTCCCGCGCAGTCATCCGGCCCGTCGTTCCCCCGTCAAGATGGTGTGCCAGCGAGCGGATGGTGGGATGGGAAAACAGATCGGTGATCGGCAGCATGCGGCCGAACTCTTCCATGACACGGGCATGCATCCGGGCGAGCCGGATCGAGTCGCCCCCCAAATCAAAAAACCCTTCGTCGAGCCCGATCGTGGACTCCTCCAGGATTTCGGCCCAGATCGCGCGCAGCCTGGACCGGGTGGAACCCGGAGAGTCCGGCACTGCGGCGGCGGGTCTTGCCGCCACCCTCTTCGCGAGTGCCAGGCGGTCCAGCTTTCCGTGGGGAGTCACGGGAAACGAAGCGATCCCGGCAAACCGGGGGACCATGAATTCCGGCAACCGCGCGCGCACGTGTGCCGACAGGGCCGCAGCATCCAAATCGGGCGGCGAATGGAAGGCGACCAAGCCCGCGTTTTCCCCCTTGCCGCCGACCACCACCGCCACCTCGCGAAGACCGGGAAAACCCGCGAGCACGGATTCGATTTCGCCGAGCTCGATCCGGAACCCGCGAACCTTGACCTGGTGGTCGGTTCTCCCCACAAAATCCAGCATTCCGCCCGGGAGCGCACGCATCATGTCTCCCGTGCGGTAAACGAGCGGCCCATCGAAAAAGTCCGGCAGGGGATTGGCAACAAATTTTTCCGCCGTCAGCTGCGGGTCCCCGAGATACCCCAGGCCAATGCCCCTCCCGCCAACCACCAGCTCCCCCACCCCTTCCGCCGGACGCAGGGAATCATCCATCAGGGCCAATTGGACATTCGGGACAGGCCCCCCGACCGGAACCGAAGAAAACCCGCGGATGCTCCCGCGTCCGACGCGGTGGAACGCGCAGATGTCCGTGCATTCGGTCGGCCCGTAAGTGTTGGCGATTTCCGCATGGCAACGCGCGTCCTCCAACCAGGGAGCGACTTTCGCCGCCGAGATCGGCTCGCCACCCAACACCACAAGCCTCAGAGACTCCAGCAGGGAAAAATCTCCCTCCAGAAGCGGTTGGAAAGCGCTCGGGGTCCAATTGAGGACGGTGATGCCGTGCTCGTGGACCATCCTCGAAACAAGCCCGGGATCAAACGGCCCGTCGGGATAAATCACGAGGCATCCGCCGGATGACAGCGGGGCAAAAAAGTTTTTTTGGGTGAGGTCGAACCCCGGGGCCGAGACCAGGAGCGTCTTGTCCCGGGGCCCGAACCGGAACTCGCGGCGATACCATTCCACGAGGTTCGCGAACCCGCCGCGCTTGATCACCGCCCCCTTTGGTTCGCCCGTGGAGCCGGAGGTGAAGATGCAATAGATCGGGGACCCCGCTCCGGAGACGACAGGCAGAGGATCTGCGGAAAGATTTCTCCACGGAGCGTCCGGGGCATTCACGTTCACGGAAATCCCGCAAGCCGCCCCATCCTCCCGCCCGAGCACCAGAACCGGCTTTGCAATCCCGGTCATCCGCGCGGTCCGCCCGGCGGGATACGACGGGTCGAGCGGCAGGTAAGCCCCCCCGCTTTTGGCCACGGCGAAAATCGAGAGGACCAGCCCGGCGCTCCGGCCCATCGACAACCCGACGAATTCCCCGCTTCGGACCCCGCACCCGCGAAGAAACCGCGCAAGCCGGTTGCTCTCCCCATCCAGCTCCGAATAAGTCAGCCGCCTTCCGCCCTCGATGACCGCCACCCGGCCAGGATCAGACGCCGCAACCGCCAGGAACCCCTCCAGCAAAGTGCTGTCGCCTTCGGGGGTCTGCCCCCCGGAAAATAAAACGGGACACTTCCCAGGCGACCGGTTGCGATTTGGCGGAGAGTGAGCGGCTGGAGACATTCGGGGAAGCTGCGCAGCCTAAGCAGCCTGCCGGACTTTTCCAAGCCTGATGGCTTGAAAAAGAGTCCGAGGAAAAAAGCAACCGGGAGCATGGCCGCCCGATTCGTCAGAGCAGAGGAACTTTCAAACGTGTGTGCTGTTCCCATATTATCCCGTCAGATGCATCGATCATTCAGCGGCTGTTTAAGCAGCTAAAAAAGAGGGACGCGAGCGCGATTTCGTGGTTGCTATACGTGTATAGCGGCAGTAGATTCGATCCATGCTCGCCATCCGACTCGACACCGATACCGAGAACCGCCTCGACCGCCTGGCCAAAAAGACCGGGCGCACCAAGACCTTTTATGCCCGCGAGGCGATCCTCGAACATCTCGAAGACTTGGAGGACATCTATCTGACCACGCAGCGTTTGCGGCGTCCGGCCAAGACCTATTCCGCCAAGGATGTGAAGCGTGAACTGGGTTTATAGGTTCGACGAGCGGGCCTTGAAGGAACTCAAGAAGCTCGGACACGCAGCGCAGCGGGACATCATCGCCTACCTCGATGAACGGGTTGCGGGCGAGGCCGATCCGCGCCGCTTCGGCAAAGGACTCAAAGCAGACCTGGCCGGGTTGTGGCGTTACCGCGTCGGGGATTACCGGATTCTTTGCCAGATCAAAGATCAGGAGTTGCTCGTGCTGGTGGTGGCCGTCGGCCATCGCAAGGACGTTTACGAGTAACCGCCTCATTTGGGTGTGCGCCCCCAAACCCCGCACTGCTCGCGTGGTTGAGCGGGTCGGTGCGGGTCTTGAGCAGGCGACGTTTGTCGTAGGTGAACGAGGTCGTTTTCCCGCGCCCGTCGGTGAGGCTGGTCATGTCCCCACGGGCGTTGCTTGGGGAAAAATGCGGGATGCGAAATGGGGAATGCGTAAGGGAGAATTCGGAATGAAAAATCTCACCAGCAGCATCGAAAAACAGAACCCGATGAGCGCTTGGACCACGACCTTGTCAAAGGCGGGAGTGGAATTGTGCTCAACGAGAGAGGTCATGCGAATATCTGACTAAGCGAACGCTTGTAATGCGTTACCATTCGATTGTAAAGGCTCCATAGCACGCGCAGGTCGCGAGGGTGCACGACGCCAAAGTTACCGAGAGTCATGCAGCCTTCTGGTCTCTGGCGAGCCAGAGGTCGTCAAATCGGTTGCTCAGCAGGAAAGTTCGGAGGTCCAGGACGTTCTGCGCCCCCTT
>JBAYTU010000076.1:0-16887 GCA_041675465.1 Terrimicrobiaceae bacterium | reverse complement strand
TCCCATGGCACCCTTCTCTCATGACCCCGCTCCCAACTCTGTAGTGAAGACCTTTTGATCCCGATCCCCATTTTATGCGGCTTCGCCGCTTTTGCTACCCGCCAGTTGAGAAAGACGGGCCAGGTGGCCGCCCTTCGCGTCGGCGGGTTCACCCGGAAAATGGGCGCGTCAAAAACGAGGGCGGATGCGGTTCTGGATCTTCTCCGACTTGCTGCGGACGAACTCGGTCGTCGCGCGCCCGGCTTGATCGGCCACACCCGGCCCAAGGGCGCGGCGATCAAGCGGGCGATGACTTTCGTTCACTCCCACTCCAGCGAACCGGTGCGGATGCAGGACGTCGCCACCGACGCGGGAGTGAGCCGCCAGCACCTTGCCAGGATTTGGAAAAAGCAGGCGGGCATCCCCCTGCACGCGTATCTCACCATGATCCGCATCGATCGCGCAAAGCTCCTGCTCGAACCAGGAGATCGAAAAATCATCGACGTGGCAATGGAGTGCGGCTTCGGCTCCCTTTCCCAATTCAACCGGGCATTCCTCCGGGCGACCGGCGTTTCCCCCGGCCGCTGGGCCGCTCGCAGACGGGATCGACGATTGGAAGACTGACCGGAAATCCACTACGCCATCCCGGCAGGCGACAATATGCGCAACGAATGAGCCGATACGCGGAGACAGTGCCGTCGGCTCCCATCAGTCTGGCGGTGTTTTTCGCAACCCATCGCTCAAGACTTATGAATATCCGTCCTCTCATCCGGTTTTGGTTTCCCGTCATCCTTGCTCTTGCCGGGGTATCCGGTGAGCTTTCGGCGGCACCACTGATCCTCGCCCAGCCGACGGGCCAGTGCTCCCTCGGCGGGGGGAGTGTTTCTTTTCAAGTGCTGGCGACGGGCAACCCGTCCCCGGCCTACCAGTGGCAGGTGAAGCCCTCAGTTCCTCCCGACAGCGTCTTCACCGATGTGCCCGGGGCGACGGGTGCGACTCTTACCATCCCAAATCCGAGCCCGAGTGTGGACGGCAACAAATACCGTTGCGTGGTCACCAGCGGGGCTTCCGTCCAGAGCGCCGCTGCAACGCTCAAAGTCTATCCTGCGCCGTTCATGGCACCCCCCGCTGTCACGGTGTCTCCCGCCACGGTCGCGTCCGACAGCACGGCAAATATCACGATTCAGATCACCGGGTTGCCTTTTCCTGGTGCGACGGCGCGCATCGAGCGCATCCTCGATTTGAACGGCAACGGCGTCGCGGAGATCGGCGAACCGCTGGTGCAGAGTTTTCTTGTGACCGACGGGCAGGCGGCGTGGTTTGGGACCGGGGGCAACAAGGACAATTCATTGAATGAACTCCAAGGCGGCGTGCGCAATGCCAACGTGCCGGGTGATGATGAAACCGGGGTGATGAGCATGAACGGGAATATTACCACGCACATCTCGTTGCCATCCTCGCCCGAATCGGGCCGCATGGCGGGAGGCTACCTGATCCGGATTTCCGACCCGACATCTGGAATGTTCCAACCGATCACCACGTCGCTTGCCGTCACCCAGCCAAACTACGGCCAAAGCGTGAGCGGGCAGGTCACGAGTGGAGGGGCCCCGGTCCCGCATGCCATCGTGTCGGCGGTTGAAAGCGGCGGTGATTTCAATCATGTGGCTTCCACGGTGGCGGACACATCCGGGAACTACACGCTCAACCTGCCTGTGGGAAGCTACACGCTGATGACCGTGAAGGTCGGCCACGTGGCCTCCATGCTCACAGCTCCATCGTTTTCTCTCAGTGCCAGCCAGACGCTCACGGGCCAGAATCCCACGCTGACCGCCGCCACGTGCACGATCTCGGGAACCGTGCGGGACGCTTCCAGCTCCACGCCCCTCAAGGGAGTTCAGTTGTTTGCGCAATCCCCTGACGGCAAAGTCGCTTTGACCTTCTCGGACTCCGACGGCAACTACGTCCTGCCAGCACTGCCGGGACAGTGGACGATCCACACCTCGCAATCCAGCCTCGCTGCCCTCGGCTACCTGGACCTTGATGACGGGTTCCGGGCCACGACCACCGAGGGAGACTCGACGGCGCTCGATATTCCGCTCACCGCCGCCACCGCGATGGTTTACGGGACCGTCCGCGACCCCTTGGGCAATCCGATACCGGGGGTGAAGGTCGAGGGGGGGGACGATCCGGAGGATGCGGACGGGATTTACGACTGGACCACCTTCACCGATGCCGAAGGCAAATATTTTCTCGGGGTCTCCGGCGGCACCCAATGGCGTATCGAGGTCAACCAGCAACCTGCCATCGCGCCCCACGTCATGCCCCGCCACCAATGGAAGACCACGGCTTCCGGCAATGCAACTCTGCTCGATTTCAGCGTCCAAGCCGTCACCGCCCACATCACAGGGACCGTGACCAAGGACGGCCTTCCTCTCGCGGGAATTGTCGTCGCCGTCTCTTCGGACACCTCCGATGTCGAATTGACCGCCACCACCGACTCCTCTGGTGCCTTCGATCTCGGGGTCGTCGCCGACACATGGTGGATCGGACTCGACGACGATTCCCTTATCTATCCGTCGCTGCCTCCGGTGACCATCGGTAGCGGCCAGACGGTTGCGAACCAGAACATCACCGTCCTTGATCCGACCGGCACGATCACCGGCACTGTCGTCGATCCCTACGGCAATCCGTTCACCGACGAGGACGTGTACGCCTACACCGACAGCGGAACATACAACGAAGTCACCGTCGAACCCGGACTCGACGGCAGTTTTTCACTCCCGGTCCTGGCCGGTCTCGAGTGGTGGGTGGGCTCGGACGGCTGCGGCGATGACCAGACGGTCACCCCTCAGCCCGACGCCTCCGTGACGATCATCCAGTCAGCCATCACCAGCAACTCCGACAACCAATCGGTCCCCCTCGGCGGGAACGCCACGTTCACCGTCGCAGTCGAAGCGCCCTCACCAACCATCCAATGGCAGCGGCTTCCTTCAGGCGGGGACGAGGAGACCGGTTGGATCGACCTCGTGGACAACGCCACCTACAGTGGCGCAAACACGTCCAGCCTCACCGTCGCCTCGACCACCTCGGAAATGACCGGCGACGCATTCCGCTGCGTCGTCAACTATCTGTTCAACGGGACGACTCCGGTCACCAACACCTCGGAGTGGGCCGAACTTCTCGTCGTCACCGCACACCTGCGCGGGACGGTCACCAAGGCTGACCAGCCGGTCGCCGGCGTGCAGATCGGCGCAGGGGGGCAGCGATGGATCGGTGACAATTACACCGACGCCAGCGGCAACTTCGACATCGGCATCTCGGGCAACGGCTACTGGTATATCAGCGTGGACAGCGGCTACGCGGCTTCGCACAACATCGTGGGTCCGAATCTCCAAGTCCCGGTCTCCAACAACCAGGATGTCAACAATATCCCGATTCTGCTCGCCGACGCGACCGGCACGATCAACGGCCGGATCGTGGATGCCGATGGCAATCCGGTCTCCGAGACCGGTGTCTGGGGCAATGCCAGCATCGGCGGCAACAACTACTGGGGCTACTCGAATACCGACGCCAACGGTTACTACCGCTTTCCGGTCATCGACGGCACCTGGTATGTCGGCGTCAACGGCCCGCTCCCTTTCAATCAGCAGACGGTCACAGTCACCGACTCGGAGGTCGTGAACTTCGCCCCAGCCCAGGTCGTGGCCCACGCCTTTGGCACTGTTACAAAGGATGGCAATCCGGTCGCTGGAGCATTTGTCTGGGCCTCCCAAGGACCGCTCTGGGCTTCGGCCACCACCGGCCCGGATGGTTCATTCGACCTCGGCCTCACCGCCACCGGTTTTTGGAGCATCAGCCTGGAGAACAACTACGCGAACGCCAACAACCTCGTCCGCAGGATGCACTGGGTGGAAGTGAATGCCGACATTTCCGGTCTCGATATCCAAATCGCTGACGGCACCGGCACAATCAGTGGCAGCGTCAAGGACGCAAACGACAACCCGCTCACGAACGTCGGCGTCCATGCCTTCGCCATGATCGGCGACATACAATTCTACGCCTACACGAATACCGACGGCAGCGGAAACTACTCGCTCCCGACGATCAACGGCACATGGGATGTTGGCGTCCTTTACCCCGGCTATACCACGAGGACCGTATCCGTCACCGGTTCGGCAGAGGTCAATTTCGCCCCCGCACCGGCGGCGGATGACCACGGAAACTCGATCTCCACGGCCACCACGGTCGGGCAGGAATCCACAACCCCGGGAAACATTGAAACCAGCGGGGACAACGATTTTTTCCGCATTGATGTGACCGAAAGCGGGACACTGACCGTGCAGACCGCGAGCAGCACGGACACTTATGGCTACCTGCTCGATTCGTCAGGCAACGAGCTGACGTCGGATGACGACAACGGACCCGGCTACAATTTCATCCTCAGCTACCCGGTGTCACCGGGGACGTATTATGTCCGGGTGCGGTTTTACAGCGCATCCGAAACGGGGAGCTATCAGCTCATGAGCAGCATGGGAGATTCAGCTCCCACTGTTATTCAGGGATTAGTTATGGGATCCGGTCAAGTGGGCGGAGTTTCGATCCTCGCCACGCAGGGTTCCGAATCCGTCACTACCACGACTAATAGCTGGGGCAGTTTCGACTTGGTCGTCCCTTCCGCAGGTTCATGGAATGTCACCATAGCTCACGACTACGCAAACTCCCACAACCTTGTCCGCACGACACACTGGGTCGAGGCGGTCAGCGGGCAGACGACATGGATGGGGTCGATCTTTTTTGCAAACGCGACCGGGACGATCTTTGGCAGCGTGTGGGACGCTGTAGGCGATCCGCTTGCCAGCACCGGAGTCCATGCCTTCACGAACCTCTACGGAACCGAGTATTATGCGTTCTCGCTGACCGACGCCAGCGGCAGTTACACGCTGCCGAGTATCGACGGCACATGGAACGTCAGCGTTCTGTCAGCAGGCTACGACACGCAGTCAATCGTGGGCAGCGGCTCGTCGCAGGTCGATTTCGCCCCGGCAGTCGCGCACGTTTCTGGTGTGGTGACAATCGACGGTGGCGCAGCCGCGAACGTCCCGATCATCGCGTCCCAGGGGGCCGCCAGGGTCCGTGCCATCTCGGATTCCAACGGCAATTACCAACTCGGCGTGACGGGTGCCGGGGACTGGGACATCGATGTGGATCCCGGTTTCGCGGCCTCGCGCAAGCTTCTCGCGCCCGCCCTCCTGGTCGCGGTTGGGATCGGCGAGAATGTCATGGCTGACATCCCGATGCGAAATTCCTGCGGCACCATCAGCGGCAGCGTGAGGGATGCCGCTGATCTGCCGCTCGCCAACACCGGAGTCTACGGGACCGCCACCATCGGCGGCGAGAGCTTCTCCGCTTATGCCCTCTCCGACAGCAACGGGTATTACTCCTTCCCGGTCGCAAGGGGCGTATGGACGGTGGGCGTCGAACACGCGGGGTTCTCCGAGCACGCCGTGGACGTCTTTGACTCCGCGAATATTTTCTTCTCCCTGCGGACCGTCCCGATTTCCGCGACGGGCGGCGGATACGTCTTCTCGAACTTCGCCGGAGCTCCCGGTTCGTTCACCGGCAGCGCCGACGGCAGCGGAAGCGGAGCCGCATTCTCCTCGCCGTCCGGCATCGTGACAGATGCCTCGGGGAACATCTATGTCTCCGATTCCGCCAACAATCTGATCCGCAAGGTGACATCCGGCGGAGCGGTCACCACCCTCGTCGGCAGTTTCAGCGGCAGTGCCGACGGAACGGGCACGGCGGCCCGGTTTTCGAATCCGCAGGGGATGGATGCGGATGCGGGAGGTAATCTTTACGTCGCGGAGGCGGGCAGCCACAGGATCCGCAAGGTGACGCCGGAAGGCGGTGTCGCCGCCTTTTCCGGCAGCGCTGGCTTCGCCGGAAGCGCCGATGGCAGCGGGGTGGCGGCGTTCTTCAACCAGCCGTCCGATGTTGCCGTCGATGCGGCGGGCAACGTCTATGTGGCGGATGCCGGCAACCACGCGATCCGCAAAATCAGCACCGGTGGAGCCGTCACAACCCTCGCTGGAACGATGGGCGCAAAAGGCAGCCTCAACGGTTCCGGTGCCTCCGCAAAATTCCAGTCACCGCAGGGCATCGCCGTGGATGCCGCAGGCAATGTCTATGTCGCGGACACCGCGAACTGCCTGATCCGCAAGATCACCTCCAACGGGACCGTCTCCACATTTGCCGGATCGGCATTCACCGGCAGCGCGGACCGGGTTGGCCGGGCTGTCTTTACCGGCAGCGCCGACATCACGGGCCGCGTCGGCTTCTCCGGAAGCGCGGACTTCACCTCCGCTCCCACGAGCCTCGATGGCACCGGAGCATCGGCCGCCTTCAGCTTCCCGACGGACATTGATGTGGACGCCTCGGGGAACCTCTATGTGACAGACAGCGGGACGGGAAAAATCCGGAAGATCACCTCTGCCGGTGTCGTCACGACACTTGGCGGTGATCCGGATGGATTCTTCCGCAGCCCCCTCGGCATCACGGCGGCGGCGGGCGGAAACCTCTTCGTTGCCGATGCCGGGAACAACCGCATCGCGCTCGGAATGGCGGCACTGCCCGCGATCACCACCGCAGGCCCGCTGCCCTCCGGAGCGGTCGGAGTCGGCTACAACCAAGTCTTCTCGGCTGCCGGAGGATTGGCACCCTATGCATGGACCGTTGCCGCAGGTTCGCTCCCCGCCGGGCTCGACCTGGGCTCAAACGGCACGATCAGCGGAACACCGACTGCTGCCACAACGGCCAACTTCACGGTTCAGGTCACCGATGCGAACAATGTATCTGCGACAGCAGGCTTCACGATCACGGTCACCTCTCCGTTCGCAACCTGGCAAGAAAGCAAGTTCACGCCTGAGGACATCGCGACCGGGTTGACGGTCCTGACGGCGGACTTCGACCGTGACGGGATGCCGAACCTGCTGGAATACGCGTTCGGGAAAAACCCGAAAATCCCCGACACGGCGGGCATCGTCCCGAATGTCAGCGCCGGAAAAATGCAGATTTCCTTCAAGTGCGACGCAACCTGCACGGACATCACCTACACCGTCCAGGCCTCGTCGAACCTCTCCACATGGGAAGACATCGCCGAGAGCGTCGGCGGCGCGTTCACCGTGCAAAAAAGCGGCTCCGGCTGCGCCATCTCCGATTCCGGCACCGGTCTGCGCACGGTCACGGTCACGGAAGCAACCGTGTTCACCGGCAAGCGATTCCTCCGGGTCAAGGTCGCGTCCCCGTGACCGGAACGATATGAAGGACCATCGAAAGATTCTCACCGCCGTTGCCACGCTTGGCATCCTGGCGACGGCGTTGTTTGGTGGTGCGGGAGACGTTTCGGCATCGGTTCTGGTGGAAGACGGTTTCGCGGGAGCGGCGGGCACCACGCCCGATGCTGGAAAGTTCGAATGGAGCGGCGAAGCCACGCAGAACGGAGCCGGCCTGCTCACTCTGAACACGACTGCGGTGAGCAGTTCCTGGTTGCGTTCCCGAGCCGGCGCCGCACCGGGTGCGGGGGAGACGCTTGTTCTGCATATGCGGGCCAAAGCGTATGCGGAGGGCTGGGATCCGGGCATTTACGGCGACGGGCAACTGCGCGGTCTGCGGGTGGGGACCGATGCCAACAATGCCGTCGAGTTTTATTCCCTGTCCCGGACGAGTGTCGGCATGCGCCTGCGGAAAGACGGAGTCGAGTCCCTGGGCTCCTATGCGCTTCCCTCCGGGGTGGATGCCTTGCACGATTACGAAATCTCCGTGACCCCTGCGGAGGTGAGTTTCAAGGTGGATGGGGCGGTGGCTGGGACATTCACAAGCAATATCCCCACGGGTGCGCTCAACGCTTATGTTTCCACCTTTGACGGCTATGCCGGGCAGGTGCCGGTTTCCCTCGACAGCCTTTCGTTGTCTCTCACCGGCGGCCAACCGCCTCCTGCGATCAGCGGTTTTGCGCCGGGCAGCGGGCCGCCCGGAACCAGCGTCGTGATCAGCGGCACAAATTTCACCGGCGTCACAGGTGTTCAGTTCCATGGTGTGAGCGCCACGTTCACATGCGACTCCGACTCGCAGATCACGGCGACCGTGCCGCCCGGTGCCACCAGTGGAGTGATCACCGTGATCGGTCCGGGTGGATCGGTCACGAGCACAGACGGGTTCTCGGTTTTTGCTGTGGTCGCCGCCTGCACGGAGGCGAATTTGGATGCCGCGTTGTCGGGCAATTTCGGGAAGGTGATTTTCGCCTGCGACGGGGTCATCGATCTCACGACGACCAAGGTGATTTCCTCGGACATCACGCTGGATGCAAACGGTCACAACATCACGCTCAGCGGCGGCGGGGCCGTGCGCGTGTTGACCGTCAATCCCGGCGTTCATCTGACCTTGCGGAATCTGAACATCGCGAATGGCGGGGGGACGACCGCCGGCGGCGGCATTTACAGCAATGGCGGGGTGGTTGAGGCGGTTGGCTGCGCGTTCACCGACAACGCCGTTGTCGGCGCGGCGAATGGGGGCAACGCTTTTGGAGGCGCCATCTACAACGACAATGGGTCGTTGATTTTGACCGGCTGCACCTTGGCCAACAACACGGTGACCGGCGGTGTCGGCAACACAGGGGCCTACAGCGCTGGAACGGGCGGCGCGGGCGGCAATGGCTACGGTGGCGCAATCTTGAACAGCGGCGGCAGCGTCGTAATCGCCAACTGCACATTCCAAACCAATCGGGCGGTTGGAGGAGCGGGTGGCGCCGGCGGGCACGGCTACGATGGCTATACCTATTGGGTTTCAGGTCCGTTCGGTTCCGGGCACACGGAGACGGTTCCCGGCGGTCCCGGCGGACACGGCGGCGACGGAGGCAACGGATTTGGCGGCAGCCTTCACAGTTCTTCCGGAGGCACGGTGACAATGCTCAATGTGACCATGGCGTCCGGTTCCTCTTCCGGCGGTGGCGGCGGGGCTCCGGGATCGCCCGGGGCCTACGGTTACGGCGATTATGGGTGGGGAGCTTCCGGCTCCAGCAGCCTTGGCGGCAACATTTGCATCGCCTCGGGTGCCGCGACATTGAAAAACACAATTGTCGCGTACGGGAACGGCACCCCCGGCTTCAATTGCTCGGGAACGCTCATCGATGACGGGAACAATATTTGTTCCGACACGACCGCCGGATTTTCGCTGGCGGGCAGTTTGAACAACATGGATCCGCTTTTGGCTTCCGCGCTGGCCCCCAACGGAGGTCCCACCATGACCATCGCGCTTTTGCCGCAAAGCCCGGCCATCGATGCCGGCGACGATGCTGTGGCTCCTCCAACGGACCAGCGCGATTTGCCGCGCGCCGGCCGGAGTGACATCGGGGCCTTCGAACTTCAAAAGCCCGTGATCAGCGGATTTACTCCCGCCAGCGGGCTGCCCGGAGCCAGCGTCACCATCAGCGGCGCGAACTTTTTCGCCATCACGGCCGTAAAATTCGCAGGGGTGGAGGCAACTTTCACCACCGACTCCGCTTCGCAGATCACCGCCACCGTGCCGGCCACAGCAACCACCGGCCCGATCACCGTGGCTTCCGCCAATGGCACCGCCGCAAGCCAAACGGCTTTTGTGGTGGAAGCTCCGGAGTTCACTTACGAGACCTACTTCACCGGCCAGGATGCCTACACCGTCATCACGGGTTACACCGGACCCGGAGGCGCGGTGACCATCCCCAATACCCTCAATGGCGGGCGTGTCACCGCAATCGTGGACTGGGCGTTCGCCAACTGCATCAGCCTGACGAGCGTAACGCTCGGCGACAACGTGGGCTTTGTCAGGGACTGGGCGTTCAGCGGCTGCACCAGCCTGATCGCGATAGCGGCTCCGGTCGCGAACCCAAACTTCAGCAGCGAAGACGGGGTGCTCTTCAATAAATTGAAAACCGCGCTCGTCAAATACCCGCCCGGCAAATCCGGAAGCTACACGATTCCCCCCGGCGTCACGAGCATCGGAAACGCTGCGTTCTACGGATGCTCCAATCTGGAGGCCGTCACCATTCCCGACTGCGTCACCAGCATCGGGGACGATGCGTTCTCCGGCTGCACCGGTCTGTCCCATGCGACGATTCCCGGCAGCGTCAACACCATCGGGAGCTATGCGTTTGATTTCTGCACCAGCCTCACGGGCGCTGAGTTTTTGGGGGACGCACCCTCGATCATGGGCGGCTGGGTTTTTGATCATGCCGCCAGCGCTTTTACCGTGAAGTATCACGGTGCGGCCTCGGGTTTCACCTCGCCGACTTGGATGGGCTACGCATCTGTGAACCTAGATGCGACCTCGCCGTCTGCGACCTGGCAGGCAACCAACTTCACGCCCGACGACGTGGCGACCGGTCGCACGACCATGACTGCCGACTTCGACCGCGACGGGATGGCGAATCTGCTGGAATACGCGTTCGGAAAGAACCCGAAAGCACCCGACGCGTCGGGTATCATCCCGAATGTCAGTGGCGGCAAAATGCAGATCTCGTTCAAATGCGACGCGACCCGCACGGACATCACCTACACCGTCCAGGCCTCGTCGAACCTCTCCACATGGGAAGACATCGCCGAGAGCGTCGGCGGCGCGGTCACCGTGCAAAAAGGCAGCTCCGGCTGCGCCATCGACGACCCCGGCACCGGCCTGCGCACGGTGACTGTTACCGAGGCGTCGGCGTTCACAGGAAAGCGCTTCCTCCGCATCAAGGTCGCAACCCCATGATGCGAAAAAACACGCGTACCGGAACCGATGTCCTCCCATCGACCTGCTCCCGTGGCATGGGCATCCTGCCCATGCGTCACAAATCCAGCAAGGCAGGAACGCCCGTCCCACATATCCTGACATGTAATTTGGCTGTGATTTGGCTTGAGCAACCCGTTTCGCCGATTACGGTCAGTCACGGAGAATAGCAGGGGAGATGTTCCCGCTCCGGAAAAAACGCTTCTCATGAAAACCTCTCTGAAATATCTCCTTTCCGTCATTGTTCCTGTTGCCCTCATGGGTTGCGGCTCCACAGAAACCGGCACGTCTGCCCCGACGCCACAGACCTCCGCCGCTTCCGGTTCAAGCGATGAAACCCCGCAGGTTCGCATTGGCATGACCAAAAGCCAGGTCCTCCGCGCCTGGGGCGAACCTTCCGGCAAAGACATCACCGGGCACGGAGAAATCTGGGTCTGGGGCGGCCAGAACTGGAAACGGCAGATTCCCTACGCCGGGCCCTTCATGAAAGTCCAAACCTCCAAAGTCCTCTTCGGCCCAGACGGTCTCGTCAAAGACTTCCGCCTCACCGACAAAGGCGACGTCATGAGCGAGGCGGAAGGACATTCCACCGGGTTCAACCCTTGGTAAAATGAAAATCGCATCCTTTCCAATCACCAATGCCGACCCCTTCGTCGGGCCAAATGGCAACAGGAATAAGGCGTGGTTCCTTGCACAATAAAACCATGAAGCCGCACATCCGGGAGATCTGCCTTCGCCACGGATGGCGCTGTCCGGAAATTTGCACGCCCGAGCAATTGCTGCCAAAAGAGGAAACACCATGAAAGCTCCCATCGTCGAAGAAGTCCGCCGCGCCCGCGCGCAACGGCAACGACCTGTGACGCATCGCCGAAGACGTCCGCAGCCGCCAAGGCTCTGACGGACGCCGAGTCGTCTCTTACGACCCGGCGGACGCCAAACCACCGGCCTCCATCGTTCGCGAAGATCCGCCAATGCCATGAGGGAAGCCACCATCAAGCTGTCTGTTCCAGAGCCCGGATGTTTCCCGACCGCAGCACCAAAAATAAGCGAAGAGAAAATCAAGGAAACCAAAGAGCAATTTGTCTCACTTCAAGGAGAATATGACCAAGCTGTGGGAAAGAGAGAGCCGCAATTGTTTAAGGCGCTGCTAGTGAAGCTCGCCACGCCCCTTGATTCTCCAAATACAAACCAAGAGATTGCATGCTACGCCGTCACCCGAGCGGGATCAGTGCTCAACATTCTTGGGAATCTGTCCGCAATGGAATTGTGATCGGTGGGATATTTTCGCTTGCCGCGTCTAGCCGTGGGATATACGTTGCGGGCATGACGACGACACTACAGGCATGGGGGAACAGCCAGGGCGTGCGCCTGCCCAAAGCCTTGCTTGCGGGTTTGAACTTGGAGGTTGGGGCGGATGTTGAGATCGAACTGAGCCCGAAAAAGGATGCGATCATCGTGAAACCCGCGAAAGCCCCGTCGCGCGTTCGCGGGCGGCATCGCATCGAAGATCTGGTCGCGACCATGCCGAAGGGCTACAAGTCCGCCGAGTTTTCCTGGGGAACAAGCGGACGCGAGGTCTGGTAATGCCAGCATGGATTCCGAGGCAGGGCGATCTGGTGGCGTTGGATTTCGATCCTCAGTCCGGCCATGAGCAGAAAGGACGCCGGCCGGCGCTGGTGGTGAGCAAGGACGTTTTCAACAAAGGCACGGGGATGGCGATCTGCTGTCCGATCACCAACACGGACCGGGGTGTGCCATTTCATGTGCCCATCGCGGGCCGCACATCGCTGACGGGTTTCGTGATGTGCGAGCAGGTGAAGTCGCTCGATTATCGTTCGCGCGGAATGAAGCTGATTGAACGCGCCCCTCATGATCTGCTGGAGGATGCGCTCTCCATCATCGATGCCTCGGTGTTTTGATCCCCCGTTCGCCCGGCATCGCAGGAAAGACATCCCTCGCCAGTTCGCGGAAGCCGCCGAATGCCGGGTGGCCTGACCATTGTTCTGGGGTGAAGCCTGCGGGTTTGTCGGCTGCGGTCACCAGGAAGATATTCCGCAGCGCGTGATAGCGGAAATAGGCGGAGGTTTTTCGGAGGGCGTCTGCGGCGAAGAAAATTTGCGGGGAGCGGCCATCGATCGGAATCGCCTTGTGGAGGAAAACGACGCTGCCTGCTCCGAGCGCTGCCGGCCACCAATCCGGCGAATGCAGAAAGCGCTCCACCCACGGACCTGAGGTGGTCGGGATGATGGCCGCCGTGATTCCGAACCGGTCGTGCAGGAGCGGGAGGTCTCCGGCGTTCAGTGCGGAGTGGTAGGCATCCCAGACTTCCCGCGTGTGCGGGGCAAAAAAGCCGTCGAGAAAGACCGGTTTTTCGAACCCCCACCGGAGCAGGCAGTAGCTGCCGCTTTCGATCGTCGTGAAGACCTTCTCCTTCGGGAATTCGGTTTTCACCCAATCGCAGGCGGCATCATCGAAGATCGGCACCTGGCCGAAACACGAGACGTGCTGGCCCTCGGGGATCAGTTTTTCGATCTGCCCGTTGAAGAGCGCCCACCAGGAAAAGGCGATCCACATCCCCACGCCCGCCCACCCGCATTGACGCGCGAGCCGGGTTGAGCCCGCATCCTTGATGCAGGCGGCAATGGCGGCCCCCGAGGCCAGCGCCGTGTATCCGAACATCCGCACATATCCCGCCCCGAGAAATACCGCGCCCATCCAGGCAATGACGAAACCGGTGGGAATGTTCCGAAACCACAGCATGCATGCGCCCGCGATGGCCGCGAGCGCGAACGCCGCCTCGATCGGACGCATTCCCGGCGGCATGTCAAATGGCGACCAGTAGTCGTTCGACCACGGGGTTCCCGGGTCGGGTTTCCAGATCGAGGAATTCAACCACCCCTTCAGGCTTTGTGATGGGGCTTGGGCATCGGCCTTTGATGGCGCTGAGTCAAGCCCCGAAGGGGCAACATCCAAAATCCCAGGGCAAGCGTCCGCGCCGCCCCGGGCCTTGGAAAAAGACGAGCCCTGCCCTGAATGGGCCGCATCCCGGGAAGCCCCTGCCTTGGCGTCATCCGCGTCCTTTGCGGCGGAATCCGAGACAGCTTTCGGCGCCAATGCCGAAGCCATATGCCGGACGGGAAGCAACAAAAAATCCACAGCCCCGTTCCTCCCGGCGACGATCAGGGCGAGCGAAATCGAAAAGGAGACACAAAAAAGCAGAAGGTTTCGAGCTCCCGCCTGAATGCTCAATCTTCTCATCCAGCCGATCGGATCGATCCTCCGTCCGCCTTCTTCAGCATCCCCGGAGCTTTTATCCCGGAACGCCGAAGCCGCCCGTCCCCCGAAAATCACGCATGCCGTCACCCATCCCAGGACACAACTCCGTGCAGGCAGCTCCACAGGACCAGGACCCCTCCGATTGTGGCGTATTCGCTCCATGTCGGAGGGCCGGTTCTGCGCAGCCCGAGCCACAGCACCGCCGGATACAACGCGAGAGAAAACACCGAGTTCCTCGCCAGTTGGAGCTGGTAGGTCCCGAGGCAGACCACCACCAGCAGAAGAAGCAGCCACGGGCCTCTTGGCGCAGCGATGCCGCCCGTGGCATGGGCATTGCTCCGCTTCGCTCCGGTTGCCTTCCCGGCCAAACATTCGACTTTCCCTGCTGCAAGATGCGCGGGCGCGCTGGTTTTCTGCCCATGCGATTTCTCCCGTTCCCGCCCGCCGGGACTCCCCGGAGGAACGGGCGTGCCGTCCCCTTTTAAAAATCGGCGCAGACGGCGCAGCGCCCTCCATCTGTTGCGATGCCCGTTCCCCTTGCTTGGTGCCACGGGCGCATCTGCCAGCATCGCCAGAAAACCCAGCCCGGCCATCACGCATCCGATGACCAGCCACTGCAGGCCCGCCGCGCCCGCCACCGAGTAACACAAATAAAAAGCGATGTCCCCGAGCCATTCCCAGCGCAACTCGCTGCCCAGCGACCCCGCATCAAACGGCGAAAAGTAAAATTGCCCCAGGTCCGGAAGCGACCGCTTTTCGACCAGCCACCTGCCGAGTGCCACATGCCACCAGGCATCCGACACGCCCACCTGCCGGAACGAGATCGGGAAGATCCCCAGGAAAAGCGCAAGCCACCACAGCAGGGGATGCCGGGAAGGAAAACCAGATCGCGAGGCGATGCCTCCGTCCACCGGGACAAACCCCTCGCTCATTTTCGGTTTCCGGCGTTTTGCCATCAGGCACACCCGCTTCCCAGAAAAATTTCAAGCATCCTGCGAGGATATGAGGCGGTTTGAGGCGTCCGTTCAATCCCGAAACACCGCTCCGGCAACATGCCGGGCACGGGGAGGGCGAGGCTCCGCCCCGGGAGGGCGAACCTCCGTGTGAGCCGTAAAAATGCCGTGACGCACGTCATGGACGCCCTGGGGCCTTCCTGTTAACGGCAGGGCTGTCATGAAGAAGCGGGCGCGATCCAAACAGCGGGAAACAAAAAGTGCATCCAACCTCCCTGCGGGTTCTGAGCGCGGTGCCGGTCTGCCGGGGCGGAACCCCAAAATCGCGGTGAGCAGGGGGGGCAAGCTGGTCGGCGAGCATGGCCTGCGCGAGCTGGGCTCCCTCCTCGAGACGGGTTTCCTGAGGGGGGACGACCTCTGCCGGGAGCCGGAGACGGGCGAGCTTGTGCCGCTCGGGAAATTTCTCGGGGACTCGGATGCGCCCGGCTTCTCGCCCAGGCAGGCGTCCGCGTCGGCGCCCCCCGGCGACGCGAATCCCCCCCACGAAAACCACCGGCGGCGCAGCCGCAGGAAAAAGCGCCTGCGCATCCCCCCGATCCTCCCGCTCTCCGCCTTGGCCATCGCGGCGGTTGCGGCACTGTGGGCGATCAAGATGTCCGCCGACGTCGCGGGCCTGCAAAAAAAACTCGCCGCCGCAGAGGCGGCCAATTCCGCCTTGAACAAGAAATTCCACGACGTGCTTTTCGCCGCACGCGATGTGGCTGCGGACGGCCAGGTCCGCGGGCGGGTGATCATCCGCGACGCCGGCAACAAGCGCGTCTCCCTGCCGGGGATCAAGGTGCGGCTCTACCGCCGCTCCGACATCGAGGCCCACCTCGCCGCGCGCCAAGCCGATATCGCGGAAGCCGAAGGAGGAGACCCCGCACGGCTCGCCCTCCACTTCCTGAAAAATTTGCCTGAGGCCATCGAGGTCACATCGACCAACTCCGACGGGCGTTTCGAATTCCAGATTCCCGAACCCGGCGAGTATGTCATCCAGACAGGCATCCGTTCCGGGAAGACCGGCGCGATGCGCCTCTGGTTCGTGGCTTTCGATTCCCGCGACCCCCTCAACACCGCCGTCGATATCACCGAGTCCAACGCCGTGCGGCAGTTCACCCCCCTTCTCATGCTGGTCGAGGGACGGTAAAGTGGGGGGAAAATATCCCCGCAGAAAACCCGGAGGCCCCCCGACAAAAACCGGGGCGTGATCCAATGTGGGTTGCGGTTGGAGGCAAGGCTTGGCAGGGCGGGATGTCCCCGGCCCGCCGCTTCGGGCAGCCCGGAGGTCTGTAATCTGTGGAGAAAAACATGCGGCTTGACATGAGATTCATGTCAGCATGAGAATGCCATCATGACAAGGACCCAGATCCAGCTTCCAGAACCGCTCTTCCGGCGCTTGAAACGCATTGCAAGCGAGCGGGATTGGTCGCTTGCCGAGCTCGTTCGCCGTGGCATGGAGGTCTATGTCCAGACCTGTCCCGAGATCACGGGAAGCCGGAAGAAGTGGGCGATGCCGATCCTCCGGGGAAGCGGAGGGCACCTGGCGGATCCCGCCGGGATGTGCGTCGAAGCGGAAGCCATCGAGAAACGCTCCACATGCTGACTGCCGACACGAATCTCCTGATCCACGCGGCAGATCCCGATTCGATCCAGCATGCGCGGGCAAGGGAGTTTTTCCTCGACGTGTCGGAGAGCGGGGAGGAATTTGTCCTTTGGAATCGTCCAGAAATAACTTGATACAGCATGGAGTTTCGGCGATTGTGCCGATGTGAAAGATCGCACCAGCGACTTGGAGGCAATAGCGCAAAGGTTTGATTTGATGAAGGGGCGACTCGAC
>JBAYTU010000075.1:0-17358 GCA_041675465.1 Terrimicrobiaceae bacterium | reverse complement strand
TATAATACTGATGAACACCCATGCGACAACGATCCCTCCTGTCGAAGAACGACGAACGGAAAAAGGAAGTCTGACTTCCGAACAAACCCGCCATTACGACGAAGAGGGATACCTTGTTCTCCCCGGCCCATATCATTCAATCGGATGTCCCGCCGGAACGAGTGGAGAAGTTCATCTCGCTCTGCCGGGAACTGGGAGCTTATCGATGATCACGGGCGCACGGAACGAAAACCAATCCACCGCACCATGAAAACAACCCCGGGCTCCGCGCCAAAAATCCAACGCCTCAAACCCCTCACCGCCCGCGCCGGGCTGCTCGGCATCGGGCACCATGTTTATTGGGGGCAATTCGACGGCCTGCTCGACGAGATGCACCGCAAGCTGCGCCAGGTGAAGGCCCGCATCGAAGCCCGCGGCGTGGAAGTCGCGGAATTCGGCCTGCTCGACACCGCCCAGGCCGCCTACGACGCCGTCCCGAAAATCCAGGCCGCCGACATCGACCTCCTCTTCGTCGATATGGCGACCTACGGCACCTCGTCCACCTTCGGCATCCTTTGCCGCGAGATCGACGTGCCCATCGTCCTCGTCGCGATCCAGCCGCTCGCCGCCATGGACTACCCCAACGGCACCACCTTCATGCAGCTCTGCAACGACGACTTCTGCTCCGTGCCGGAATTCACCGGCGTCGCCGTCCGCTTCGGGCGCCGTCCCCCTCCGGTCATCCTCGGGCACGAGACAAACGATCCGGTTGTCGAACGCGAACTCGATGCCTGGTGCGGCATCGCCAGGGCGCTTCATTCCCTGCGCAAAGGCCGCATCGGCCTCATGGGCCACGTTCTCGAATCCATGCTCGACATGCACACCGATCCCACGGCGATCACCGCCGCCTTCGGCCCGCACGTCGTCCTCGTCGAACCCGGGGACGTCCACAAACATTTCCGCGACCCCGATCCCGCCGCCGTCGAAAAATGGAAACAACAGATACTGGAATTCTTCGACACCCCCGACCCCGGGTCCGACCCTTTGACCGAAAAACTCACCGGGCGCGACCTCGACACCGCCGCCCGCGCCGCCGTTGCGCTGGAATGCCTCATCGCCGAAAAACGGCTCGACGGTTTCGCCTACTACTACGAGGGCGAGCCGGGCTCCGAACTCCGCACGCTCGTCACCAACTTCATCGTCGGAAACTCGCTCCTCACCGGCGCGGGCTTCCCCATGTGCGGCGAATTCGACATCAAGACCTGCATCGCCATGCTCATCATGGACCGCCTCGGCATCGGCGGCAGCTTCGCCGAATTCCATCCCGTCGATTTCACCCTCGGCAGCGTCCTGGTCGGCCACGACGGCCCCCACCACATCAACATCGCGGCCAACAAGCCCGTCCTCCGCAGCCTGAAAAAATACCACGGCAAACCCGGCTCCGGCGCGGGCGTGGAATTCCAGATCAAGGAAGGCCCGATCACCATGCTCAGCATCGGCCAAACCGCGAACGGAAAATTCAAGTTCGTCATCGCCGAAGGCGAATCCGCCAAACGGCCCATCCCCCCCACCGGCAACACCAACACCCACGGCGTCTTCAAACCGGACGTCCGCACGTTCCTCAAGCGCTGGGTCGCCGAAGGCCCCACCCACCACTTCGCCCTCGGCATCGGCCACCACGCCCCCGAACTCGTCGAAATCGCCAGGATCCTCGACCTGGAATACGCCGTCACCACCCCGGCCGAATCCCGGCCCTTGTAAAGAGGAAAATAGAACCACGGATGCACACGGATGAACGCTGATCATAAAAGAGTTCCACATATCACTCGCCTCATCTTTTGGGTGAGTTCTCCGATTGCTATAACTTGCTGAAAATCCGTGTTTATCCGCGTCCATCTGTGGTTCCAACTCTTTTTTTAGGGACGAAAAACACCGAAAGTCTTGCCATCACCCCGCCGATGCGGCCATAGTATTGACACGTGTAAAAATGACGTGACACGAATGTGATGCAAAACGAAAACCACCTGCTGGATCCCGCCCCCTCCACCTCCTGCAACGATCTGGAGCTTCAACCCTCCCCCGGTGCCGGGCTGCGCCGCAGCCGATGGGAATCGGCTTCCTCCGAGCCCGCCACCCCGGAAAGGCTCGCTGCGGTCGCCCCCCGCCCGCAGGAAAATCCTTTGCTTCCCGGCGGCGGTTCCGGTGACGCCTTCAACTTGCACGGACGATTTGCGGAGGATGGCCGGGCATTTGTCCAGACGGACGCGCGCACCCCGCGTCCATGGAACAGTTTTCTCTGGAACGAAAGCTTCATCGCCTCCTGCTCGCATGTGGGCCAGGGCTACGCCCTGCACCAGGATCCGCGCGGGCTTCGCCTGGATTTGCACGAGGGGCGGGGGCTTTGGCTGGTGGATGCGGAGAGCGGGGAGGCCTGGAGCGCGAACGGCCTGCCGTTGCCTCCGGAGGACGAGCCGTTTGTCTGCACGCACGCCATCGGGTCCGTTTGCATCGAGCGCGAACACGGGGGCATCCTCAGTCGGCTGGAAATCGGCGTGCCGGAGGAGGGCGCGCGGGAGCTTTGGCGGTTGACCGTGACGAACACCGGGAAAAAAGAGCGCCGCCTGCGCGCGATCCCCTTCGTGGAGTGTGCCGTGGGGGGTGTCTTTCCGGCCGCCACCGCCGGACGTTACCGGAAGGAATACCGCGCCGCGACGGTGACAGACATCGTCCGCACCGGCTCGCACCTCGCGCATTTCACCGACGGCGTGGTGCACGGGGCGTTCCTGCTCATGGACCGGGAGCCGTCGGGTTTCGACACCCGGCGCTCGGCCTTCGTCGGCCCCTACGGAAACGCGCAGGCACCGGCTGCCATCCGGGAGCACGGGGGGTGCACGGGGTCGCTCTGCGACTACGAGCGCCCGGTGCTGGCGCTGGAAACGCCGCTCGTGTTGGCGGGCGGTGCCACGGAAACCATCGGGATCGTCACCGGCCTCTTCAGCGCCGAGGCGGAGCTGCGCGACGCCGCGCGGACCGACGTTCAAAAGGATCTGGAAAAGGCCGTGGCTGCCGCGATCGACAAATGCGGGACATGGGAGGTGGAGACGCCGCAAAAGGACGTGGACGCCTTCCTCGGCGGGTTCCTTCAGCACCAGCTCCGCCTCAACGCCTCCTGGGCGAGGGTTTACTACAACGGCATCCGCGACCTGGCCCAGGACAACGCCGCGCTCGCCGTCCAGGATCCCGCCCAAGCATGGAAAAAATTCCGGCAGGTGCTGTCGTTCCAATACGCGAGCGGATACGCCCCGCGGGCCTGGATCGGCGGGGGCGTCGTCGAGCAGGATTATTCCGACTCGCCGGTCTGGCTGCCGATGGCCGCCCACGCCATTGTGATGGAAACCGGTGACACGGCCGTCCTGGAGGAGGAAGTCCCTTTTTACGACGGCCCTGCCGCCCCCGCTTACGAGCATCTCCGGCGTTCGCTCCGCCATTTGTGGAAAGACCGCGGCCGCCACGGCCTCTCGAAAATCCATCGCGGTGACTGGAACGACCTGCTCAATGCGGCCGGGCGGGAAGGCAAAGGGGAAAGCGTCTGGCTGTCCCAGGCGCTCTGCGTCGCATTGGACGATTTTTCCGGGTTGGCCGCGGTGGCGGGGCACGGCGACGACGCGGCCTGGGCGCGACGCTGCCGCCTGACGCTGCTGCGCGCCATCCGCCGCCACGCGTTCGATCCGGCGCACGGCATTTTTATCCGGGGGTTCACCGACGGCGGCGAGCCGCTGCATTCCGTCGATTCCGGGGAGGGCATCGATCTGATCGTGCAGGCCTGGGGGGTCCTGAGCGGCGCGGTCGAAGGCGCGGAGGCCCGCCGCGTCCTGGAGATGATGGACCGAAGGCTGGAACTCGCGCAAGGCACCCTGACCATGGAGCGCGGATTCGACCATTACCGCCCGGAGATCGGCTTTCTGAGCGCGACGCGCCCCGGCTGCAACGTGAACGCCGGGTTTTACCAGCACGCCGCCGCCTTCGCGGTGGTTGCCGATTGCGTGGCCGGGCGCGGCGACGCGGCTTGGCGGCGGTTGCGGAAACTCCTGCCGTTCACCCCGGAGCGCGGGCACATTCACGGGGAACCGTTCGTCGTCAACAATGCCTACTACGGCCCCGCTTCCGGCTACCGCCAGGGACAATCGGAAATGGGATGGCTCACGGGAACCGCCGGCTGGATCACCCGCGCCGTGACCCGCCATGTTTTTGGGTTGAAGCCCGTCGTGGAGGGGCTGGTATTGGACCCGTGCCTCCCTTCGGGCTGGGAACACGCGGCCATCTCCCGGCGATTCCGCGGGGCATCCTACCACATCGCATACCGGCAGTCCGGCTGCGGAGACTACCACGAAATCCGCGAGGTCCATGTGGACGGGACCCCCTGGGGTGGCGGCGTCCTGCCGTGGCACCCGGGCGGGACGTATCAGGTGGTCGCGCAAATCGAGCGCTCGAAGACATCCGTGAAAAACCCCCGCCCGCAGGGGACGGCACCCAAAAACGGGGCTTCACCAACATGAAAAACCTGACCGGGGAACATGCGTGGTTCGACGAGTCCCGCTTCGGGATGTTCATCCATTGGGGGGCCTATTCTGTCGCCGCCCGCGGCGAGTGGGTCGCCAACCGCGAGCGCATTCCCTTGGAGGATTACGCCCGGCGGTATGCCGGGAATTTCCGTGCGGAGTCCTATGACCCAGAGGCCTGGGCCGCTCTCGCCAAAGAAGCGGGAATGGGGTATGCCGTCCTGACGGCGAGGCACCACGACGGCTTCGCGCTCTGGCCCACCCGCGCCAACGACTTTCACGCCGGCCATCTCGGGCCGAAACGCGATCTCGTCGGCCCCTTCGTCGAGGCATTCCGCAAAGCCGGGTTGCGGGTGGGGTTGTATTATTCGCCGGCCGACTGGTTCCATCCCGACTACCCAGGAGCTTGTTTCCGCGACTGGCCGGGTCGCGGAGATTGGGCGGGGCCGGAAGCCCGCGAACGGATGGTCGCGTTCTATCGCGGGCAGCTGCGCGAGCTGATGACCGGATACGGGCGCATCGACTACCTCTGGTATGACGGCTGCATCCCGGACGATTTGCAGAGCCGCGAGGCGAACGAGGAAATGCTGCGGCTCCAGCCGCACCTTCTCATCAACGAACGGAACGGCGAGCCCTGCCATGTCAAAATCTGCGAGCAGGCGATTCGCCCGGCGGCTCCCGGCGTGCCCTGGGAGGCCTGCATGACATTGAACGACAACTGGGGCTATCACGCGGGCGACACGAATTGGAAGACTTCGCGCCAAGTGGTCCGGATGCTGGTCGAAACCGCATCCAAGGCGGGAAACCTGCTGCTGAACATCGGCCCGAAAGCCGACGGGTCGGTCCCGGAAGCATCGGCCCGCATCCTGCGGGAAACGGGTGGATGGATGCGCCGCAACGGGCACTGCATCAGAGGCTCCTCGCGCTCCCCTTTTACCTGGGCGAATTGGGGGAAGGCCACCACGGGCGACAACCGCGTTTACCTGCATGTCTGGAATGCCACGGGCCCCGAGCTGTGCTGGGCGGAGCTAAAAAACCGCGTGAAGTCGGTCCGCCTGTCGGGCGGCGGCGAGGTGTCGTTCCGGCAGTCCGGCGACCGGCTGGTGCTGCGGGATCTCCCAGAGCCTCTGCCGGACCCGATTTCGACGACTTTCGTCATCGAGGTCGATGGCGAACCCGAAGCCATCACCCCCCAGACAACCTTCTGGATTCCAGGGGAACCGGCCTCTTGACGGGCGCATCCCTGCCAATCGGCAATGGCTGGCCAGGGAGCATGGGCATCCTGCCCGTGTGGGGCGCGTGCGCTGGCGCGCTGGTTCGCCGATTTTTCGGTAGGGATCGCCGAACCCGCCGACTTCTCCCGACGGACGGCGCTCAGTTGACTCGCGCCGCCCCCCCCGCGTCTCCCTGCGGGCCGCCTGGTTGACGGGCGCATCCCTGCCAATCGCGTATCCACCATTTTCCCCCGGGTGCCATCAGGATGTCTGAATTTCTGGTTTCCGGGCTTTCCCTCCCTGGCAATTCCCGTTATGAGCGGGGGCAACCTTTACCTGTTGCATGGCCAAAGAACGCATTTCACTCGACGGGCTGGACCAGTCGAAATCCCTCGACCAGGAGGACTACAAGAAGCAGCTCAAGCAATACCAGCTCCAGCTCCTGAACATGCAGCTCGAGCTGCGCGAACGGAAAAACTCGGTGGTCCTGGTCATGGAAGGTCCCGATGCGGCCGGGAAGGGCGGTTCGATCAAGCGGGTGGTCGAGCGGCTGGACCCGCGGCTGGTGCGGGTCTATTCGATCGTGAAGCCGACCCCGGAGGAATACGCGCACCATTACATGTGGCGGTTCTGGAACAAGCTGCCCGCGCGGGGGGAGATGGTCATTTTCGACCGGTCTTGGTATGGGCGGGTTCTCGTCGAGAGGGTCGAGGCGTTTTGTTCCGAGGAGGAATGGAGGCGGGCCTACCGCGAGATCAACGAATTCGAGCGGTCGCTGGCGGACAGCGGGGTCATCCTCATCAAGCTGTTCCTGCACATCACCAAGGACCAGCAGCTCGAACGGTTCAAACGCCGGGAGGCGGACCCCTACAAGCACTGGAAGATCAGCGACGAGGACTGGCGGAACCGCAGGCATTGGAGCGAGCACGCCGAGGCGGCGGAGGAGATGTTTGAAAAAACGGGCACCGGGCAGGCGCCCTGGACGGTGGTGCCGGCCAACTTCAAATGGTATGCGCGCGTCAAGACGCTGAAAACCGTCTGCGAGCGGATCGCCTCGGCCCTGCAAACCTGATCCGCTTTAGCCTCCCCCTCCCGCCGACTTCCCGGTGGGGCGGGATGTTTGAGTCTCAGATTTCCCCACATCCCCCCTCTGCGGCGTGAATGTGACGAAATTGTAACAATACTCTTCTGGCCACCGCCCCGGATTTTGGGGATTTCTGTCCCCGACAGTTGGCGAAGGCCCATGCTTGTTCGGGTGAGTAAGTTGGGCCGCTGGATCTTGCTCTCCTTGTTCGAGGGGGGGGCGCCACTAAACGCACCATGTTCTTTGCCATACCCCACTAAATGCTGAACGGGAAAAAGATTGTGGTTGTCATGCCTGCATATAATGCGGCCCACACCCTCGAAAAAACTCACGCCGAGGTCATCGGGCAAGGCATCGTGGATCTGGTCATTCTCGTGGACGACGCGAGCGAGGACCAGACGATTTCCATAGCCCGTTCCCTCCCGCACACGAAAGTCCACGTCCATGAGACCAACACGGGTTATGGTGGCAACCAGAAGACTTGCTACCGTCTCGCACTGGAGGAGGGAGCCGACATCGTCATTATGGTTCACCCCGATTATCAATACACGCCCAAGCTCATTCCCGCGATGGCTTCGATGATCGGCAACGGACTTTACCATTGCGTGCTTGGGTCGCGTATTTTGGGAGGACAGGCCATGGCTGGAGGCATGCCTTTTTGGAAGTATGCCGCCAACCGCATTCTCACATTTCTCGAAAATCTGCTGCTTGGTGCCAAGCTCTCCGAATACCACACCGGTTACCGTGCGTTTTCCCGCGAATTGCTGATGAAATTGGATCTGTCAAAAAATTCGGACGACTTCGTATTCGACAATCAAATCTTGGCGCAAATCCATTGGGTCGGCTATCGAATTGCGGAAGTCAGTTGCCCGGCAAAATATTTCCCCGAAGCCTCCTCGATCAACTTGAAGCGCAGCATTGAATACGGGATCGGCTGCCTTGAAACAGGGGTGAGATTCCGGTTGGCACGGATGGGCCTGTCCGCCCCGGCGTCTTTTGTTTTTCCGACGGTTCGAGCCATTCCGCCGCAGAGTCCGTGATGCCAGAACAGAAACACAAAGGCATCCCGTCCGCCTGTATCGCAATCCCATGAAGTGGCTGCCGGTTGCCATTCTTGCCGTTCTGGTGCTCGTTTGTGTGGCTGTGCGCGTGCGGCTGCTGGATTTTCCACTTGAACGAGACGAGGGGGAATATGCCTATGCCGGCCAGCTTCTTCTGGAAGGCATCCCTCCCTACCAGCTCGCCTGCAACATGAAAATGCCGGGCATTTATCTCGCCTATGCCCTCTTGATGGGCGTATTCGGTCAGACACCGGCAGGAATTCATCTGGGCCTGCTTGTGGTTCATGCCGCCACGTTGGCGGTGTTTTATTTGATCGCGCGGATTTTTTTCGATTTCCACGAGGCAACCATCGCAGCCGCAGCGTATGCGCTGATGACGTTGAGCCCGGCCTATCTCGGCCTCGCCGCCCATGCCACGCATTTTGTCATGCTTCCGGCATTGCTTGGAACATGGATGCTCCTTCGCATCGAAAAAACCGCGCGTCTTCCCGCCTGCTTTTTTTGCGGAAGCCTGTTTGGCGTTGCCTTCCTGATGAAACAACCGGGCGTGTTCTTCGGGATTTTTGGCGGGCTTTATCTGGCGTGGGCCAGCGTCGGCGCGAAGATTGCGCCTCATCGTGTGCTGGCGCGCCTTGGGGTCTATTCGCTCGGATGCGCGACTCCTTTTCTCGCCGTTTGCATCTGGCTGAAATTCGCGGGGGTGTTTCCGCAATTCTGGTTTTGGACGATTTCCTACGCGCGTGAATACGCGGCCATCCTTCCATTTCACACGGGCCTCGGGAACGCGAAAGCCGCATTCGCGGCGATTTTTCAAGCGGCCCCATTGCTTTGGATGATTGCGGGGCTTGGAGTGGTCGGCCTGTGTGTCGCGCGACTGGCACCGAACACGCGCGTCTTTCTATCCGGTTTTTTTGTTTTCTCCTTCTTGGCGGTTTGCCCGGGACTTTACTTCCGCGGCCACTATTTCATTGCTTTTGTGCCCGCTGTCGCATTGCTCGTCGGTCTCGCCGTTTCATCGGGTGGGCAGTGGCTCGCAAAAATTCATCCCGTGCCGTGGCTGCGTCATCTCCCCCTGTTGGTTGCAACCGTCGCCTGCGCGCAGAGCCTGTATGCAGACCGGGCGGTTTTCTTTTCGCTTCCACCCCGCGAAGCCTGCCGGGCTGTCTATGGGGTGAACCCCTTCCCCGAGTCGCCCGACATCGCCAAGTTTATTGGGGAGAACACCCGCAAAGACCAGCGCATAGCCGTCATCGGCTCGGAACCGCAGATATACTTCTACGCGCGCCGTCATTCCTCCACCGCCCAGATTTACACCTATCCGCTCATGGAACCGCAGCCGTTCGCCAGAAAAATGCAGGAGGACATGATCCGCGAGATAGAACAAAACCCGCCGGAATGCCTCGTGTTCGTATCCATTCCCACGTCATGGCTCCCCAGGCCAGACTCCAGCCACCTGCTGCTTGACTGGGTGGGCGGATATGTGAAACGGAACATGCAACCCGTGGGGCTGATCCAATTCACCGGCCCCGAAACATCCGAGGCCGCTTGGGGGAACGACGTTGCGACCACCCCGCTCCGCTCTCGGTTCTTTGTCTCCGTTTTCAAGAGGAATCACCAGCCTTAGGGAGGGGTTGCCTGGCTGCGGATGGCCTCGGATTTTTTCCTGAGCCGGGACTCCCATTCGAGTTTTCCCTGGCTCTTTGCGAGCCTTGCGGCCTTTTCGAGAACCTCCAAAGACTCGCGGAATCTCCCGGCGGAGGAGTAAGCCGTTGCGAGTGCCTCGATCGCGGAAAGATTTTCGCGGGGGGTGAGCGAAATTCCGGTTTCCGCTCTTTGCACGGCCTTGCCGGGATCGCGCAATTTGGGATCGCTTGCATAAATCATGGCGGCATACACGTAGGCGGAGGGATCTCCCGGATCGGATCGGATCACGTTTTCGAATTCGGCGATCGCCTCGTCGTTGGCACCGCACAAGAAATACGCCTTGCCAAGGTTTATCCGGGCACCGTGGTAATCGGGTTTCAGTTGGATCGCCCGCTCGAGGGGAGGGATCGCTTCGCGGGGACGCCCGTCGGACAGGAGGGCAAACCCCAGATTGTTGAAGGCGTCCGGGTCCGAGGGATAGTCCCGGCAAATGGATTCGAATGCCCGCAAGGCTTCCCGCATCCGACCGGCCTGCGCCTCGGAAATGGCGACATTGGTCCGCATGCCGGAGCTGCCGCCACCCGTTGAGATCGCGTTGGCGGCAACCGTCCGGGAGTTCCTCCAAGTCGGGATTTGCTTGGATGTGGCGGCCAGGCACGCAGCCAGAACCGCAACGGCTGCGAGCGTCCCCATGACATTCCTCGAGCGGGAGGCTCCGGCCCATGTCACGGCTTCGCAGACGAGCGCGGCGGCGATCCCGATCGTGGGGATGTAGGTGTATCTGTCAGCCATCCACTGGTTGCCCACTTGGACGAGCCCGATCACCGGGACGAGTGTCCCGACATACCAAAGCCAGCCCACGATCCACCAAGGCCTGCTGTGGCGCACGCGGAAAACGGTGCAGCTCACGGCCAGCAAAAACCCTCCGCTCAGGGCGACCTCCCACCAAGGCCAGGCATGGGGGTGCGTGTAATAGCCTCCCAAGTTCACCGGCCAGAAGAATTTTTCCAAGTATCCGGCGTAGGCGACGATCGCCGTCTGGATTCTCACATCCAGTGGAAGCGCCGTCAAATCCCGGACGGCGGAGGCATTTTGTTGCGTGGCCAGAGTGATGGCGCAGAAAGCCAGCGAGATTCCGAAGAGGGGGAGCTTTTCCTTCAAGAGCGGTGGCCACGTCATCGTGGCCGGCTCTCCCTTCGATTTCCCGGACCGGCCCGCGAAACGTTTCAGCGGCCAGCAGTCGAGAAGGAGCAAGGCGAAAGGCAGGGTGACCAACATGGGCTTGGCCATCAACCCGGCGCAAAAAAACACCGCCAACATGGCGTAGAGCCACCATTTTCCCGACCGGACAAACCCCACATACGTCCAGATTGCCAGCAGCAGAAACATCGTGCTCAACACATCCTTTCTCTCGGCGATCCATGCCACGGATTCGACTCTCAGGGGATGCCATGCAAAAATCGCCGCCAGAAAAAAGCCCGCCCACAGCCCCCCGCCAAGGGCACGCACCAGGAAAAACAACAGCACCGCATTCCCGGCGTGGATCAGGACGCTGACAAGATGGTGCCTGCCTGCGTCCAACCCGAACATCTGGACATCCAAGGCATGGGAGAAAAATGTGACCGGCTGCCAGTTCCCGGCGATCTGTGCCCCGAACGCGCGGGCGATCACTCCCGCATCCCACCCGCGCAAAACGCCGAGGTTTTCCGTGACGTAGAGGTTGTCGTCAAAATTCAGGAATTCGAAGGATGAAACCGGCAGGTAAAGGGCGACCGTCAAAACGAACAGGCTCGTGGCAAGGAAGGCCGTCAACGCCAAAGCATGGGGTGTTTTCACGGGTTTGGTTCTCTCCGATCCGGATTACCGGGGCAAGTCTCTTCGGGCCCATTCCTCATTCATTCCCATTGGGTCCGATACTCCGAAGCCTGCTTCGGCATTCTTGCCGGAGGGACGACCGCCGTGTCGTCCGTGGATGGCAACGGACCGGACAGCGCCGGTCCCTCCAAATGCCTCGGGGCTTGCCCCGGGGTTCTTTACTTCCACTGCCGTTCACTGCGGGCGTCGACTGATTGTGTTCCCCCTCCCCACGAGCATCGCCCTCCGGCAGTCTGTCCCAATTTCGTTTGTGACGAAATTGTAACAATACTCTTCTGGCCACCGCCCCGGATTTCGGGGATTTCTGCTCCCGACAGTTGGCGAAGGCCCATGCTTGTTCGGGTGAGTTTCAGCCGCTGCCACAACCAACAAAAAAATAAAAAACACATGAAACTAATCAAATCCAAGTTGCGTGTATTGGCCCTGGCCGCCGGATCGCTTGCGATCTCGGCGCTCAGCGCGAATGCCGCCAACTCATTCTACACGCCGGGAGATCTGGTGCTGTATTTCCAGCAGGAAGGCGATACCGACACGGTTTACGTCAGCCTCGGCAACACGGCCACCGTATTCCGCAATGCGACATCGGACATCCTCAACACCATCGACATCAGCACCCAGTTGAACGCCGCTTTCGGCGCAAGCTGGGCCAGCGCCACGAACCTCTACATGGGCGTCGCCGGTGTCTGGGGAACGAGCGCTACCAGTCCCACCCTGCAAAACGGCGATCCTCATCGCACCCTCTACGTGGGTCAATCCCGCTCCGGAGTTGGGACTGTGGGGACGGCGAACTCGACTGGCTATACCGTGAATACAAGTAACAACATGGACACTGGTGCCAAAGGCATCAGGGACATGAACATTCCCTTCGATGATGCCACGGGAGCCAACAGTTACAATGCGGCGGTGGTTGTTTCGCCGACAAGCGTCTCTGCCATTGACGAAACGAATCCGTTTCTGGCCCCTGGGCAGCAAGGAGATGCCTTTGGCATTTTCGGCGGCGGTGTCCAGCAGGTCGGAACTGCGGGAACATTCGCTGCCAGCTTCGGTGCCGAGTCGAATGTCGAGTTTGCGCTCGACCTTTACCGCATCCAGGCACGGAACGACGTCTCTGGACAATACGGTGAAGGCGCGGCCATCCGCACCGGAACCTACGAAGGTTCTCTGACCCTCGACAGCACGGGCAACGTCTCGTTTATCGCGGCCGTCCCCGAGCCTTCCACATACGCTCTGTTCGGCAGCGCGGCTCTCGCCATCGGCTTCATCGCCGTGCGCCGCCGCAAAATGTCGAAAAATCAATCCTGATTCAACCCAACAAACAAAAAAACTCTAAAATACCATGAAACTCAAATCCATCATCGGCGGGGCCGCACTGGCGCTCGCCTTCATCTCCTCGGCTCACGCCGACGTGACCGTCAACATCACCGGTGCCACCGCGTTCCAAAAGGCCACGCTGGAGAGCATCAAAGCCCGCTTTCTTGCGGAACCAATTGAAACACGAACGTTCAAATTCGCCCACGACAAGGCTGCGGGAGGCTTCAACGGTTCCAAGCGTTCGATCTTCATCGGAAAATTCCCTGGGGTCGATGGAACCACCACGATCAAGTGCTGTTTCACCGGCTCTGTGGAGGGAATTCGCGCCCTGGTCCCGGTGACGGATCCGCTGCCTCCGACCTACTTGCCGAGTTCGGTATTGGGTGCCACAACAGCCACAGCCGCCGGAGCCGAATTGCCTGACATAACCTCAGGACAGGTGGCGGAAGCGTCGGACATCGCGTTCTCGGACGTGACGAAGTCGTCCACTCCGTATGGAGCCTACCCGCTCCAGCCAACCACGCCTGCGGCAGGCGTGATCGTGTTCACCATGATCGCCAGCGAGGGTGCTCCGACCTCTCTCACGAACATCACGGCCCAGCAGTTCCGGGCGCTGTTGAGCAGTGGCTTCCAGCCGCTGCGCCTCTTCACCGGCGTTGCGGGGGATACCCAAAAGGTCTTCGTCACCGGGCGCAACGACGGTTCCGGCACCCGCACCACTTACTTGGCGGAAACAGGCTATGGAATCACAAAGACTGTGAGTCAATACGTGACCAACGTATCCACTGCCACAGAATTGACAACGATTCAGCTCGTTCCCGCCGGTGGCGTGAACGACCCGGTGCTGCCCGGCCAATCGACCTCCAACGCCTCGACTGTCTGGGGACAGGATGTTGATGGCAACGGCGGCTACGATAGCGGCACCACCCTTAAGAACGATCTCGGAAAAACGGGTACTTCTGTGACTGTTCTGGACGAGTTTGGCGATGATGCGTTCGGCGCACCGCAGAATCTCTTGTTGGTGACATGGTTGTCGCTTAACGATGCGGTGACCGCACGGCAAAACGGAGCTAAGATCCTTGGCTACAATGGAGTGATTCTCACCGACATCGCCGGAACCCCCGGCCAGCCCGCTAACACGACCATGAGCGCCACTGACAAAGCGAAGATCACCGAGGGAGCTTACACGGCTTGGGGCTACGAGAATATGTATCGTCTCAACAGCATTACCAGCGGCGATAAAGTGACGGTCTACGACGCGATCAAAAACAACCTCGTGCTTTCCACAGCCGGTATCGCCTTGACGGACATGCACGTCGGTCGCGCGGTGGATGGCGGCGTGGTCGCTCCTTAACCCGCGAGAAAAACTGAACCTTTGTTCCGGATGTCCTTTCACGAGGGTCTCCTGAAACAACAAACCCAATAAGCGACTGGCGTCGGATTCCCTCCGGCGCCAGTCTGCTTTTTCAGCATGGAGGGCGCTGCGCCGTCAGCACCCATTGCCACAAAGAAATCGGACGACACGGCGGTCGTCCCTCCATTTCCATGAAAACTTCCCTTTTTGCAACACTCGGAATTTTTGCCCTCGCCTTGGTCGGCTGGGGAGTCAAGTCCGCGCTCGATCGCCCGGCACCCCGACCTTCTTCCCCGACCGCTTCCGCCGAAGGAAAGACTGCCGCCGGGAACCCCGCCCCCGCCGCCGACATGTCGACAAACAAAACCGGTTCATCCGCCGGGTCGACGCGGGTCAACGTCCAGGAGCCGGTTTTGCAGAAGCCGACAGCTTCCCAAGTTTCCGTCGTTCCCCCCACCCAAGCGACCACAGTGGCCCAAGCATCCGATCCGGCTGCCCGCCGCGCTCCCGGTGCCTCCCGACCAAGCGCCCCGGCATCCTCCGGACGTGCGGCGACCGCTGCCATACCGGGAACTGCGGCGTCTTACCCGGGCGGATCTTTCCCAGGGATGCGCCCAGCGATTGCCGCTTCCCCGGGCGGGACCGTCACCAGCGCGGCAGTCCCGGATGGAAATCCGGCGGCATCTGGCGCGGACGCTTCCGTCTTGGAGCTGGATCCGGGAGTCCCCATGCCCGCAGCGCTCCTTCCGACAGAGGGAGGAAGCCAGCCGCCGACCGTCGCCGCCGCGCAGCAGCAGATCGCCGATTCGTTCGTGCAGTCGGTGGACAACGCCCTTAGCCAGCCGGCGACGGCGAACAACGATGCCGCAGCCAACCAGGCCTACTACGACTCCCTCGCCAGCGCGAACGAGCAGTATCGCGCCCTCTACGGCGACGAGGCATTCAACCAGAAAACCATGCAGGCTTCGCTGGAAGCGCTCAGCGGCAACTGAACTGGAGGGACGACCGCCGTGTCGTCCCATTTTTCGGATTGGGCGGAAAACAAGTGGGCGCTGACGGCGCAGCGCCCTCCAGGCGCACCCCGTCTTTTACCACACCAAGACGTGCATTTCGCCTTGATACGGCCAGTCTGCGACCCTTTCCACCAGTTTTGCCCGCACCGGGTTCTCCAACACATATCGCCACTTTTCCGTGTAATTGTCCGAGCGGCGCAATTGGGTGTCCCAATGATCTCTTTGCCAGAGCGGGGAATCTTCCGGTCGCGGCCAATGGCGCGCGGCCCGCGATTTCCAGAAGGCCACCCATTGGTTGAGCGGTCTTGGCGGGAATTCCGCTGGCGCGCAAAAGAGATGCACGTGGTCCGGCATGAGCAGATATCTTCCGACCCTCCAGGATTTCGCGCCGTCCCAAGCCGCGCGGAGCACCGCCTGTGCGTCGGCCTCGGCAAGCACCGGCTTGCGTCCGGCCGTGCAGACGGTCAGAAACACGATGGTCGGTGAGTTGAACCCCTCGTGCAGAGGCGGATGGGCCGGGTGTCGTCTCCCAGGTTCGTTCATGGACAAGGATTGCGCCGCTCCGCCCCTCGCGGAAAGGAGTTTTTGAAGAGACGGTCGCGTCGATGCCCTGGAGGGACGACCGCCGTGTCGTCCCATTTTTCGGATTGGGCGGAAAACAAGTGGGCGCTGACGGCACCCTCCGGCGCTTATTTCGATGCGGGGGCCGCGCGGAGGGTCTTCTCCACGTCATCGGCGAGTTTTTGCGCCTGGGCCAGGTCGTCCGGGCTCAGGCCGGCACGGGTTTCCTCCAGCGTTTTTTGCGCGGTGATTTCTCCCTTTTTTGCGGCGACGAGCAGCCATGTCACCGCCTCGACCCTTCGCGACCGGTCCTGGACTTCGGGGCCGAGCACGCGTCCGAGGTTCGCCTGCGCCTTGGCGTATCCCTGCCGTGCGGCCTTCCGATACCATTCTTCGGCCTTGGCTGCATCGACGGCAACCCCCTGCCCGTTTTCGAGCATGACACCGACGGTGTTCTGCGCGTTCGGATGCCCGCTCTCGGCGGCCTTGAGGAGATACGGATACGCCGCCGCATAGTCCACGGCCTGGCCGTAATCGCCGAAGAAGAAAATCGTGCCCATCAAATAGGCCGCGTCCGGCTGCCCCTGATCCGCCGCCGTCTTGATCCATTTTCTTCCCTCCACCTCATTCCTTTCCACCCCCTTGCCCTCGGCGAGCATTTTGCCGAGGTTGATCTGTGCTTTTGGCCCTCCTTTCCCGGCCCCCTTGCGGAACCACTCGACCGCCTTCGCCTCGTCCTTGGGCACGGCAATGCCGTTGGCATAAAAAAATCCGACTCCGCCCATTGCTTCCGCGTGGCCCTGGTTCGCGGAGGAAGTCATCAGTTCAAATGCGCGCATGACATCCTTTGAAACCCCGTCACCCCCTTTGAGGTAAATCCGCGCCAACTCAAATTGGGCTTCTGCATCTCCCCCCTTCGCTTTGGATTCCAAGGCAGGAATGTCCGCAGAAAACAACGAAAGCGGGGCCAATGCGACTAGTATGACAAGAAAATACCGTTTGTTCATCGCAGTGATTTTACATAATTCCAAGGGATTTGGCATGTGACATTTTTGTCACAATACCAGCCGGAAATGAAATTCCAAGATCTGTCAGGTTCCGGGAAGGACCTGAAAAACCCGGATTGTTTCATTTTGTGCCGCGGATTTGGGTGACCTCTCTCCGCTTGACCCGGCCAGCGCCGCCGGGCATATTTCCCGCATGAGCACGACGAAGATCCTCGACATCCTTGAGGCCGCGCAAATCGAGCCGCCGAAGGCGCGCGCCATCGCGGAAAGCCTGGAGATGGCCTTCCGTGAACAGGAAGACGATCTGACCAAGCGGCTCATGACAAAACAGGACGGTGCCGAAATCAAGGCGGAGGTCATCAAATGGATGTTTCTCTTTTGGATCGGACAACTCGCCGCGACTGCGGCAATCGTCAAATTTCTGATTCACTGAGGAGCGGCGGGCTTTTTCTGGAATTCGCGGGCCCGCTTTTGGGCCTCGAGAAGAAACAGGGCATTGATGTTCGGCCTGAGCTCATCAAGGGTCCTTTTGGCCGTGATTTCGCCCTGTTCGGATGAGAGGATAAGCCATTTCTGTTACGCGTCGCGATAATCGCGGGGAATCGGGGGAGTTTTATTTCGAGATAATCACGGGGATCTTGGAACGGGGTCCGGTGGGAATGTGAAAGTTCCGCAGGCTTTGGGAGGTAAGAGCCT
>JBAYTU010000074.1:0-17966 GCA_041675465.1 Terrimicrobiaceae bacterium | reverse complement strand
GATGGGGAAATGTCACAAATCGGCCGGAATTCACGCCAAAGAGCATTGGGGGGAATTCAAATGCGTCACATCCACTTTCATCTGTAATGCGCTCATTTTATGATCGTTCCAAAACTTCCTCAGGCAGTTAACCGGACACCCGTGACTGCAGGTAGGTGTTCAGCAGGTTTTCGAGATATTCCTGCCGTCCGCTTCGGGGCGTTGGCTCACCCAGTTTTCCGAGGGTCAATTTCTCAAGTTCCTTGAAACCGATCCGGCGTTTTTCAATATCCTTGCCGTATCCGGAATCAAAGGACGCGTAGCGGTCCTTCACCAGCTTCTCAAATTTTCCCTCCGCCAGGATGCGTCGGGCCAGCTTGAACGCCAGCGCATACGCATCCATTCCCCCAATGTGCGCGTGGAACAAGTCCTCCATATCGATCGAGGACCGGCGCAGCTTCGCGTCAAAGTTGAACCCGCCCGATCCCAGTCCGCCCGCTCGCAGAATGGAAACCATCGCCAGGGTCAGTTCCTTCACATCGGTGTTGAACTGGTCCGTGTCCCAGCCGAGCAGCATATCCCCGCTGTTGGCGTCAATCGAACCGAGCATTCCCGCCGCCGCCGCCACTTCGATTTCGTGCTGGAAAGTGTGGCCCGCGAGTGTGGCGTGGTTGGTTTCAATATTGAATTTGAAATGCTTCTCCAGCCCGTACGTCCGCAGGAAGGCGATGCCGCTGGCCACGTCAAAATCATATTGGTGCTTGGTGGGCTCCTTCGGCTTCGGTTCGATGAGGAACTGCCCTTGGAATCCGATCTGCTTCGCGTAATCCACCGCCATGTGCAGGAACGCCGCCAGATGATCCTGTTCGCGTTTGAGGTTCGTGTTGAGCAGCGTTTCATAACCTTCGCGCCCGCCCCAAAACACGTAATTTTCCCCGCCCAGTTCCCGGGTGACTTCCAGGGCCTTTTTCACTTGCGCTGCGGCATAGGCAAAAACATGCGCATCCGGGTTGGTGGCGGCTCCGCACATGTAACGCGGATGGGAAAAAAGGTTGGCGGTGCCCCAGAGCAGTTTGATGCCGGTGGCTTTTTGCAGCTGTTTGGCGTGCGCCACGATCTTGTCCAGATTCCGGTTCGTTTCCCGCAGGCTGAGTCCTTCGGGCGCGATGTCGCGGTCGTGAAAACAATAAAACGGCACCTGGATTTTGGTGAAAAATTCAAAGGCCGCCTCCATCCGCACCGTGGCCACCGAAACGGGATCTTTTCCCTTTTCCCAAGGACGCCGAATCGTGCCAGACCCGAATGGATCGGCCCCCGTTCCGCGAAATGAATGCCAGTAGGCGATGGAAAAACGCAGATGTTGTTTCAGGGGTTTCCCATCAATCACCTCGTCTGGATTGTAGTGTTTGAAACTCAGCGCGTTTTGGCTTGTCGGCCCGTCGTATGGGATCGTTTTGATTTTGTGGAAGTGGCTCATGGATGTCTCCTTGCTGGAAAGATGAGAAACGCCTTCAGTTCCATTGGCCCGGAATCTACGGTGAAGGACAGGCCGTCGCCCGTGGCATTCGCCGCGACGGCTTCGCCGGTCATAAGGTTTGTCACTTTCGCTCCCGCTTCGACGGGGACTTTTACGGTGAATTTCTTGCCGACGAACCCTTTGTAAGCAACGCCGACATAGGTTCCATTGGGCGAAAGATACGTCCGCACTTTCACATCCTCGTCGCCCTGGTCCACGATGGTGCCGGGGATGGCGGGGATGGCCAGAAAGGCCTGGGCAAAGCGGCGGTGGGCGTCGGCGAAGCCGCGGGCATAGGTGTAGGGCGTGTAGCTCAGGGTCCGGGCGTCGCCGTGGAACCACGCGAGCAGCTCCAACGCCATGCTGAAGGCGGCGGGCGCGGGGGTGGTCATGCTGCCTTCGTAGCGGGGATTGATGGTCCTTGCGCCGATCTCGTCGTAGGAGACGCAGTTGCTCACGGCGAGCCCTTCGGCGGTTTGGAAGGAATTCAAATAGTCCGGCTTGTCCGCATAGCAGAGGAAGTTGGCGGGGGCGAAGATTTCCACGCCCTTGATGCCGCGATACATCTCCGACCGAATGGCGTAATCGGCCCGGGAACTCTTCAGCTTGGCTGCGGCACCAAAATCGCCCGAGCGCATGACGTTGATGTAGTCCTCACCCGTCAGCTTTTTACGATCCTCGCGATCCTTCCCGTAAACGGCCGATCCGTTGCCCGAGCCGTCGTTGCTGAAATTGGCACCATCCTTGGAGACGGCGATTTCCCCGAGAAACGCCCATGTCGTAATGCTGGGGAGGACCATTCCGAATTTGTCGCCGTCCCAGTTGTAATAATAAAGCCTCATGTCCGGACGGTAGCTCCGCAGCAACGCGGCCAGTCTGGCGTGGAATTGCGCGCGCTTCTCGAGCCACCATGTGTCGTAGCCCGCCTTGCCCGCGCCCGCCGTCCAGGCGCGCTGTTCCTGTTCCGATCCGGCGGGAAGTTTGCCGGTTTCCCTGGCAAACAGGTCGAGATCGAATTTGCTGTAGCTGATCGGCATCCGGTCCTGCCGGATGCGCCAGAGGACGCCGGTCAACTGGGGATTGTCCTTCGCATGGGGCTTGATGAGATGGTCCATCAATTTTTTGAGATCGTCCCAGGTCGTCGGCTGCAGCAGGTCGGCGCACCAGGTGCCGAAACGGTTCGGCTTGGCGGGATTGCCGTCGGGGCCGATGGCGCGCAGTCCTTCCGGGATGTCGAGCGAGCCGCCGTATTCGACGCGCGGGATGTAGCGGATGCCGTGGCGTTTGGTCTCGGCCAGATATTTCAAATGTTGGGAATCTTTTCCGGCCACGGCGGGCCGCGCGTTCGCACCCGGCTTGTAGTCCTTGTTGACCATGTATTTTGCGGCATCCTCGCCGAAGGTGTGATAGCCGTTGAGCGGCTCGCCCCAGTTGGCCAGGCCCCATTTGAGCATAATGGGAGAAATGGCGTTGTAGCCCATGAGCTTGGCGTAGCGCACGCCGTCCCCCGGTTCCGCTTCGGCCTGGCGTTCCCAGTCAAACATGAGCGTGCGCCGGGGAAGATCCTTTGGAAGGTTGATCGCGGGGGCATCTTTTTCCGCGTCGATCTCGTAAAGTTTCATCCGGGCGATGGCCGGGCCGCCGTCATAGAGGGCATAGTATTTGTTGGGCGTGACCTTGTTGACGAAATACACCCAGACGCCGTTTTCCGTGGGCGCTCCGTTGGCGCCGCTCGTGCCGGTGGTTTCCTTGTCCAGCGAAACGATGGAGTCATACCAGTGCCACGAATGGCTGATCGGCCAAGGGTCATAGGGATCGTCCGCAGCACCGACGCCGCTTTGCCAGCCGACATCGAGGAAATTCCGCCCCGCGCTGATTTCGATGGGGCAATAGCGCGGCTTGTCGTCGGCGTATTCGATCCGCAGCAGATACGTGCCGTGGGGTTTCAGTTTGCCGCGACCGATGCGGTAGGCAAACCAGCCAGTTTCCGACTCGCGCGCCTTTTTGCCGAGGATTTCCCGGACCGAGACGTTCACCGGCGGCCCGGGCGTCATGAATTCCTGGGCTTTGTCGAATCCGCTTTGAAGGTAGGGATGTGGGTCGTCCTGGTCGGGCAGCCCGCAGTCAATCTCGTCCACGAGTTTCAACCGGCCATAGGGTGTCTCCTCTTCGCCCGCGTTGGCGAGCGGAGGAAGCTGAAGGTTGTCGCGCCTGGCGAAGGAAAAATGATCCAGGTCCCTGAGCGATTCGTGCAGGATTTTGCCCGGCGCGTCCCGGACCACGAGCTTTGCCCGGAAGCGGGTGCGCTGGGCCAGTGTCCGCGCGAGGGCCGGGTTGGCTTTTACCACGGCGAAGGCCGTTCCGTCCGCGCCCTTTTCCACCGGCGCTTCGAGAAGGGCGATGGGCCCGTCGGCGACATCGGTCAGCGTGCATTGCAGCGTCGCCGGACCGCTGATTTTTTCCCCGGGAACACGAAAGATCATCTCAAACGGCTTGCCGCGCGCGGCATCGCTGAGGTCAAACCCCTGCGCGGGCTGTTCCGCGCCACCCGCCTCGCGGAACGACACCCCATAGGGATCCGGCGTGGCCGCGAACTCCCCCGCGACGAGTCCCTGGCTGGGTTCCCCGATGAACGTGAGGTCGCCGCCCCAGATGCGAAGGGCGATGGTGTTGGCTTTGCCATAACGGATGAGCGAGGCCGGCACGGCATAGACACGGCGGGAGAGGTTCCGGTATTTGTATTTGCCATGCAGGCCGCCGACCCGCACGCCGTTGAACCAGACATCGTCGTCGGATTCGGTCTTCCCGAGTTCCAGAATGAGCGGCATGCCGGCGCAGGCCTTCGGCACCATCATCTCCCGCCGGAACCACCCCCAGCCGTCATGCTCGACGCCCTGGCTCCGCCACGATTTGCCGGTGGCGAGCGTTTTCCAGGAGGAATCATCGAAAGCAGGCTCATGCCATTTTTTTCGCATCCCCTGTTCGCCGGGATCGGCGGCGAAACGCCATTCCCCGGCAAGGCTGATCGCGGGCGGAGAACCGGCGTCCGCAGGCACTGCGGCGCTGCCAAACGGCGGCGCCGGAGGTTCGGGCGCGGAGAGCACAAGCGTCCCGGAGGCGCAGAAAGCGAGGACGGCGAAAATCTTCACTGGGTTTGCGGCTACTGAACCAGATAAGCGTTCAGCTCCATCGGCCCGGAGTCCACAGCGAATGAGAGATCGCTGCCGGAGGAGGTCGTCGGCACGGTCTCGTTCGTCACCAGGTTCGTGATCTTCGCCCCGGCTTTGGCCGGAATTTTCACGGTCAATTTCTTTCCTTCATACCCTTTGTAGGCCACGCCGACATAAGTTCCGTTTGCGGAGGCATAGGTCCGAACCTTAAGGTCCTTGTCCCCCTGATCCACCACGGTTCCGGGAATTGCGGGCAGCGCCAGAAAGGCCTGGGCAAAGCGCCGGTGGGCGTCGGCGAAGCCGCGCCCGTAGGTATAGACCGTGTAGTTGAGCGTGCGGGCGTCGCCGTGGAAATAAGGCAGGAGTTCCAGTGCCATGCTGAAAGGCGCTCCGGCGGGCGTGATCATGCTGCCCTCGTATTTCGGGTTGATCGAGCGGGCGCCGATTTCGTCGTAGGGAACGACGTTGCTCACGGCGAGGCCGTCGGCGGTCTGGAAGTAGCTCAGGTAATCCGGCTTGTCCGCGTAGCAGAGGTAGTTGGCCGGGGCGAAAAGCTGGATGCCTTTGATGTCCTTGTAGAGGTTCGGACGAATTCCGTAGTCGGCGCGGTTGATGCCGCCGCTCGCGTCGCCGAAGTTCCCCGTGCGCAGGGTTTCGACATAGTCCTCTGCGGTGAACTTTTTGCGCTCCGCTTCGTCCTTTTCATAGGCGGCGCGGCCTCCCTCTGGCGGTGGCTTGATGACATTCTTATTGAACGCCCACGTGGTATTTGCAGGCAGAATGAGGCCAAACTTGTCGCCGTCCCAGTTGTAATAATACAGCGTCAGGTCGCTTCTGTAGCTCTTGAGCAAATCGGCGAGTCTGGCGTGGAAGTCGGCGCGTTTCTGGTGCCACCAGGCATCGTATTGCGCCCGGCCTTCCCCGGTCGCCCAGGCCGCCCATTGCGCGGGGCTGCCTGGCGGGAGCTTGGTATTCGTTTCCTTCGCGAACAATTCCAGGTCGGCCTTGCCGTAACTGATGCGCATGCGGTCACAGCGGATGCGCCAGAGCACGCCGGTGAATTGGGGGTTGTCCTTCACGTAGGGTTTGACCAGATGGTCCATCAGCTTCTTGAGATCGTCCCAGGTGAGGGGATTTAGGAGGTTTCCGCCCCATTGGAAAAAGCGGTTGGGCTTCGCGGGTTCGCCGTTTGTGTCGAGCGTCCAGGCTTCCTTGGGCAAATCCCACGAGCCGCCCCACTCGAAGCGTGGGATGTAATCCACGCCCCATTTCCTGGTGGCTTCGAGATAACGGGCGTGCTGGGATTTCCTGCCTGGCCAAGGCGATTCCGCGTTCTTGCCAGCGGCGGGATCGTAGGCTTTGCGCGCCCAATAATCACGCTCATCAATTGTCATCGACTCATACCCATTCAGGGGATCGCTGTAGTTGGCCATGTGCCACTTGAGGATCACCGGGGAAATGGCGCTGTAGCCCATGAGCCTGGCATATTTCACCAGGTCGGCGGGGTCATGGTCCGGCTGGCGCTCCCAATCAAAGGAAAGCACGCGCTGGGGCAGGCCCTTGGGTTTCTGGATGGCCGGGGCATTTTTCTCGGGATCGATTTCGTAGAGTTTCATCCGCGCGACCGCCGGGCCGCCCTGCCACATGGCGTAATAGACCCCCGGCTTTTGCTTGTTCATGAAATAGACCCAGACGCCATTCTCGGCGGAGGCGCTGCCGGTTCCTCCCGTGCCGACGGTCTGGTCGTCCAGCGGCAGAATCACGTCATACCACTGCCATTTTTTGCTGATCGGCCAGGGATCATAAGGACTGTCGGGCGCGGTGCCGTTGCGCCATCCAACGTCCATGAAATTCTGGCCGGTCTGGACTTCGATGGGACAAAAGCGCGGCTTGTCCTCGGGATATTCGACGCGGAGCAGGTAGGTCGTGTGCGGCTTGAGCTTGCCGCGCCCGATGCGGTAGGCGAACCAGCCGTATCCGCTCTCACGGGCCTTTTTGCCAAGGATATCGACCACCTTCGTTTCGACCGGCACGCCGGGGGTGAAATACGATGCGTCATGACTGAATCCGCTTTCCAGATAAGGATGGGGATCCGAGAGAACTGGTGCCGCGCAATCGATCTCGTCCACGAGCTTGAGCTTGCCGTAGGGCGTGTCTTCGACAGTTTCCGGCAGGGCGGGCAACGCGGAGTCGTCGCGCTTTGTGAACGACAGACAATCGACCTCGCGGATGCCGGAATACTGCGGCGCTCCGGCCGCGTCTTCGACGGTCAGGCTGGCGCGGAAGCGCCCGCGGAAGTAAATTTTCTGCGCGGTCTGCGCATCGACTGGCACGACGGCTTCGACGGTTCCCTCCGCCCCCGGCGCAAGCGGCGCGGAGCCCGAGGCGATCTCCTTGCCGAGGATGTCGCTCAGCCGGTAGCTCAGTTTTGCGCCGGGTTCCTTGGCCACCTCCGAGGGAAAGGCAAAGACGATCTCGAACGGCTTGCCGCGCTGGGTCTCGCTCAGGTCGAAGAGCGGGGCGGCGACGGCCTTGCCGCCCGGTTCGCGCATCCGCACGGCGTAGGGATCGAGTTCCGCCGTGAGCGGCCCCTTGATGAGGCCGCTGTTGTTTCCAATGAACGTGATGTTGCCGCCCCAGACGCGGAGGGCGATGGTGTTGTTTTCGCCGTATTTGATCAGGTCCGGCGGGACCGTGTATCTTCGGGTCAGCCAGTTCTTGTATTTGTATTCGCTGCTGATGCCGCCGACGCGCGTTCCGTTGAACCAGACTTCGTCATCGGAGGGAATCGGACACAATGTGAGGGTCAGCGGCGTGCCCTTGCATTCCGCAGGCACAAAAATCTGCTGCCGATACCAGCCCCAGCCGTAATGCTCGACGCCCTGCTGCTGCCAGGGCTGGCCGGACTTGAGCACCTGCCATTTCGAATCATCGAACTTGTCCGCGAACCATTTTTCCTTCATCCCCTGGTCGCCGAGGTCGGTGGCGAAATGCCAGTCGCCGTTGAGGCTGATCGAGAGCTTGTGGGAGAGCCAGGAAGCGTCGTTGAACGGCGTGCCGTCCACGCGGATGTCCTTGATGCGGACTTCGGCACCCTTTTCCGCCGAGGCCACGCGCACGCCGACGCCCGCGACGTTGCCGAAGCCTTTGAGTTTGAATTCGGTGACCGGAATGACCACGCGCTGCCAGTCGCCGGGCTTCACCGAAAACCCCGCCTGGAACGTCCCCGCCGTCTTGCCGCGCTGGAGCAGGTGGAACGTCATCTCCGCAGGCTTGTTGCTCTTGCATTGGAACGAAACGTAACTGGCCTGGTTTTTTGCCCAGACGTTGCCGTTGGCCGGGCCGTCGCCCGGCAGGAGCGCGCGCACGGTCGTCCGCGCCGGATCGCAATACTCCGTCGTGATGCGCAGGACGCCCTTCCCTCCCTCCTGCTCGATGGCGAAGGTTTTTTCCGCGTTGCCGACCTGGGGGTTTTCGACGACCCAAAGGGAGGTTTTTTCGGGGGTGAGGATGTCGAGTTCGACGGCCTTGACATTGGCGGCCTTGACCTGCTTCGCGGGCACCTTCATATCGGTGCCAAAGGGTGTGAGAGACTGGGCGGTGGCTTGCAGGCAGAAGCCGAGACAGATCAGGGGAATAATGAGTTTGTGCATTTTGAAGGGGATGGAAAGCCAGCTCTTGATATTTCGGTTCATGGGGGAGAATGGGAGAGCGATGCCGAGTATGCAGCAAGGACGCACGGAAGTCTATTGGCGAAACGCTCTACTTCTTGACGTTTCCGCCCATTTTTTGATGCGCAATCCCGGTCGCGCTCACCAGTCGCGGATTTTTTTGTTCCAGAATTTGTCGCCGAGGAACGGGCGCTGGGACCCGATGTTATTTAGCGAGAGCGGCTTCATTTTGCCTTCGCCGATGTCGGCCGCGTCGCTTTCGCCCCGTCCGCCTGCGTCCTCCCTTGCCGGGCCGCTTCCGTTGGCGGCGGCGGTGCGCCTGTTGGCTTCGTCGTTGGCGGCGTCGAGCATTTTTTGCGCTTCCGCGAGGGTCTGTTCGTTGGCGGCCACGCCGGGTTTGAGGGCGAGGGAGGTATCGAGATTTTCGACGGACTTTCCCAGGAGATCGGCGGTTTTTTTCAGATCCGCATCGGACAATCCGCCGGGTGCCGCTGCGGGTGCGGGGCCGGGCTGCATCTCCCTGGCCTTGTCCAGATTGGCTTTCCCGGCATCGGCATACAGGCCCGGAAGGAGCGCTTCGGCCTTTTTCAACCCCTCCTGCGCAGACTGATTTTGCGCGTTCTGGTCCAGGGCCTTCCCAAACTGGTCCGCCGCCTTCTTGACCAGCTCGAGTTTCTTCTGGGCTGCTTCCGCCGTTTCGGCGGCCTTCAGCGCATCGTCGCCTTGTTTGACGTAGGATTCTTCGAGCTTTTTGAAAATCTTCCGGTTGAGTTCGGCGGCCCTGGTGTTTTTGGCATCCAGCGCGAGCGCTTCATCCAATTTGGTTTTGGCCTGCTCGAGATCGGCCTGGTCTTTAGGGTCGAGTTGCGAGCCGTCCTTCGCGAGAGCGGGGGAGGCCTGATCTTCCGCTTCTTTTGTGAGCAGTGCGGACATCTTCCTGATCTGCTCGTCGCGGGCAGCGGCGACCTTCGCGTTTTTTGGGTCGAGGGCCAGCGCGTCCTCATACTTCGCGACGGCCTGCTGGCGTTTGCCCTTGGCGGCCCTGGGGTCCTTCGTGTCGTCGGCGTCTTTCGCCATCTGGCCGCCCTGCTGATCGAGGTTGGCCACGAGCCGCGCGGTGGTTTCCGCGATGAGCGGCGGCGTCACGGGATTTTTGGGGGCAAGCTCGCGGGCGCGCTGGAGGGCTTCGAGCGAGCGGCGCAGCACGGGCTCCTCCTCGCGGAGACGGTCCAACCCGTGGAGGCGGGCCGCTTCGGTCATCGAGCCTTTCGCGATGGCGAGGAGGAGGTTTTCAAGCTCCGCAGTGGTGACGCCTTGATTCGTCTTCGATTCCTTGCCGGCCTGGATTTCGTTCACGCTCTCGTAATAGCCCAGCGCCCGTTCCATCGAGAACACCGCCCCGGCGGGCTGCCCGGTTTTCCTGAGCTGTTGGGCGAGGCGGAACTGGATGTTGCCCAGTTGCAATGCCGACAGGGCTTGCAGGTCCCTGCTGTTCGTCGTGTCCACGGCCTGGAAGGTGTTGATCGCCTCCTCGTAGCGTCCGGCCCGGTAGAGCGTGAGCCCCAGATTGTAAAGCCGGTAGGGATCCTTTTCGTCCTTTTTGGCATCCTGCCGCATCATCTCGACAGCGGCGTCCGCTTTGCCGGCCCCGATCAATTTGTCCGCATCTTCCAGCGGGGACGCCTGAAGAGCGGAGGCCAATAGAACCGGCAGAAGGCACCCGCCAGACACGCGAAACACACCAAACAAAGACAAAGGAAGGTTGGGATTGGATTGCCTGATATTCATTTTGGCGCGTTTGGTGTGTTTTTTTGGGGGCCCGGCGAATAATTTTCCGGCTGGACGACTTTCACCCCGAACTCGCGGGTCGCAGTTTGCCGACGGAGCAGATTGATGGCCGAACCGGCCGCCATCAAAAAAATGGCGCAGCCCAGGGGGATTTGGAACCACTCGACATAGTCTTCGACCTGGATGTGCTCGGCCCGGCTTTTTTGGGCCAGGGGCCGCAGGCTTTGGTTCTGGACAGTCCGGAAGGTATCCGATCCGACGGCGAAGGGAAAATACCGTCCCCCCGCCGCGCCCGCGATGCCGCGCAATGTCCGTTCATCGATCCGGCTGGTCACCCAGGTGCCGTATTCGTTGCGGACAAAACCCTTCGCGCCCTGTCTTTCCGGCGGCAGGGCCGCGTATTTCGAGTGTGGGGAATAATCCCGCGCGGGAACCTTCCCTCCCTGGACCGTGCCGACCCCGACGGTCAGGATCGCGATTTTGTCTTCGGCGTGGGCCTTGCGCGCGGCGGCCACGGCATCGTCCTGGAGGTTCTCCCCGTCGCTCACCAGCAGGATCACGCGGGCGCTGTCCTTGCCGTTTCTGAGCACTTCGGCGGCGGTGTCGATTGCTGCGGGCAGGTTGCTTCCCCCCGCCGAAATCGAGTCCGGCCCCGCCGATTCGAGCACGAAATCCAGCGCCTGATAATCGAACGTCAGCGGGGCCATCACGAAGGCCTGTCCGGCGAAGGGGACGATGCTGACGCGGTCGCCCGCCGAGTTTTTCAACCACCCGCGAAGGTCCTTTTTGACCGCCCCGAGGCGGCTGGGCTCGACGTCCTCGACGAGCATGCTCTTGGAAACATCCAGCAGGATGACCAAGTCCACCCCGCTGCGGTCCGCAGTGCCGGGACGCGGGCCGCTCAGGGGCCGGGCCGCCGTGACGGCAAGCGATGCCAGCACGGCGAGCGTGACACGGAATTCCATGAGCCGCCGCCGCCGGGCCGCCGCCGCCGAGGGGGTCGCGATTTTCGGGGAAATGAAACGGGCCAGGCGGCGGCCACCGATCCACAGCGAGATTTTCCAGAGCGACACCCCCAGGACGGCCAGCGAGGGGATGGCCCAAAGCCAGGCGGCGGATGCAAAGAGGAAACTCGCCTTCATGGGACCCTCATCCACAACGTATGGCGGCCGACCAGATCCGCCAGCAGGATTCCCATGGCGGCCAGCACGAACCAGGGGAAAAGCTCGGAATAAACCCGGAATTTTTTCTGCTCGAACTTCGATCTCTCGAGCCGGTCGATCTGGCGGCATGCCTCCCGGAGCCCGCTGGAGCTCTCGTTGATTCTGGTGGAATTCGCCACGCTGAAAAAGGCCCCCCCCGTCTTGTCCGCGATGTCCTTGAGGAAATTGTTCGCGCCGCCGCCGAACCCCATGCCGAGGGTGTAGATCCGGATGCCCGCCTTCCGCGCCTCTTCCGCGGCCTTCATGGGGGCGATGCCCGCGTTGCTTTCCCCGTCGGTGGCGAGGACCATGATCTTCGAGGGGCCTTTCGCCTTTTTGAGCAACTCCACACCTCCCAGGATCCCGTTGCCGACCGCCGTGCCGCTGCCGCTGGCTCCCGCCAGGTGCTTCCGGTTGTTTTTCAGCACCTCCTTGATCCAATTCCCGTCGAGCGTCATCGGGCTCATCATCCAGGTGTCGTAGGCGAAGCCGACCATGCCGAAGCGGTCGTTGGGACGGCTGTCCACAAAATCGTTGACGGCCAGGCGCATGGCCTCCGCCTTGGAAATCAATTTGCCATTTTCGGAGACCCCTCCTCCCATCGAGCCCGAGATGTCCACGGCGAAGACGATGTCGATGCCCTCCCTCTTGTCGTTCGAGCTGCCCTGTTCGATGCGCGGGGCGGCGAGGGCCATGATCATCAGGGCAAACGCGGCGTCCTCCGGGACGCGGCGCCAGCGTCCCGGATTGCGCCGGATCACTCCGCCGATGTCGCGCAGGATGGCCACCGACGAAAAAGCCAGCCCTGCGGTCGTCCCCGGTTTTCCGCGCAACCAGACCCGCAGCGGGACGAGCAGCAGCAGCAGCAGCCACCACGGCTGGGCGAATTGAAAAGTCAGCAGGCGCTCCATCAGGCGGGCTTTTCGGTTGCGGGTTTTGGCTGCGGGATCGTGCCTTCCACAAATCGCTCCGCGCTGTCGAGAAGGGCCTCCATCTGCTTCAGCACCACATGGCGCCGCGCAAATTTCACGAGATCGCACTGGCACAAAAAGCCGCCCAGCAATTCGTGGTGCTCCTGCAGGACCGGCTCGCCGGCGTGGGCCTCGCGCAGGAACTCCGCCGTCGAGCGGTGCGGCGCGCGCACCCCGAAACGCTCCTGGATATACACGCGGACGATCTGGGAGACCCCGACGACGAATTCCATTTGATCGTCCTCCGAGAGCCGCTGGCGCAACTCGCCCAATGCGCGCAAGGCCGTCTGGTGCGGCGGCGGGGCGAAGGACAAAAGGCCGAGTTTTTTCCTCCGGACGAGATACCAGGCGGAACCCGCGAGCGCGGCCGAGCCCGCCAAAATGAAGGCCCACACCCCCCAGCCCCAACCCGCACCGGGGGCGTGCAGCCAGCGGAAATTTTCCAGGATGTCCGGTGGCGTCATGCGGAAAGGAGGAAGGCGGAAGGATGAAGGATGAAAACGGGGGGGGCCTGGGGGGCCATCTTTCCGCCTTCCTCCTTCATCCTTGATTTCTGACCGCTCACCGGCCCGCCCTCCGGATGCGGCGCTCGAAGAATTTTTTGAGTTCGCGCTGGTAGGATTTGCCCGTCTCGACCTCGATGATGTCGAGGCCGGATTGTTGCAGCCATTTCCGGCGCCGGGCGCGCGATTCGTGGGACTCGGCGGCGAAGCGGGCGCGAAGCGCCTTGTCTGCGGTGTCGACCTCCACGACTTCTCCGGTTTCCGCGTCCTCCAGCAAAATGCGCCCCACGTCGGGCAGCTCGACCTCGCGGCGATCGAAGACCGACACCGCGATGGTGTCGTGCTTCTGCTTCGTGACCCGCAGTGCCCGCTCGTAGCCCGCATCCAGAAAATCCGAGACGATGAACACCACGGCGGAGCGGGTGACGACCAGGTTGAAGTGATCCAGCGCGGCCTTCAGCGAAGTCCCCCTGCCGGAGGGCCGGTAGTAGAGGATCTCGCGGATGAGCCGGAAGACGTGCGAGCGCCCTTTTCGCGGCGGGATGAACGATTCGACCTTGTCCGAGTAGAGCAGCAGCCCCGCCTTGTCGCCGGCACGGTTGGCGCTGAAGGCGAAGACGGACGCAATCTCCGCAGCCAGTTCCTTCTTGGTCTGCGCCCCCGAACCCAGCATGTCCGACGCGCTCACATCCACGAGGATCATCACGGTCAGCTCCCGTTCCTCGCGGTGTTTTTTGATATGCGGGACGCCCGTCCGGGCGGTGACGTTCCAGTCGATGTTGCGCACGTCGTCTCCCGCCTGGTATTCGCGCACCTCGTCGAAGTCCATGCCCCGGCCCTTGAAAACCGAATGGTAAGCCCCGGCGAGGAGGTCCTGCGCCAGCTTGTTGGTGCGGATCTCGATCTGACGGATCTTTTTGAGGTATTCCCGGGGGATCATGGGAATTGACGCTTCATTTCAACCACTCATTCGCACTATACACGAAGCCATATAAAAATGCGGATATTGAAGGCGTTTTCTATGGTGAATATCAAAAATTATGCGCAATTATTTATGACGCTGTGTATAATCTCCACTGATGGAGAAGTTCACGGCAAAATGCAGTGAAGAAGGCTACCGGCTCATGGGTGCAGCCTTTGAGGTGTACAATGAAAATGGAGGCGGTTTGTTGGAAGAAATTTATCAGGAATGCCTGGAGATCGAGTTGGGTCTTCGAGAGATTCCGTTCGAGTCGAAACGGGAACTGCCCGTGTTCTACAAAGGGCGGCAGATTAAGAAACGATACATTCCCGATCTGTTTGTTTTTGGCTGCCTCGTGGTCGAACTGAAAGCGGTGAGCCTGCTCGCCCCGGAACATGAGGCCCAGCTGCTTAATTACCTGCGTGTCTCCCGTCAAGCCGCCGGCTATTTGATTAACTTTGCCCATAAAGATCATTTGGAATGGAAGCGCTATGTGATTTAGCGGTGTTTCAACCGCTGAATCGCGCTTATGGTCTCTTTATAACAGACTTTGTTGCATTAGTGGAAATTAGAGAAAATCAGTGGTTTCACGGCACCGGGACGCGGTCCAATATCCACTGGACGATCTGTGTCGTGTTCACCTCCTCGGCCTCGGCTTCGTAGGTGAGCAGGATGCGGTGGCGCATCACGTCCAGGGCGATGGCGCGGACATCCTCCGGTGTGACGTAGGCGCGCCCCTGCATGAAGGCGTGCGCGCGGGCGGCCAGCGTAAGATAAATGGTCGCGCGTGGGGAGACGCCGTAGCGGACGAGGCCCTCCATTTTCGGGTCGACGGTCCTGGGGCGGCGCGTGGCATAGACGATCTGGATGATGTAGTCCTTGATCTGCTCATCCACGTAGATTTTATCCACGAGATCCCGCAATTGAAGGATCGTCGCCGTGGTGATGACCGGGTCCAGCTTGATGCGGGTGGACGAAAAAGCCATGAGGTTGAGGATCTGCTTCTCCTCGGCCTCGCTCCCGTAATCGACGACGACCTTCAGCATGAAGCGGTCGACCTGGGCCTCCGGCAGGGCGTAGGTTCCCTCCTGGTCCAGCGGGTTCTGGGTGGCGAGAACGAGAAACGGCTCGGGCAGCGGATGTGTCTCCTCGCCGATCGTGACCTGGTGTTCCTGCATGGCCTCCAGCAGGGCGCTTTGCACCTTGGCGGGCGAGCGGTTGATCTCGTCGGCCAGCACGAGATTGGCGAAGATCGGACCCTTCTTGGTCGAGTAAACATGGTTGCGCGGATCGTAGATCAGCGTGCCCACGATGTCCGACGGCAGCAGATCGGGCGTGAACTGGATGCGCTTGAAATCGGCATGGATGCAGGCGGCGAGCGCCTTGATCGTCGTGGTCTTGGCCAGTCCCGGCACGCCTTCGAGCAGGACGTGGCCGTTCGAGAGCAGGCCGATCAGGAGCCGCTCGACCAGATACTGCTGGCCGACGACCATTTTTTGGATTTCCTGGCAGACGATGGGGAGCCACCTGCAAGCTTCCGTGACCTGCCCTCCGAGCTCATCGAGTTCTTCTTGGTTCATCCGTGGGAATATTGGGGGGCGATCAGCGGCTCAATGCGAACCCGGATTGGTTTCTTTCCACCCGCGAGGCAGGGGCCGCCCCCGCATGGGGGACGGGGCGCATGCCGCCCGGTGCCCACTCCTCCAGCCGCAGGAGGTCGTCGACCAGGACCGGCAGGCCGGTGCGGAACGATTCGTTGGCGGCGATGCCGGTGAGGATCGAGCGCGCGCCATCGAAATGGTCGGCGGCACGGCCCAAGGGATCGGGTTTCGCGCCCGCTCCAAAAATTTCCCCGAGCATGATTGGGTCTCCGCCGCCATGTCCGCCGACGCCCACGGGGATTTCGACGACCTCAGGTTTTCCGAACAGCGGCATCAGGAGAATCTGCTCGGAGCTCGAGACGCCCTCAGTCAAAGACCCGTTGCCCGCGTTGATGTAGGAGGCTTCCTGGTGGTTCACCTCGAGGCGGCCCTTCGTCCCGTTGAAGGCGACGCGGTAGCCCTCCCACGGCGCGTAGGCATGCAGGCTGTAGCTCATCTGCGCGCCGGATTTGTATTTCACCGCGAGGTTCATCGTGTCTTCGATGGTGATCCCGTCGCCGAACACGCTGAGATCGCGTTTGTATCCGTCCTCGTGTTCGGCGTCGAGATACAGGGCCTTGAGGTTTTCCGATGAGCGGAGATCCAGCGCGAACGGGTCGCCCCCGGCGTCCGGGCACCCCGTGCCGCGCTCATAAAAAGCGGTCACGCCGCGGTCGCGCGCGTTTTCCCTGCCGTAGAACGCCAGATTTCCCAGGGCGAAGACCGTTTCAGGCGTGGAATCCAGCCACCAGTTCACGAGGTCGAAGTGATGGGTCGCCTTGTGGACCATCAGGCCGCCGGAATTCCGCTTGTCGCGGTGCCACCGGCGGAAATAGTCCGCGCCGTGGTTCGTGTCCAGCAGCCATTCGAAGTGGACGGATTTCACCTCGCCGATGGCACCGGCGGAGAGGAGTTCCTTCACCTTGCTGCGAATGGGCGCGTAACGGTAGTTGAATGTCACGGTGAGCCTGCGTCCGGTCCGCTTCACCGCGTCGAGAATTTCCCGGCATTTTTCGATGTCGGTGGTGAGGGGCTTTTCGGTGATCGCGTCGCACCCCAAGTCCATGGCCCGCACGATGTATTCGTGATGCGTGCAGTCGATGGAGCTCACGATGACGACATCCGGGCGGGTCGCGCGCACCATGAGATCAAAGTCCTCCGCATGGTAGGTCGGGACAGGGGCGGCCTGGAATTGCTCCCCGATCTCGCGATTGTAGAAATTCATCCTCGTCTCGTTCACATCGCAAAACGCCACCAGTTCGCAGGCGTCCTTGTAGGTTGACGCAATGGCGTGGATAAACATCCGGGACCTCCCCCCCGTCCCAACTATGGCGTAGCGCTTCTTTTCGGGAGAGGGGGTTGATTCACATTTGCTCATGGCAGCGACAAATATTTCATACATCCGTGGCGATCTCCATAGGGGAAACGCCCGAAGAGTTGACAAAATCAACCCTGGCTGTAGCCTGTGCCCGTGTTTCTCCTCTACCGCAATCAGGGTGAGCGCCGGTTCGGACTCAAGCCGATCAGCCCCTATCCCCGCAAGGCTTGGGAGTTCCAGTTCATCCTCGAAGGCCAATGCACGCTGCTGGTCCAGGAGAACGGGATAAACCGGGACGAACGCCTGATCGGCCCCGTCCTTTCCATCACGGGCCCCGATTGCGTGCATGGATGGGGCGGCAAACCCGAAGACGTCTGCAAAGCCGTGATTTTCCACTTCGACGAGGCGGATTTCACCCTGCGCACCATCGTGGGTTTGAACGGCAACCGGAAATTGCGGTTTTCCCAGGAGGAAATCCCGGCCATCCAGGATCTCTACGACCGCTGCGCCGAGGTGAGGCGCGCGATTGGCACCTCACCGCCGGAGGCGAGAAAGCGCGCCGGCTATTTCGCCCCGCTGATCTACAACATCGTCGCGATGGAGTTGACCCTGTTTTTTCTGAAGCACATCCCGAAGGCCGAACTCGGCCCGGTCGCAAATTTCGGGGAGAGCAAAGTCACCGAAGCGCTTGTCTGGTATGAAACCAACCTCGGCAGAAGCCCGAAGATCACCGACGTCGCCCACGCCGTCCACCTCTCGTCCACCCATTTGCGCCGCCTGTTCCACAGGGTCCGCGGCATGTCCCCCCAGGCCGCCTTCACAAGGATCCAGTTCGAGCGCGTCAAATGGCTCATGCGCGACCCCAACCTCACCATCGAACGCATCGGCGAGAGCGCCGGCTTCGGCAGCGCCAGCGCGTTCTCACGGGCCTTCAAATCCGAGTTTGGAGTCTCTCCAAAACGCTTTCGAAACGCACCGCAAAAATAGCGTGTCGGACCCGCGCGGGGCCAACAACGACAACAAGGCCGGGCTGGCTGCCCGCTGCGGGGCGAGCGGCTTGAATTTGAAATGCTTGACCCATCCAACCGGCCCTTCCCTTATCCGCTTGCCGGTCTTTTCTTCCGGGCCCAAATCCGCGCGTAAGGGAAGAAATGAGAGGGGAGCGGTTCGACGACATGTCGATAACGCGAGGGAGGGCGAAGCTCCGTCTGAGCCGTAATAAATGGGCTCACACGGAGGTTCGCCCT
>JBAYTU010000073.1:0-18351 GCA_041675465.1 Terrimicrobiaceae bacterium | reverse complement strand
TCGAGCAGCAGATGAACGGCATCGACAACCTGCTCTATTTCTCGTCCGAAAGCACGAAGGACGGGAACATGACGATCACGCTCACGTTCCGCCAGGGCACGAACCCGGACGTGGCCCAGGTCCAGGTCCAGAACAAGCTCGCGCTGGCGGTTCCGCTGCTGCCCCAGGAGGTCCAGCAGCGCGGGATCCGCGTGGCGAAATCCACAAGAAACTTTTTGGCCATCGTGGCCTTCGTCTCCACCGACGGAAGCATGAACGCGGCGGATCTGCAGGATTTCGTCGTGTCGAACATCCAGGATCCGATCAGCCGCACGCCGGGGGTCGGGGATTTCCAGGTGTTCGGCACCCAATACGCAATGCGGGTCTGGCTCGATCCCACGAAGCTCGCGAACTACGGGCTCACGCCGGGCGACGTGCGCCATGCCATCGCGGCCCAGAACGTGCAGGTGGCTTCGGGCGAGATCGGCGGGCTCCCTTCGGTGCCCGGCCAGCAGATCAACGCCACGGTCATCGGGCCCTCGCGGCTTTCGACGCCGGAGGAGTTCGGCGGAATCCTGCTGCGGGTCGCGCCCTCGGGCGGGCAGATCCGCCTCAAGGATGTCGCCGAGATCAGGCTCGACGGGGAAAATTTTTCGGTTGCGGCCAAATACAACGGCCAGCCGACCTCCGGCATGGCGATCCGCCTGGCGACCGGAGCCAACGCGCTCACGACGGTCGAGGCGGTCCGGGCCACGATGGAGCGGCTCCAGCCGACGTTCCCTCACGGCGTGAAAGTCGTCTACCCCCTCGACACCGCCCCGTTCGTCGAGATCTCCATCCACGAGGTGGTGGTGACGCTCTTCGAGGCGGTGCTGCTGGTTTTTTGCGTGATGTATCTGTTCCTGCAGAATTTCCGCGCGACGCTCATCCCGACGATCGCCGTGCCCGTGGTTTTGCTGGGGGCTTTCGCCGTTTTGTCCGCCTGCGGATTCTCGATCAACACCCTGACCATGTTCGCGATGGTGCTGGCGATCGGGCTCCTGGTCGACGATGCCATCGTGGTGGTCGAAAACGTCGAGCGCGTGATGTCCGAGGAAGGGCTTTCGCCCCGGGAGGCCACGCGCAAGTCCATGTCGCAGATCACGGGCGCGCTGATCGGCATCGGCCTCGTGCTTTCCGCAGTGCTCGTGCCGATGGCCTTCTTCGGCGGGTCCACGGGAGTCATCTACCGCCAGTTCTCGATCACTGTCGTGTCGGCGATGGCCCTCTCGGTCCTGGTCGCCCTGATTTTTACGCCGGCCCTCTGCGCGTCGATGCTTCGTCCGGTCCCCAAGGGCCACCGGGCGTCCACCCGCGGATTTTTCGGGTGGTTCAACAGGACGTTCCGGTGGGGGACGGACCGATACGTGGGCACCGTGAACCAGATTTTGCGCCGGGGTGGACGGTTCATCGCCATCTATCTGGCGATCGTGGCCGCAATGGTGGTCCTGTTTGAAAAACTCCCCACCTCCTTCCTTCCCGACGAGGACCAGGGGATCATGTTCGCGCAGGTCACGACCCCGCCGGGCTCCACGCTGGGCAGCACGGAAAAAGTTTTGGACAAGGTCCGGAATTACCTGCTCGACGAGGAGAAGGCCAACGTGGAGTCGGTGCTGACTGTGGCGGGGTTCAGTTTCGGCGGACGGGGTCAGAACGCGGGCCTGGTTTTCGTGAGGCTCAAAGACTGGAACAGCCGTCCGGGAAAACAGAACCGCGTGCAGGCGATCGCCAGGCGGGCGATGCAGCGGTTCACGAGCTACCGCGAGGCTCTGGCCTTCGCGTTTCCGCCGCCGGCCGTGTTCGAGCTCGGCAACGCCACGGGATTTGATTTCCAGCTCATCGACCAGGCGGGCCTCGGGCACGAAAAGCTGATGGAGGCGCGCAACCAGCTCCTCGGGATGGCCGCAAAAAGCCCCGCACTGGTCGCGGTGCGCCCGAACGGGCTCAACGACGAACCGCAATACCGGATCAAGATCGACCACGAAAAGGCCGGGGCGCTCGGGTTGACGATTGCCGACATCAACAGCACGCTCTCGACCGCATGGGGGTCCGCCTACGTCAACGACTTCGTCGACCGCGGAAGGATCAAGCGGGTATTCCTCCAGGGCAAGGCCTCCTCGCGCATGCAGCCCGAGGATTTCGGGAAATGGTATGCGCGCAACGCCACGGGACAAATGGTGCCGTTCTCCGCGTTTGCCACCGGGCAATGGACCTACGGCTCCCCGCGCCTCGAGCGCTTCAACGGGCGCCCGTCCATGCAGATCCTCGGGCAGCCTTCGCCCGGAGAGAGCAGCGGCACCGCCATGAAGGCGATGGAGGAGATCGCGGGCAAATTGCCGGAAGGGATCGGCTTCGAGTGGAGCGGGCTCTCCTACGAGGAACGCGCCGCCGGGGCGCAGTCCGGCCCGCTCTACGCCATCTCGCTCCTCGTCGTTTTCCTCTGCCTCGCCGCCCTCTACGAAAGCTGGTCGATCCCGACGGCGGTGATGATGTCCGTGCCGCTCGGGATCCTGGGAGCGGTCGTGGCCACGCTGGGCCGGGGGCTGTCGAACGACGTCTTCCTGCAGGTCGGCCTGCTGACGATCGTCGGGCTCTCCGCAAAAAATGCCATTCTCATCGTCGAGTTCGCCAAAGCGAATTTCGACCGGGGCATGGGGCTCGTGGAATCCGCGCTGGTGGCCTCCCGCCAGCGCCTGCGCCCGATTCTCATGACCTCCTGCGCCTTCATGCTCGGCGTCCTTCCGCTCGCGATTTCCACCGGTGCCGGCTCGGGCGGGCAGAACGCCATCGGCACCGGGGTCATCGGCGGGACGTTCTCGGCGACCTTCTTCGGCATCCTCTTCATCCCGCTGTTTTTTGTCGTTGTCCTCCGGCTGTTCCGGGTAAAACCGCGCACGATCGGGAATATGGGGTCAGGCGACATTTGACACAATCATCTGGTTCGCTCATGTCCAAATTGTCAGAAATCTTTGACTTCTCTGACCCCCAAAATCAAAAATTCAAAAACTATCGGGCTAAACTGTCACCTTGCTTCATCTGATCAGGATTTCAGCCAGGCGATCACGTCTGGGGCGGTGATGTTCTGAAGGCACAGTCCGGGTTGTCTGCGCGGGCATTTGTTCTTTTTGTTTTTCAGGCAGGAGCAGGGCCGGGCGTCGGCCAGTGCGCCGGGATGGAGGGGACGCCAATGCTCCGCCCTCGAGGGGCCGTAGTGGAGCAGCATCTTTTTTTCGAAGGCGGCGGCGATGTGGGCCGGGGCCGTGTCCGAACCCCAATACCGGTCGCAAAGCGAAATCGTTGCGACGAGCCCGTGCCAGTCGAGTTCGTGGAACACGCGGGCCTTCTCCGCGGGGAGCCCTTCGGTGCAGAGACGCACATGTTCGCGCTCGGCCGGATCGCGCCCGCTTGTCGCCACCACGCCATACCCGCATTCGAGCGCTGCGGCGAGGACCTCCCGCGCAACCCCGACGGGGATGGCCTTCTGCATGTCGCGCGATGTCACGTGCATGTGGAACAGTTTCGCGGGGAGGCATTCCAATTCCCGTCGCGCCAAGGCGAGAGATTCCTCTCTTGGGACCAGTCCGAAATGGGTTCCCCGAGAAGCCACGCCGCACGCCTCCAGCAACTCCAGGCGCTGGATCAGCGCATGGGGTTTCGTTTTTTTGTGGCGTGGACGGAAGTGGTAGGCCGCCCTCCTCAGCGACCATGCCGGAAGTTTGGGGCGTTCGTAGGCGACTCGGAACGGTGCCCGCGAAACCAGCGCCACGAGCGCGCTGCGGTCGTTGCCGGTGAAATCGACGGCCCAGTCGTAACCGCCCCGGGCGATTTCGGAGGCGAGGGAAATCTCGCGCATGATACTGCGTCGCGGCCATTCGATGGCCCGCGAAACATCCTGGCAATCGTCCAGCGCACAGGCCGTTCCCGCCGCCACCACCGCATCGATCCTGGCCCCTGGATAGGCCGCGCGGAGGGCGCGCAATGCCGGGCGCAGCAGGAGCGTGTCGCCCAGATATCTAAGGCACACGACCAGCACGGCTTTCGGCTCGGGAGGCGAGGGGTTCATGCGTCGCGGAAGAACAATTTTTCGAGGCTGGGGAAGACATCCTCCGGACGGAGATCGCACATCGAGGCATCGGATGGCGCGCGATATCCGGCGGGCTTCGGAAGCTGGATCACGATGTGTTTGCCCTGGTCCGCCAGCGGTCCCACGCGCGCCGCACCGGGCGTGCAGTGGAGCAGCGCCAGCGTGGGCACGCGGAGGGCGAAGGCGAGGTGCATGATCCCGGTGTCGGTCGAGACAACACACCGGCTCCGTTCCAACAAGGCGGCTGACTGCGGCAAGGGCAGGCATCCGACCACGTCATAAAACGGGATCCTCCCCTCCGTGGCTGCCGCGGAAAATTCGGCGGCTTTCTTCCGGTGGTCGGGGCCTCCGAGCAGGAAGATCGGTCCGATGCGCGCCGCATTTGCGAGTTCGGCCAGTTTCAGAAAATGCTCCACCGGCCAGTCGCGGTGGGGCCCTCCGCCGCCTCCGATTTGGAATGTCACGCCCGGCTTTGCGGGAATATCCAGCCCCGCCAGGGTCTTGTCCAAGGACAGGCGGTCTTCGTCCGCAACTTCGTAAACCATCCTCGCCCCGGCGATCGCGGCTCCGGCCCCGGCTGCCACGTGAACCGCCTGGACCGCGAGATGTGCCCGCCGCAACCCGGGCCCGTCGATATTTTTTGCGCACAGCCACGGCATTTCCGTCCGCCACGCCAGGCCGACGGTGGCATCGGGCGCGAGCAAATATCCCAGGCACCGGGCTTCCGGATCGTGGCAACTGAGATAAAGAACCGCATCCCAGGGAGCGCTTTTGCGGAGCCGCCACCACAGCGCCAAAAATGCGTGCGGGCCCTTCCGCAGAAAATGCAATTTTTTCAGGAGGGGGTTGTGTCGGGCGATGTCCGTGCGCCGGTGATGGACGACCGCTTCGATACGGATCCCCGGAAACCGTGATGCGAGCGCGTGGATCCCGGCGGAGTCGAGCAAGGCGTCGCCGAGGCCTGCGGTGGAGAAGACGAGCACGCGGCTTTGCGGCCCGAGCGGGAGGGGTTTCTCCACCGGTGGCCTCGCTTTTGCCAGGAGCCCGAAGATCGCCTTGTGCGCCAGGAGATTGGCGGAGGAGGAGAGGCTGAGTTGCCCCTTCCTTTTTCCGGGATTGACCACGGGCGCTTACCGGACAACCGACTTGCCGTCGGAGGAAGGTCCGCCCGACACCGGCACCAGGACATGCTGGTATTTCGGGATGCCCGCCTTCAACATCCGGGTGTAGGGGCCGTTCACCTTCTGCGGGTTATACATGTCGCGGCGGTTTTCAAGAGTCGTGCAGGATGCGAGCGCCAAAGCCGCCAAAGCGAAAAGTGCGAGGGAAGGTTTCACGACCCAGAGATAAAGGCAGAACACCGCCGGGTGTCAATTACGGACACTTGTCGTCGGGCGGTTTGGGATTGTCAGCGCGCGCTCTGCTGGCATCCTTTGTCCCCTGTGTTTCTCGCCTACTACGTTCACGACCTGAGCCCTTTCGTCCTGGATTTCGGGAATGGGTTCGGGCTTCGCTGGTATGGTCTCGCGTATGTCGCGGCCTTTTTTGCCGGAGGCTGGCTATATTTGGACCTGACGAAAAAGGGTTACTCGGACCTCCAGCCTTCCCAGGTTGGCGACTTCATCACGGGGGCGGCGCTCTTCGGGGTGATTCTCGGCGGGAGGTTGGGATACATGCTCCTCTACGACTGGGATCGTTTCATCGCGGACCCGCTCGTGTTTTTCAAATTCTGGGACGGCGGGATGTCGAGCCACGGCGGGATGGCAGGCATCGTCGTCTTCACTTTCATTTACGCGAGGCGCAAACACGTCTCCTGGCTCAACATCGGGGACAACCTCGTGGTCGTCGCGCCGGTCGGGATTTTCTTCGGCCGCTGCGCGAATTTTATCAACGGGGAGCTCTTCGGCCGCGTCACGGGCGTGCCGTGGGCCGTACAGTTTCCCAAGGAACTCTACGATGCGCCGCCGGAGACCGTCCGGCTCGCGATCTCGGAGGCGGCCACCCTGAATCCCGGGTGGACAACCGCTGCGGCCGTGGCGGACAACGTGCGGCACTCTCCGGCCCTCCGGGAGCAATTGGCGGGCACGCTCTCGCCCCGGCATCCCTCGCAGATTTACGAGGCGCTGCTCGAAGGGGCGTTCCTCTTCGCCCTGCTCTACCTCCTGCGCACGCGACTCCGCCTTCCGAATGGCGTGCTCACGGGTATTTTCTTTATCGCCTATGCCGTCCTCCGGATCATCGGGGAAGTGTTCCGCCAGCCGGATGCCCCGCTGACAATGGATTTGTCCCGCGGCCAATTTTTGTCGCTCTTTCTTGTGGTCATGGGGGGGGCATTTCTGTTTTACGCCACGCGCAAGCCATCATGGGCACCAAAATTCCACACCTGAACCGCCGCCGGATCGTCATCGGATTGCTCGCCATGCTCGCATCGTCCGCCTGGTTCGTCTTCCGGGTCCCGAATTTCTCGTCTGTCCCGCACCCGGCCCGCAACTACAGGGAGGCGATGGAGCGATTTGCGGATCTGGAGAGAAGCGAATCTCTCCTGCCTCTCTCCCCCGAGGGAAGAAGCCGGCTTTTCACGCACGGCAAAAAGACGGGCCGCGTCTTCGTCCTTCTCCACGGTCTCACCAACTGCCCCGAACAATTTGTCCCCTTGGCCCGCATCCTCTTTCAGTCGGGTGCCAACGCCGTGATCCCTCGCGCCCGCTACGCCGGATACGCCGACACGATGAATGGTGTCCAGGGACTCCAGTCCGCACAGGACCTTTTGGACCAGGCTGCGGAAGGGCTGGATATCGCGGCAGGCCTGGGTGATCGGGTCACGCTCGTCGGCCTGTCCGGCAGCGGGGTCTCTGCGGCATGGATGGCCGAAAACCGCGCCGGCATCGACTCCGTGCTCCTCATTGCACCGTTCTTCGGCCTCAGCGGCCACCCGGTTTGGATGATTGACGCCGTGGCGGCAATTTTCGCGCGGGTTCCCAATTCCTACAAATGGTGGGACGACAAATTGAAGGAAAAGAATCCCGGCCCCTCCTACGCCTATCCGCGCTACGGGACATTTTGCATGGCCGACACGATCCGGCTCTCGCGCAACGTCCGCGCCGGGATGAACAAACACCCGCTCGAGGTTGCCCGGATGGCACTCGTCACCACCGCCACCGATGTGGGTGCCAACAACAGCCTCACCAAACAGCTCGCCGCCGGTTGGGCCTCGAATAACCCCGGCCGCGTCACCTATTTCGAATTTCCCGAAAAAGATGCCATCCCCCACGACATGATCGACCCGAACCAGCCCGGAGCGAAAACCCGGATCTCCTATCCGAAAATCCTCGATCTTCTCGGCGTCCCATCCCCGGCGGATCACGGTTTCCAAGCGCGATAGCGCTTTGTTAAAGAGGGGTGGGGGAGACCGTCCGGGCAGTCAACGGTCTCACGTCCTCCATGAACGACCTGAAAAACACCGGGGGACCCTGGATTTATCGCGAGAGCGCCCGCGATTGCTCGACAAACTTGTCGCCGCTCCATTCGCCGTCCGCCCGGACCACATTCCCGGCCTTCTGGGAGTCTTTTCGTTCTTTTTGTCGCCGGACGAGATCGGCGTGGGTCGTGAAGTAGTCCAGGCTGTGGCCTTTGAAGTCGCCAAGCGTTTCGAATTTGTGGTTTTCCATGAAGGCGAGCAGTTGCTCTTGGAGCGGCTTCACCATCCCGTATCCGAACTTCATCACGCCCGTGCAAACCTGGACGGTATCCGAACCGAGGAGGATGAACTCCGCAGCATCCCCGCCCGTCTCGATCCCCCCGATGCCCGAGAGCGAACGCCCGGGGAATTCCTTCCGGATCATCGTCGCAATTTCCATGCACATTCTCAGGGCGATCGGTTTCACGGCTTTGGAGGAATATCCTCCCGGGGTGGTGTAACCTTCCACGGTTGGCTCCGGGCGGAGCGTCTCGAGATTCACGCCCATGACGCTCCGGATGGTGTTGATCGCGCTGATCCCCTGGCAGCCCGCTCTCAAGGCCGCCCGGGAGGGCTCCTCGATGTGCGTGATGTTCGGGGTCATCTTTGCCCAGACGGGTTTTTTTGCGGCGGACATCACCCACCCGCAAACTTCCTCGAGGATTTCCGGGTCCTGCCCCATCGCCGCCCCCATCTTCCGTTCGGGGAGTCCGTGCGGGCAGGAAAAATTCAGCTCGAAGCCGTCCACGCCGGCGTCCTGGCAACGCTCCACGATTTCCGCCCAGGCGTCCTTGTCGCATTCTTCCATGATCGATGCGATCAGGACGCCTTCCGGGTGCAGGTCTTTGCATTTTTTGAATTCCTCGATCCAGATCGGGAGCGGGCGGTCGCTGATGAGCTCGATGTTCTCCCAGCCGATGACTTCCTTCCCATCGGCCGAATGGAGCTTCGCGTAGCGCGGCGTGACATTGACGACCTTGGAGGCGTCGAGGCTGACGGTCTTGGCGATGACCGCCCCCCATCCTTCGCGGAAGGCCCGCGAGATGACATTGAGGTTTGTGCCGGGAGGCCCGGAGGCAATGACGAACGGGTTGGGGAGCCTCAGTCCGTCAACCGAAGTGGCGAGTGTGGGCATCGTCGTGCAGGTGTTCCCACAGACTTGCACATGGCGGCGGATTTGCAATGCCCGACATGCGCGTTACACGCCCCACATTTTCCTGCGGTAGGCCCTGGGGGAGCGCCCGAAGTGCTTCCTGACCATGCGGGAAAAATGGAACGGCGTTTGAAACCCGCACTGGTAGGCGACTTCCGAAACGCCAAGCCCCGTCTCCCGGAGCATCTGCGCCCCGGCTTCGACGCGCCGCTTCCAGACGCCCCGCATCGGGGTTGTCCCCAGATGCTGGCGGAAGAGCCGGATCAGGTGCGCCCCGGTCACTCCAGCGGTTTTCGCGAGAATTTCGACGCTGCACGCGCCGGAAAAATTCGTCTCGATTTTCTCCACGGCCCGCCGCAACGGTTCGGGCAAAGGCGGGACCGGCTCGTCGCCGAAGCCCGCCGCAGACAGGTAGGCCGCCATCATCGCCTGCGCGAGCGCATCGTAGAAGCATCGCTCGCTGGCCCGCAAATCCGGCCTGAGGGACATTGCCATTTTCGCGAGCGCCTTCATGTCCGGGGTGAACGATCCGGAAAATGGCAGGCGTTCATAGGCTCCCCGCACGGTCTTGTCGAGTTGGGCCTCCCGGACCTCGCACCAGCCATGCCGGGTTCTCCCCGTCTTGGAAAAAGAAAAATCCTCCTCCCGCCCGGGCACCAGAAGCGTGGCCTCGCCCTTGCGGAGACGCTGCTCCTTCCCGTCGAGTTTGATCCGCGCTTCCCCCTCGTAAATATAGACGAGCTGGAGGTTTTTTTGCATCCGCGGTCCGCATCGTCCATGTGCTTTATAGACAGCATATCCAAAAAAAAATTGAGGATGATTTCCAAAAAGATTCATTACAGACATGTTTATGAGATTGGCAGGCATTGTCAATCGCAGTTCCGCCAGCTAGATTTTCCCGTGATCACCAACCCCTATGGCTTCTCCGATCCCGAAGGATTCCGTGCACGCCCCTTGGAAAAGCGCGCCTTTGCCTGACAAAAAAATACGATGAAACCACTCACCAGCCGCGAACGGGTCAACCGCATGATGGAACGCCGGGATCACGACCGGATTCCGCGCCACGAATCTTTTTGGTCGGAAACCATCGCCCGCTGGCAGGGCGAAGGGCTCGAAGGCGGCGAGGCCGCAGTGCTTGATCTTCTCGAAAGCGACTTCCATAGCCTGTGCTGGTGCTGGCCCGAGGCATTCCCCGGCACCGCGCAAATTGTCTCGGAGGACGCGGAAACCAAGGTGGTCCGCGATGGCCAGGGCAAGCATGTCCGTTATTGGAAGAACAAGAGCGGCACACCCGAGCATCTCGGCTTCGAGTGCGATTCCCGCGAGGCCTGGGAAAAGACTTTCAAGCCCTCGCTTCTCGCAAATGCCCTGCAGTTGAATGTGGAGGCGACGGCGAAGTCGTTTCAAAAGGGCGGGGCTTTGGACAAGTGGACCCACTTCACCGGGGTCGAATCCTTCGAGGAAACCCGCAGCCTGATCGGGGACGAGATCACGCTCATGGCGATGGCCGAGGAACCGGAGTGGCTGGTGGACGTCGCCACGACTTTCACCGACGTCACGCTGCAAAACTTCGATGCGGCGCTGGCGTCCGGCGTCCGGCCCGACGGTCTCTGGATCTACGGGGACATGGCGTTCAAGACCGCCACGATGTGCTCCCCGGCGATGTATCGGGAGCTCTTCTGGCCCCAGCACAAACGCCTTGCCGACTGGGCGCACTCCCACGGGATGAAGCTCATTTTCCACACCGACGGGAACGTGAACGGCGTGATCGACCTTTACATCGAGGCCGGGTTCGACTGCCTCCAGCCGCTCGAAACAAAAGCGGGCATGGACGTCCGCACCCTCGCACCACGCTGCGGAGACCGCCTCTCCCTTTTCGGAAACATCGATGTCATGCTCATGATCACCAATGATCCCGGGCGCATCGAACAGGAAATCGTTTCAAAGTTCGCCGCCGGCAAGGCCGCAAAAGGATACGCCTACCACTCCGATCACTCCGTGCCACCGCAGGTTTCCTGGAAAACCTACCAGTTCATCATCGATTGCGTGAAGCGGCACGGAAGCTACTGACCCGAATGGCGCTGTGTTGCACCGGCAAGGAGAAGAGCTGGGAGCGACCTTCGAGGAAGGCTTCAGCGAAAGCAGCTACGGGTTCATCATACCGTGGGACTTCGCGGAATCGGGCTGCGGACGTTGACATTGTAAACCCAGCCCTCGTTGCCGGTATTGTAAGGCGGGTCGATGTAGATGCACTTCACCTGCCCGGCGTAGTAGGGCAGCAGGGCCTTGAGCGCTTCAAGGTTGTCCCCCCTCGACGATGAGGTTCCCCGTGCCCGGTTCCCCGCAGGCCAGCTCCGGCACGTCCTTGAGCAGACGAAATGGAACTTGGTGGTGGTGGTTGACGACGAGTTTCTCCATCCGTTGCTGTTTGTGATCGCTGCCAGCACCAAAGGAACTCGTTTTTGCCTCAATGTAGACTTCCTTCTGAACAGCAAAGGTTGTTGGCATGGGTTGTTCCTTTCGTTTCTCAATCCACGGGGTTTCCGGGTTCTTGTCGCCTCGATTTCGCAAGAGAAGAATCACGCGACGGTCAGCGCTTTTTCGACCCGTTCCGCGATGTTGCAGCCGGAGACGATCGAGTCGCCGAGCGAGATCCCGTCCCGGTAGTGACCGGCAAAATACAGCCCGGGGAATTCGTTTTCGATCCTGTCCATGAGGTCGCGGTATCGCCCATAACCGAGGTTGTATTGCGGGATGGCCCTCGGATGGAACGCGCAGTGCCGGAACGTCGGCCGCCCCTTCACGCCCAGCAGCACCCCCAAATCCTGAAGGGTCAGCCCGACGAGTTTCTCCGGCGGCAGGGAGGCCAGATCCGCTCGCCGCTCGCCGCCGATGTAACTGGTGAGCGTGACGTGCCCGGCCGGCGCGCGGTTCGGAAACAGCGAGGAGGAAAATATCGTGCCGAGAATCCTGAACCCCTCGACCTTCGGGATCAGTGCGCCAAAACCCCGGCAAGGATGCGCCACGTCTTCGCGCCGGAAGCCGAGCACCACGCTCGCCACGGGCGGATGGCGGATTTCCGAGAACGGAAAAAAAAGATTCCCGGATTTCCCGACCTGCAACTCCGCAAGCTGGAAGGCCGTGCCCGCATAAATCACCCCGCTGTGGTCGGAGCGTGCGCAGCCGTCCTTCGTGCGGATGTCAACCGTCCAACCGCCGGCATTCCGGGTAAGCCTCGTGACCGATGTTTCGAGCCGCACCGCGCCGCCGAGGTGTTCGCATAATGTGTCCGGCAGCACCTGGAGTCCCTCGTCGAAGGAAAATTTCGGCGCGCGATCCTTGGCGATTTCGCCGCGGGCCCTCCGCTCGCGGGCGCCGAAAATCCGGCCCTTGACGAGCGATCCGTATTTGGCCTCGAGCGCCGCGAGCTTGGGAAATGCCTGCTGGACGGACAGCGCGCCCGGATCGCCCGCGTAGACTCCGGCCACCATCGCGTCGATCGCGCGGTCGAGAAATTCGCGGCCCAGCCGCCGCACGACGAACGCGGCGACGCTCTCCTCGACCCCGTCGCGGCGGGGCGGGACGAACGGCTCGCGCAGCACCGCCAGTTTGGCATGGAGGCTGAAAAGCCGCGTGGTGAGAAACCCGAGCGGCGAGCCGGGCATGGCCACCGGGCGCTTGCGGCGGACCAAGTAACGCGCGCCTGCGTCCGGCGAGGGATCGAGGCGGCGGGATTCGAGGCCCGCATCGCGGACAAGCCGGGTGATTTTCGGCGATGTTTCGAGAATCGTGTTCGGCCCGAATTCCGCGAGATAGCCATCCTGCCGGAGGGATCGGATCGCGCCGCCGACGCGGCTGCCCGCTTCGTAAACCGTGACCGGGATGCCGACGCGCCGGAGGTAAAATCCGGCAGTCAGCCCGGTGATGCCCGCGCCGATGATCGCGACGGGTTTCATCAGATGGTCTTCGAATGCCTGCGCCCGCCGGTGGGAGAGAGCGTGTTGTCGAAGCACATGGCAATGTTTCGGAGGAAAAGGCGTCCGCTGTCGGTGACAACAAGACCCTCCGGGGAGCCTTGCACCAGGCCGTCGGCTTGAAACGGCCCGAGCGAAGCGAGTTCGTCGGCAAAATGACTGGAAAAATCGATGCCGAGCTTTCGCGACATGGCGGCGAAGTCGAGGGAAAGATCGCACATCACGCGCATGATCGTCTCGCGCCGGATCTTGTCCTCCTCCGTGACAAAATACGCACGATGCCAGGGTCTGCGACCCTCGTCCACGGCCTGCTGATACGCCGGCAGCTCTTTTTCATTCTGCCAGTAGGCGTCGGGGATTTGCGAGATGCCCGACATCCCGAAGGCATAAATGTCGGACCCGGAACGCGTGCTGTAGCCCTGGAAATTCCGCTGGAGCCGTTTGTTGCGCTGGGCCACGGCCAATTCGTCGTCCGGCCGCGCGAAGTGATCCATCCCGATATAGACGTAACGGCGCTCGGCGGTCAGTTTTTCAATGACCAGCTTGAGGACCTCCAGCTTGGTTTCCGGCGGCGGCAGAATTTTTTGTTCAAGAATTTTCTGGGCGGGTTTGATCCAGGGAACATGCGCGTAGCTGAACATGGCAAGGCGGTCGGGGTTCATTTCCAGAACCAGGTCGAGGGTCTCGTCGAATGTCTCCGGCGTCTGGTGGGGCAGTCCGTAAATCAGGTCGAGGTTGATCGAGCCGAATCCCAGTTCCCGCATCCAATCCATCGCCTGTCGGGTCATCGCGGGCGGTTGGATGCGGTGGATGGCCTCCTGCACTTTCGGGTTGAAATCCTGCACGCCCATCGAGGCACGGTTGAAACCGATTTTGCGGAGGGCGACCAAGTGGTCGCGCGTGAGCCGCCGGGGATCGACCTCCACGCTGGCCTCGACATCCGGAGAAAGCGTGAAATGCCGGTGGAGGATGTCGCCGAGCCTGCGGATCTCATCCGGTCGGAGGAATGTTGGCGATCCTCCACCGAAGTGAAGCTGCACGACCTGCCGGGCCGGGTTCAGGCGGGGGATCATCTTCGCGACCTCGCGTTCCAGGTAGCTGATGTAGTCCGCGCCCTTGTCGTGGTCGCGCGTGATCACGGTCGTGCAGCCGCAGAACCAGCAGAGCGTCTCGCAAAACGGGATGTGAAAATACACCGACAGGTCGCGGGCGGAGCGGTTGTTTGCCTCGATGCGCGCATCCAGATCGTCCCACGCAACGCAGTCCGAGAACTTCGTCGCAGGCGGGTAGCTGGTGTAGCGCGGCCCGGCCACGTTGTATTTCTTCACCAGATCGAGGTCGACGTGCAGCGCGCTCATCACAACAAAATTTCAGTTTTCAGTGGTTCGGTGTTCCGGAAAAGCCATTGGGGATCAGGCGGGTCTCCCGCCGGGCTGAACACTGAAAACCGAAGGCTGAAAACTCCTGACGGTGTCCACCAGCGCCTGGATGCATTCGAGTTTCGCGTCCGGCGTCACGCCATGACCGAGGTTGAACACATGGCCGGTGCGCCCCGCCATGTCGCGTTGGATGCGCGAAGTCTCCGCAGAGACAATTTCCGGCGTGGTGGTGAGCAGGAACGGATCCAGGTTGCCCTGGACGCCGACATCCCCCGGCAGCAGGTCCCGGATTTCCGCGAGCGGCTGCGTCCAGTCCACGCCCAACACGTTCGCCCCGGTCGAGACGAGGGAATCCAGCCTCCCGCGCGCGCCCTTGGAAAACAGGATCACCGGAACTTTTCCGCCCAGCGCAGAGATGATCTCCCGGATCCAGCGGCCCGACGCGGCCTCGAATGCGTTGTCGGCAAGGAGGTCGCCGTGGCTGTCAAAAATCTGCACCGCCTCGGCACCGGAGGCGATCTGCATTTGCAAAAACCCGCCCACCACGGCGGTGATCTTTTCCATCAGTTCGCCGAACAGGACCGGTTCGGAGTAGAAAAGCGCCTTTGCCCGGTCGGTCCCGCCGGTGCTGCCACCCTCGATCATGTAGCGGGCCAGCGTCCACGGCGAGCCCGCAAAACCGAGCAGCGCCGCGCGGCCCTCCAGCGCCGGGCGCACCAGCGCGAGCGCGTCCGCGACGTATTGGAGCCGCCCGACCGCTTGCCGGTCATCCAGCCGTCGGATGTCCTCCGCCGACCGCAGCGGAAACTCCATTTCGATCCCACCGCCGTTCTCCCGGAAATGATACGGCTGTCCCATCGCCTCGGGCACGACGAGGATGTCGCTGAACAAAACCGCCGCGTCGAATCCGAAACGGCGGACCGGTTGCAGCGTGACTTCGGCGGCGAGTTCCGGTGTCCGGACGAGTTCGACGAACGGGTGCTTCTCCTTCAGCGCCCGGTATTCCGGCAGCGCGCGTCCGGCCTGCCGCATCAGCCAGACCGGCGTGCGGTCCACCGGCAGGCACCGGCAGGCGGCGAGAAATCGCCTCTGTCCGTCGGACGTCAGCCCGGCGGGCGGCGGAGAAAATGTCATGGAAGCGGGCTTCACCAGGTCGGGAGATTTCTTGGGGAATCGGGTTTGTGTTCGGCGATGGGCAATCCCCGAGCCAAAGCGAAAACGGGGTGCAGGTAAACCCCAAAGCGAGAATTTGCATGCCAAGGGCCGGAGTTTCCGCTTAGACTCCCCGGCTCGCATGGAAGAAAAAATTCTCACCGTCGGGCTTCCTTCGGGAAGTTTGATGGAGCCCACCATATCACTTTTCGCCAAAGCCGGCTTCGCCATCTCCGGCTCGAACCGCTCGTATCGCCCGGCCGTCGACGACCCGGAGATGCGCATCCGCCTGCTCCGCGCCCAGGAAATCAGCCGCTACATCGAGCACGGGTATCTGGATTGCGGGATCACCGGCCGCGACTGGGTCGAGGAGAACGAATCGAAGCTCGAAGAGGTCGAGAGCCTGGCCTACAGCAAGGCGAGCTCGAACCCGACCCGCTGGGTGCTGGTCGTTCCGGAGGATTCCCCGATCCGCTCCGTGAAGGACCTCGAAGGCAAGCGGGTGGCCACCGAGGCCGTGGGGATCACGCGCAGGTTTTTTGAACGCGCCGGGGTCAAGGCCGAGGTGGAGTTCTCGTGGGGCGCGACCGAGGTCAAAGTCCCGGACCTCGTGGATGCGATTGTCGATATCACCGAGACAGGCTCCTCGCTCCGGGCGAACAAACTCCGGATCGTGGATACCCTCATGGAGTCGTATCCGGCGCTTTTCGCTTCCGGCCAGACGCTCGCCGATCCCTGGAAGCGCCAGAAGATCGACACCCTCGCGATGCTCCTCCGCGGCGCGCTCGCGGCTCGCGATCTCGTCGGGCTCAAAATGAACCTCCCCGAAAAAAGCCTGAAGAATTTGCTTGAGGCCCTTCCGGCATTGAGGAATCCTACAGTTTCGCCCCTGGCGCAACCCGGATGGGTCGCCATCGAGACGGTGATTGAAGAAAAAATCGTCCGCGAGATTGTTCCGAAACTAAAAACGCTCGGCGCAGAGGGGATCATCGAGTATCCGCTCAACAAAGTCGTCTACTAGCATCCCCGCAATTCCATGGGTTCATTAAAGAAGAAAAGAAAGTCGAAGATCGCGAAACACAAGCGCCGCAAGCGCATGAAGGAAAACCGCCACAAGAAGCGGTTGCGCTACAAGTCGTAATCGGCTTGACCGCCGACGCCCCGCAGGTCTCCCCGGCAACGAGTTCTTGCCGGGGAACTGGGTCTCGGGTATCGCGGGAGGTGCATGCAGGATACAGTCCTTGTCGTCGAAGACGAGACCGATGTTGTGGACCTTTTGCGTTACAACCTCGGAAGGGCGGGTTTTGAGGTGTTGGTCGCCATATCGGGAGACCGGGGGCTCGACATGGCCCGCGAAATGAGGCCGGACATCATCGTGCTGGATCTGATGCTGCCGGGGATGAGCGGTCAAGAGGTGTGCCGCGCTCTGAAGGGCGATGCCGATACCGAGGTCATCCCCATCGTGATGCTGACCGCCAAAGGGGAGCCTCACGAGCGGGTGAAGGGACTCGAACTCGGGGCGGACGACTACGTGACCAAGCCGTTCAGCCCGCGGGAACTGGTTCTCCGGGTCCAGGCCCTGCTCAAGCGCCACCGGGTCGTGCCGCGTTCGGAAACCATACAGGTCGAGGGGATCTACCTCGACAAGAGCTGTTTTGAAGCGCGGCTGGACGGCAAGCGTTTCGAGCTGACCACCACGGAATTCAAACTGCTCAGCGTGATGCTCGAGCGCCGGGGCAGAACCCTTTCCCGTGAAACGCTGCTCACCGATGTTTGGAGCTACCACAACACCGGGCTTGACACGCGCACGGTCGACACCCACATGCGTCGGCTCCGGGAGAAGCTGGGCAAGTATTCCGGACGACTGGAAACCATCCGCGGCGAGGGCTACCGCTTCAACGCGGTGGCGGAAGATTGAATCCGGCCTGGGTCGCCCTGGCTTCGGTGTCCGCCATCGTGGCGGGGCTGCTTCTCTATTTCGAAGTCCTCCGCCCTTACGCCCGTGTGCGGCAATCGCTCCGGCGTCTCACGGAGCGCGATTTTGCATCGGCTCCGCTGTCTTCCACGGCGGGGCTTTTCAAAGGGCCCGTCAGCGACATCCGCAAGATCTCGGAGCTGCTCCAGCAACTCGACCGGAAGATCACGGACGAGGGGTTCAGCCTCAGGGCCATTCTCTCGAGCATGGTGGAAGGGGTCCTGATCGCGGACCGCTCGCAGAGGGTCCGCCTTGTCAACGATGCCCTCATCAAACTCCTTGTCCTGAAGGAGTCCCCTCTCAACCGCCCTGTGATCGAGGTCTTCCGCAAGCACGAGCTCCAGCATGCGCTCGATGCCGCCCTGGTCGAGGGAAGCCCCCAGGAGATCGAAATCACGCTCGAAGTTCCCTCCCCGCACGGGGGCTACGAGGTCAAGCACCTGGATGTCCATGTGGGGGGGCTCATGCCGAAGCCACAAGCCCGCCCGATGGCGGCGCTGGTCGTCTTTCATGACGTGACCGCCATCCGCAACATGGAGGCCAGGCAGAGGGAGTTGCTTGCGAATGTTTCCCACGAGTTCCGGACTCCCCTCTCCATCATCAACGGCTATGTCGAAACCCTCATGGACGGGGCGTTGGCGGACCCCGAGATGGCCCAGCGTTCCCTGAAGGCCATGCACAAAAACTCGCGCCGCCTCGCCCTTCTCATCGACGACCTTCTCACGATGTCCCGGCTGGAGGAACGTGCCAGGCTCCTGGAGTTTCAGCCGGTCAACCTCCGCGATCTGCTCGGCCATGTGCTGGAACACCTGGAACCCAGCATCGCGGAGCGCGGCGCAAAGATCGTTGTGGATTGGCCGGAAGAGGCGGCCCACGCCGAGGCGGACGGGCGGCGGATCGAGCAGGTTTATTCCAACCTGGTGGGAAACGCGCTCCGCTACGGGGAGGCCAAGCATCTGACGCTGAACATCTCCGCCCGAAAGCACGAAAGCGACATCTGCATCGCTTTCAGCGACAACGGCCCGGGAATCCCGATCAGCGATCAGGCCCACATCTTCGAACGGTTCTACCGGGTCTACAAAGACCGTTCCCGCGACGCGGGCGGCACGGGGCTCGGCCTCTCCATTGTAAAAAATATTGTCGAAGCCCACGGCGGTCG
>JBAYTU010000072.1:0-18538 GCA_041675465.1 Terrimicrobiaceae bacterium | reverse complement strand
TGTGAAGAGGGTGAGTCTTCACTACAACCACTTTTCCCACCCTACCCCTTGTGTTTATGCGCCCTCGCGGGCTTCCGAACCCTGAAAATAGTCGGTTTTTGCCGCCAGTTGAGAAAGACGGGCCAGTGCGGGCGAATTTGCTCAAGGAGGAGGAGGGGCTGGAGGTTTTTCCGTGGAGCAGTTATCCGGAGTATTTGAAGGAGCCGGGGCGGCGGGTGCCGTGGTTGAGGGTGGACCGGTTGTTCGGGGAGCACGGGATCGGGAGGGATGACCGGCGGGGACGGCGGGAATTTGCCATGAGGATGGAGAACCGCATGCAACCGAATGAGGCTTTGTTGAAAAGTATCCGACGGGGATGGAGGTTCGGCGGGGCGGATTTTTTGGAGAGATTGGGTGAGGAGGAGAAGACGCGGACGACAAAAAAGGAGAGCTATCTTGCCGGAGAGTATTCCGAGGTCATGGAGGTGAAAGGGCGAAGAATTATTGGCGAAGAATTGCAACGGCTTGGCTTGAAGGTGGAAGAGCTTGGCAAACTTCGGCGGATGGATTTCAGAAAAGGGGAGATTGCAAGGAGGTTGCGGGCGGAGACGACATTGACAATGGGGTGGATTGCGGAGGAACTGCGCGCGGGAAACGCGGGCACTCTCGGAAACACCCTGCATCGGTTGAAAAGCCGCAAATGTTAGAAAATACGGGACTGACACCTTCCCCGACCTTCAGTCCGGCAGGCTGCTAGCGCTCAAACCGTTTCGATGTTTCGCACTCCATGATCCATTCCTTCATCCGATTGCCCGAGTCCAGTTTCCTTGCGGACAGCTATACCGCCTTGAGGGGGCATTTCGCCGCCCCAGCCGGAGGCACGGCAACGCTCCGGCTCGTGGGGGCAAGCTGGTATCAGGTCTGGCTCGACGGCCAATGGCTCACGGAAGGCCCTTATCGATTTGTTCCCGAACGTCCGGAATACGAGGCGCTCGAACTATCCCTTGAACCGGGGAACCACGTTCTGTCCGTGGCCCTCAATTTCCATGGTGTCGAGACGCGATTGCTCCAAAAATCCGATCCCTTTCTGATGGCAGAGTTGATCCTGCCCGATGGCTCCTCCCTCCCCATCTCGTGGAAAGCAAGGCCCTTGGAAGGCTTCCGCCCGGCCGTGCGGCGGATCAATCCCCAGCTGGCTTGGTGCGAGTGGTGCGATACCCGTTCCGACCCGGAGAATTGGCAGGCGAGGGAATTCGACGACGGCGCCTGGTCCGACCTCGGCCTGAAACGGGAAGACCGGCCCCTGGCTCCCGTCCAGCTCGAACGCGTCCGGCAAATCCCGCGCGTTCCCACCCTCCTGGCGGAAGGCGTCTGGACGGAACTCTTCGGCTACGAGACGGACGATCCGCCCATGCGATTCCTGCTTCGGGATTTGGCCCCGCGCGATTTGCCGCCCCAGGGCGTCTGGCGGCGTTATGATTTGGGGCGGGTGCGGTTGAGCCGACCCCGGATCACCCTCGATCTCCCGCCGGGAACCGTCGTCGAGATGGCCTACGCCGAGGACCTGCATCGGGGGCGGGTGGCCCCGGTGATCAATATTTCTCTCGGCGCTTCCTGCAACCTGGACCATTATGTCAGCCGCGGCGGCGCGCAGGAATTCGGCCCCCTCGCTCCGCGCGGAGGCCGCTACCTGGAAGTTCATGTGCGGGCCGAAGCGCGCAGCGTGCGCTGGATCGACGCGCTCGCGTTGGAGCGCTGCTATTATGGCGAGGCTCAGAGTTCGTTCCATTGCAGCGATCCCTTGCTGAATGAAATCTGGTCGGTCGGACACGCAACCTTTCGCGCCTGCTGCGAGGACGCGCTTACCGACAACCCCACCCGCGAACGCGGCCAGTGGACCGGGGACGTTTGTTCCGTGGGCATGAACATCGCGGCGGCCTGCTACGGCGACCTCCGCCTGCTGCGGCGCGGCCTTCTCCAGAGCGCGCAATCGGCCAAGGATTCCGGGCTGGTGGCGGGGCTCTGCCCGGGCGGCGCGGTCTACCTGGGTAGCTACGCGGCGCAGTGGGTGACAGCCTGCGTCGAATACCATCAGCTCACGGGGGATGTTTCCCTGCTGACCGAGTGCCTTCCGTGCGCCGAACGCAACCTGGCGGCGTTCGATCCATTCCTGGCGGAGGATGGGCTGCGGGACGGCATCGACTGGCCGTTCATCGATTGGGGATTCCTCAAGGAAGAGGGGGCGATCAACCTGCCGATGAACCTGCATTTGCTCGCCGCGTTCCGTTCCTTCAGGACTTGGTGCGGCCTTCTCGGCGATGGACGGCGCGAAAAGGAGGCGGCGGAAAAGACGGAACGGCTGGAAACCATCCTGAAGTCCCATGTCGCAGTCCGATTGCAGGACGGTTTCGTCCGGCTCGGATATCATGGGGCGGCCCTCGCGCTGGCCGCCAACATCATCCCCCAGGACCGCCGGGAGGAAGGCATCCGCTATCTCAAAGCGCACATTCTGGATTGCTTCCCCAACAATCCGCTGGCCCCGCGTCTCAGCGACCCCGATGCCAACAATTCCCGGCTGATCACCCCGTATTTCGCACATTATGCGTTCAAGGTTCTCATCGAAGCCGGGGAGATCGGCTTCGTGCTCGATCAATACCGCCATTGCTGGGGCTGGATGCTCCAGCAGGAACCGGGAACGCTGCTGGAAGTGTTCGACACGCGCTGGAGCCATTGCCACCAGTGGTCCGGCTGCCCGACCTGGCAGTTGAGCCGCTATGTCTTGGGCCTGTGGCCGCGCCGCGACCAAGGGGACAACGCCTATGAATTTTGCCTCCGGACCGGGAATCTCGGCATGGCGGAGGGAACGCTTCCCATCACCGGCACGGATCAGGGCATCCGCATCCGGTGGGAACGGAAGGATGCGGCCGTCGAATACCGCGTCGCCTCCCCCACCCCCATCGAAATCAACGGCGTCCCGGGAATGGAAATTCCCGTCCACATTCATGGGGAATGGAGCGCGCGCATTGAATCGGCCTGACCCGAATCGCGCTGACCCGGAAGCCTGCATGCATCTGATGCATGACACGCCCCTTGCCACCCGTCCAATGCTTTGCAAGGATCGTCATCGTTCCAATCACCAACCTCAAATAAAAACTGATTATGAAGATCCAAAATTGCAAAAAAATGGTTTCCACCCTGATCGCTGGTGTGGTGCTGGCGGGTTTGGCTGGTTCCGTCTCCGCGCAGACAATCATCTATTCGGATGGTTTCACTGGAAGTGCCGGCAGCCTGAATGGACGCGCGCCGGAAACCCGCTCCGGCACGGATGGCGGCAGCGGCTCGGCCACGTGGGTGACCTCGGGTCCGGGGACCATATCGCTGACTGGTGGCGGCATGGCGAGCATTCCGGTCGTTGGCGGAGGTTCCCCTTCTTATGCCACCCTGCCTTTTGTGCCGACTTCCGGAAAGGTTTACGAGCTGACCGTGGATCTCAATCCGATCAATGCGGCGAATAGCAATTGGCTGGCGATGGGTTTTTCATCGGGTACAACGCCGTCCATTGCCAATAGTGTCCCATGGATGCTTTACAGGGAGGAAGGCGATGGAAATGCCTTCAACCAGGGGACCAGCTCGACATTTGGCAGTTTTGGGACTGTGGGAAGCACCAGCGATCCGATGAAAATCACGTTCACGCTGGACACGACCCAGGCCGCGTGGTCGGCCACTTTGTCGGTGTTTAACTTGACCACGCAGACGGCCGTGGTCGTCGGCACCCCCACCTTTAACTATGGTGGCAGTCTGGGGATTCAAAGCGTCTTTATTTCGGCCTGGGCCGGTGGTGCGGGCGACTTCGACAACTTCTCTTTGTCTGTCGTCCCCGAGCCTTCGACCTGTGCTCTGCTGCTGGGCGGGATTGGGATAGTCTCGGTCTGGCAGGGCATGCGAAACCGGGCGGGCAAGGCTTGAGAATCCCCATCCCCGAAGATCCGTTCACCCACCGCGACGCGGCAACTTCGTTCTGGGAGCGCGGATGAACGCTACGAATTGTTCCTCGACGGGCGGCGCATCGGGCTCGGGCCGGAACGCGGCAACCGCGAAAATTGGTTTTTTGAGACCTACGACCTGCCGCTGGCGGCAGGCGACCATCGCCTGGTCGCGCGCGTGACCGCTCTGGGCGACATCGCCCCGTTCGCACAGATCAGCGTGGCGCACGGCTTCCTGCTGGCGGCGGACAACAATCATGGCAATGCTTCAAGGCTTTTTACCATGCCTCTATCGACACGCCCGCATGTCTGCCTTGTCGAACGAAGCAATTTGAAGTAGTTGGCGGAATACATGCCACTGCAATGAACATTCTCGAATTTGCCAGACGTGCAAAAGTTTCCACGGCGACAATCTCCCGCGCTTTTCATGAGCCCGAAAAACTGAAGGTTGACACCCGCGATCACATCCTCGCGCTGGCAACCCAGTTGGGATATTATCCCAGCCCGAGCGGGAGGGCCCTCAAGCGAGGCCGGCATGACGTGTTGGGCGTAATCTGGCCTCTTGAGGTGGAGGGGGCCGAAGCGGAGTTTGCCCTGCGCATCCTTGCCTCGCTCACCCGGCACCTCGTGGCGAACGACTTGGATCTTCTGGTTTGCCCGATAGACCGCCGGGAGCCCTCCACGCTCGCTCACGCGCACCGAATCCTGCAACGTTCACGCTGCGACGCATGGATTCTGCTTTACCCCCGCCACCATGACATACTGATTCGATCCTTGAAGAACTCGCACAAACCCGTGGTCTGCCTCATGGGCGGGCTTCCTGAATGCCCTTCCTGGAAATGCGTTCGCCTCAACCAACGGAGTTGGATCGAGGACGCCCTCCATCGCCTCAAGGCGGCAGGGTGCCGGAGGGTTTCGCTTTTCGGCTCCCGCGCGGGCGAACCCGACCATGAGGAACGCCAGCTGGTTTTTGCCGATCTGGCCCCGAAATATTTCAGGAACCGGGTATCAAGTTTTCCGGGCTGGCCCCCGGAAATGGAAAAAATCAAAGAGCATATTGCCTCCCATGCCATTGACGGCATTATTGGTGTGGATGATCGCGCCGCGTTGACCGCGCTCGATATCTGCCGGGAAATGCGGTTGTCCGTTCCAGCGAAAATGAAAGTGGTCGGCATCGATGACGTTTCGCAGGCCCATTATTCTTCTCCCTCGCTGAGCAGCTACCGGCAGCCGCTTGACGAGATGGCGGGGTGCGCGGTGGAACTGGCGCTGGGAACGCGGCAGCGCTCCCGTCTTTTTGAGGCCGTGTTTGTTCCGAGGCAATCCCTGCCCGCTTGCTGAAATCGTGATTTGGCCAGAAATGTAATGCATTACAATTTTATTGACAGGATCGGAAGTTAACGAAAAGCTGAGCGCTGCACCCTGCAAACCAACTCTCATGACATCCACCGTTAGCAACCGGCCTGACTGGCAGGCGCCACATTTGGTTTCTCAGGCTCACATGAGCCAGAGCCGACGCCCAATTTTCCCGTTAGCAAAACCTGTGCCAGCCCAGAATCCCTGCGCACCTTCTTGAAAACGCCGATGGCATCGCGAAAAATGCGCATTGATGACACACTCGAATGTGCAATTGAGCCAATTCGGCGCACCTCTGCATTGAACGGTCAGTGAAGTGGTCCTGAAGGGGCCTTGCCTATTGACATCCAGGAAAAAAATCTGATCGGATTCCACCATGCCGAAAAAGGATTCGTGGTCAGTCAAAGATTTCTGCAACGATCCGCTGGACCTCCTGGAGTTTCATCCCGCCAACGCGCTCGCCCTGCAACGCGCCCATCACCGCTCTCGCCAGCCGGCCGTCGGCCAACTTCTCCAATGGCAGACCCGCCAATTCCACGAGAAGAAATCCGCAATCCGGGACGAAGGTCGCTGCCCAGCCGGAGATATTTCCGCAGGGATCTCGATCAGGTCCCGGAGGCGGCGCACCGCACTCCACTTGCCCGGCCCCGGATAAATCACCGCAGGAATCACCAGCGGCAGCTTGCCCCTGGATTCGATATTTCCCCGATGGTCCTGCCAGCAGTCTTGGCACCTTGGCCGAACAAGACTCAATTTTGACCGATTCAAATCTGGAATCGCCAGACGGTGTGGCACCACCGTAGCCTGACACGATGCCATATAAGGAATGGGAAATCCCGCTTGACGACGGAATGGTTTTGCTGATTTCCCGTCTGACCGTGAACGGCCGGGTAAGAAAATTCCGCATTTGTTCTGCTGGCTGAGAAAGGGGGGGTGTTTGCGCTGCCTGACCCGTTACGACACAGCACACGGGTATCCTCATCAGGACATTCTTGATAAAGACGAGAATACCCTTGCAAAAATCGTGATCCCAACGGACGATTTGGACGAAGCATTCCACTATGCCATCAACGACCCCAAAACGCACGCATTCCGCTATCTCAAAACGTTCGGGCAAGATTAAGCCCGTTCGGGTTCCGATGCTGAGCGCCTTTCCGCGCACCGAGGAATTCGACGCGAAGGTTGAGGCAATGGGCGGCATTCCGCTCACTGCCGCTGCAGGCAAGAAATACGCCAGCTTTCTCAAGTAAAGGAAAGGCCGAAAGGGTCAAAGATTTCTGAGAATTCTTGCGCGATCAGATCATCGAAGCGATTGAGCAATGTCCGGTCGTGGGAATGGTGGGTGGCTGAGCTGATAGGAAATCGCTTTCGGCCCTACGGGGCGTTGGCCCGGAGTTTGAAGCTGGAAGCGGTCGTTTCCATGTCCGGACGCTGCCAGATGGGGCTTTGAGAGTCAAGCGCCCGCCATTTTGTGGTTCGGGGCGCGCCCCGAACCACAAAATGGCGGGTCCGGCGGGCGGGCGGGCGGGAAATACGAGCCTCCGGGGCGCACCTTGCCGCTGCCGGGGCTGTCAGTTTTCTGCGAACACCGGTTCGTGGTCGTAGTCGGGGAATGGATCGTCTAGCCAGGGTTCAATGACCGGCTCGGCGGGTTCGGGCGGGTCGTGGGCGGCATCGACCCGCACGCCGGCTTCCCACAATCCCAGGTGGCGCAGGATGCGTTCGATGACAGCGGCCTCGTCGATGAGGGCGATGATTCTCATCTCCTTGTGGCATTGCGGGCAGAGCAACGGGGTCGGCTTCCCAGACTTTCTTGATGAGTTCGCGCCACTTCTTGGAGGGGATCCGGCGGGGCTTGAACGCGGAGACGTCGATGACATCGCCCTCGGGCACGTCCACGGCTTCGGCATCCGCCCGCTTGAGCCGCTGGCCGCGCATCTTGTTGGAATACCATCCGTAGTAGCGAACGAGCTGAAAGCTTTTGTCCGGGATGTGCTGGGTGATGCGGGCGATGAAGTCGCACGGGCTGAACACTTCAAAATTGCGCTGGATCTTCGGGTTCATCGCGCACGGAGAGAAACCCGAGCGCATCCGGCTCCTGTTCTCCGCGCACGTCGCCACTTACATCCGCGAGCGCGTCTGGCATCCCAGCCAAATTCTCCGCCAGCACCGCGACGGCTCGCTGGAGATGCGGATCGAAACCTCCGGGCACAAGGAATTGGTGCGCTGGGTGCTCTCGTGGATGCCGGATGTCGAGGTGCTGGCACCGCAAAGCCTGCGCGAGCGCGAGCGCGAGAAACTCTGTGAGGCACTGGGCAGCAGCGCCATTGCGACCTCTCCACCCCGAAGCAGGAACAGCGGGAGTTCTCGGTCTATGACGACATCCGCAGGAAGCTGCTTGCCCGTGGCATTCCTGAAAAAATGCCCGAAGAGATCATTTGCCTGGACGTTTACTGGACCATTGACCGCTCAACATCGGAGGTTTCGGTGGAAACCGGGCTCAAAACCGAACCGGTCCTGGCCCAACGCTACCCTCGGGGTGTCAATCCCGGAGCTCTATCCCTTGATCCAGTTCAGGAAACGGGATATCAACGAGGTCATGGGCGAGCGTCGCTGCGGGTCTCTCGTTCCACAGGGCAGAAGCCCGGGAACACCCGGTAGGAATCAGCCAACCAAGCGCGCGGCTTCGTCTGAAAGAGGGTGTTCAAACGCGGTGGCATAAGCGTCAAGCGTGGACGCCTTGAGACGAAGTTTTCGCCCGATCTCCCGCCACTTTGAGACGACTCTCACGACCTCGCGAAGAATGGACTTGGCCTCGCGCACATCCAGGCCAAACCGCGGCGCGGACGCAAGAGCCCCGGCAATGCTCGGATCTTCCAGGGTTTCGGCGATGGCCGTTTGGGGGACTTTCGCCCGATCGATTTCAGGCACGGGATTGAGATCATACGCCGGGGACAACGACCAACGTCCCGCCACTTCCATGAGAAAGGCGTGGTTGCGCGGGTGATCGTCATAATTACTGATCAACAGCGAAAAAACCATTCGCCTCCACATCTCACGGAGATCCTTCGGGATGTCATGACCGAATTGCCGGATGCCATCGGCCAGCAGCGTATACGCACCGCGCTCGCCCGCAGCCAGTCCCAGCAAACTCGCCGCCGATAGAAAGGGTATCCGATTATTTCCCCTCCGGTCGAATCGTTCGATGACCGCAACGTGATGCGTCCCGACTTTCACGAGACGATGTTCCGCAACGTGAATCCCCGCTTCACGGGCCAGCGTGAGGGCGAGTATCTCGCCCCCGGCGATATCCCTCACGTCATCGGGCTTGGAAAATTTGGCAATCGCCAGACGTCCGTCCGGCAGTGACACAGCGGATTTGGGCCGCGCTCCGCCCAAGGGCGATCCCTCCCCGAGCAGAAACTTCAAATCCTGGGCCGTCTCATTTTCGCCGTGGATCGCCTCGGTGGCACGCAGCAATGCGTTGAGACGGACCAACGGCGGGACTTTCCCGGTTCCATGCGCCAAAAACGGCTCATTGTCGGCGGTGCGAAACCGCAATGCGCCAATTCTCGACACATCGTCGAGGGCGAGAACGTAGTCGATATCGTGATAGGGCTTGCGCTCCAGAATGCCCTTGCGCACGGCGCGCTCGATCAATACCCGCCCCCAGCGATCCGGCCCGCAGTCGCCCAAGGCTCCAAATAATGTGGTGCTATGCTGAGGCCCGGCCCGGAGCAGAAGCGAGGTCGGGTCGATGGCAAAGGCCCCGGGCCGACTGATCCATTCTGGTGCATACTCAAAAGTGACGCTGTTTTCTGCGGTGAAAAGCCTGCCAACCAAGAGCGGCTCTCCCTGCCAATCGATATGGACTTGCACATTCATTTGGCGGGGCGTCGGATCCGTTTCGGTAGCCGCTGTTCGTCGAGGCTCAGGGCGAGCCCGTCTGTTTCCGGCGAAGCCAGATTGGCCAGGCGGTCATGCAATTGGAGGACAAAAGCCGCCGTGACCAGGGCTCCCATGGAAACGCTCGGATCGCCCTTTTCCAACCGCCAGAGCGTATCGCGGCTGACGAAGAGACGCGAAGCCATGTCGGCAGTTGAAATACCGCGCTTGCGGCGTGCAAGTGCCAGATCATGCCCCAGTTTGCGGAGCACTCGAACAACGGGCAACGGTAGCGAGTCCAATTGAGGCATGTTCGTATTGTCAGATAAGTCGGATATAAAGTCAAATCACGACTGACATAACAGACGTTATTTATTCTGGCGTTCTTGTGCGGTTTCTTCCCCCGTCCGGAGACTTCAACGTCTCCGGACCGGCAATGGAAAACCACCAGAAAAATTCCGCCGACAACCTGATCATCCCCGACTACGTCTCAAGGCTCTACCGGTTTCCCGGGGATTCCGGGATTTCGCAAATGCGACACTGGATTTCGACTATTCCATAAAATGCAGTCGGGCGTAGTATGATCACATGAAAATACTCAAAATCATTTGCTACACGGCATCCGTGGCAATATTCGGATCGGCCGGCGCCGCCTCCGCGGCAGTCATAGCCGTCTCATCATCCGCCCCCACAACCGGTCCCGACGATATCGCCAATTTGACGGGCGGGACCAACAATTCGGAAAATAATGACGCGACTGCAGTATGGTCCGACAGGCCGGGCCAAGGCCAAAGTTTTGCCACCGGCAGCAATGTCGGCGGTTACACTATGACGGGGTTCACGTTGCAGAATTTTTTCGTCACTACCAATTGGGCTGCGGGGCCATGGAATGTTCAGGTCGGCACACTCAGTGGGTCAACATTTACACCGATCATAACGGAATCCACATCAGGCACGGTGAACCCTTCCAATACCAGCTACCTCACATGGACACTGGACACACCGCTGACGCTCTCTCCCAATACCCTTTACGCCTTTTATGTATCCACCCCCTCCGGCTTTGGCATGGTGACGAACAACAGTTCCACCGGGAGCAATCCCTATGCTAACGGAACCGCCTTCAGCAGCACTGCGGATGGCCAGGTGATTCCGGGCGGGGGCGCCGCAGTGGTCATTCGTGACCGCGATCGCATTTTCCAGGTCGATCTCGCCGCTGTCCCCGAGCCAAGCACTTGGGCAATGGTGCTGGGCGGAATGGGCCTGACCGTCGCGCTGCGGAGAGCCCGCTTTTCCCGGAAGCTTCGGGTTCAGTGAATGGACGCGTTTTTTTTTCGCTCGCGATAAGCGGAGGGAGACATCCCGATATGGCGTTTGAAGGCCACGGAAAACGCAAAGGCGTCGCTGTAACCGGCCCCCTCGGCAATGGTGCTGATTGTTGCGTTTGACGAGGCCAGTGCGGATGCTGCCTGCTGCATCCGCAGAAAAGTGAGATGCTTCATGGGGCTGCGCCCCGTGGATTGCCTGCTGAGCACGCGCAACGATTCAATGCTCAAACCCGCACGGCGCGCGAGGACCTCCAGCGTCCACTCGTGCGCGAGGTCGGACTCCACCAGGGCCCAAAGCTTCCACAGGCGATCATCCATGCGCGGGACCCTCGCGATGCGCAGGGAATGCTCGTGAATCAGTTCGACATAAAGCTTTTGAATGGGAGCCGCGGCATGATGGCTCGTTTCGCGGTGGAGTCCGCGAACCGCCTCCTCCAGCGGCCCGCCGGCCGCGCGCACCAGTTTTGGTTTATCGGATGAAATGATGGGGGCTTGCCCTTTGGCTTCGTCATAGCAAACCCAGCAAATGCGCCAGACGCCACCGCCCGCAGCCTCGTATCCGTGCAGGACCCGGGGCGGCATCAAATAGGCCATGCCGGGGAGAAAATTTCTGTATTTGCCGTCAACGCAGGCCCTGCCATGCCCTTTGATGGAGAGCATGAGAACGCTCATGTCCGGCCTGGTCCGCACGAACTGGAATCCGCGCGATGCCTCGCTGATTCCAGCGATGCGGATGCCATGCATCTGCAGCAGCGGGCAGGAGCGCGAGTCCACAAGCCACTCGCGAGTGTGCGGGCCGAGGTTTTGGATTTCACCCGGGCCTTTCGTGAAGCGAGCCATCGCCCCAGCATGGGGGACGTTTCGAAAATGATCAACTTTTCAGAACAGGGGCTGGAGGCGCCTGCCCGCGACATCCCTTGCGGCAATCCCGCGTTCTGTCCCGGTTGGGATTTCACAAATCCATTATGGGATTCGCGCCATGTATCGCCGTCCGGATTACGCGTAGCTTGGCGGCATGTCGAACCCGAACCCCGCCATGCGGGAAACCACCGCTGCCGGGCACTTTCCAGACCTCTCCAGCGAGTATTTTGCCGACGGCATGCGTGTCATGAGACCGGTCAATCCTTCGCAGGAAAATGACCGGGTGAAGTTCCTTGGCGGAAAACAGCCCGGCGAACTCGCCGACAGCCCGCTCAACACGCTTGTTTACGGAAAGCGGTGAACCCCTTCCCCCCCCGACTTAGAGGCTAAACATGCATTACAAGCCCGACTGGCACGCAGCAAAGAAACGTCTTGAGGCGTTCTGGCAGGGCGAAATCATCGATCGCTGTTGCGCGGCTGTGCTGGCTCCGCGCAAAACCTCGAAGCTGCCAATGTTTCCCCATTTGACGAACGGTCCATGGTTGGGCGGCCTTGAAAAATTCGCGAGGGAGGACGAAGAGGCCATCCGGCAATGGTGGTGCGACCCGGAGCAGAACCACCGGCGCGCCATCACCTGGATGGAAAACACCTATTTCGGCGGCGAGGCGGTTCCCGGCACGTACATCAACTGGGGCGCTTCCGCGGGCTGCGCCTTTTGGGGCAGCCCGCCCGTGTTCAACCAGACGAGTGCCTGGTATCACAAGGTGATCGGGGATTGGGAGACATGGGAATGGCGTTTCGACCGGAAAACCAACCCCTGGTGGCGAAACATTCTCGAAATCCAGCGGTGCTTCGTCGACCGCTGCGGGGGCCGTTACTTCGTTGGCATGCCGGAAATTGGCAATGCCGCCGACAATCTTTCGCTGATGCGCGGCATGGACGATCTTTGCATGGATTTGGTGCTCAACCCGGATGAGGTCAGGAATGCCGTCGATGTCATGAGCGGCGCATGGGTCACCCTGCACGAAGAACTCCACGCCATGACTGCTTCCGTGAACGGAGATGGAGGAGTGCTGCCGTGGCTGAATCTTTGGGCGCCCGGTCGCCATGACCAGATCGCGAATGACTTTTCGACCGCGATTTCGAGCGCCATGTATCAGGAATTCTTCTTTTCCGAGCTTCGCAAAATGGGCGGTTGGCTGGACTTCGCGACCTTCCATCTTGACGGCCCCATGTGCATCCACAACCATGTGGACGCGCTGCTGCAATTGGAGGAAATCGATTGCATCCAATTCACTCCCGGCGCGGGCAGCCCGCCCTCATCGACCCCGGAATACATTCCGATTTTTCAGAAAATCCAACGCGCCGGGAAGCGCCTGTATTTGCTCGCGGAGCCGGGTGAAGTTGAGTTCCTGCTCTCGCAGCTATCCGCTCGCGGACTCATGATCAACACTTGGGCGAATTCTGAAGAGGAGGCGAATGATCTGCTGGGAAAAATGGGAAAATGGTCTCGCGCATGTGACAATAACGAGTAATTCCAATTCCTGCAGACCGGCTTCGCGCGTTCGACCGACCTCGTGCATTGGGATCGCCATCATAAGGAACTGAATATGACAATGAAGATTGACGCAATGAACATCCCCAGCCGATGGACCGCCGAGCGAGCCCGGGATTGGTATGCCCGCCAGCCCTGGCCGTGCGGTTTCAACTACATCCCCGCCCATTCGATCAGCTACACCGAAATGTGGATGGGTTACAACTTCGATCCGGCCTCGCTCGATCGGGAAATGGCGCTGGCGCAGGAGACCGGCTTCAACTGCGCCCGTGTGATCCTGCCGTTTGTCGTGTGGGAACACGAGCCGGAAGCCTTCAAGCAAAGGCTGGAGACGTTCCTGGAAATTTGTCGGCGGCGCGGAATCCGCGTCATGCCCTCCTTTTTCGACGATTGCACTTTCGGCCCCATCACCGACCCGGTGTTTGGTCGGCAGCCGGACGTGGTCCCCGGCTGGTATGGGAACGGCTGGACGCCCTCGCCCGGCCACGCCATGGTGCGCGATCCCTCCACCTGGCCGCGGCTCGAAAACTACGTCAAGGACCTCGTCGGAACCTTCCGCGACGATCCGCGCCTCTGGGTCTGGGACCTTTACAACGAGCCGACCAACGGCCTGCTCACCGGCAGGGAAAGCTCCCCGCTGGGCGACGTCTCGCTTCCGCTGGCGGAAAAGGTTTTCCGCTGGGCTCGGGAGATCGATCCCTCGCAGCCGCTCACGGTGGGCGAGTGGAATGACAATGCGAAACTCAATGAGCTGGCGAGGGGTCACAGCGACATCATCACCTTCCACAATTACGAAGGGCCTGAGGCGCTGGAAAAGCGCATCGCTCAACTGAAACCCCTTGGCCGACCCATCATTTGCACGGAATGGATGAACCGCGGCTCCGGGTCCACCGTCGCCGACTGCCTGCCGGTCTTCCGGCGCGAAAACATCGGCGCGCTCCACTGGGGCCTGGTCAACGGAAAAACCCAGACGCACCTCAACTGGCGCCATCTCCCCGGCGATCCCGATCCGGCTGTCCCGCAGCACGACCTGTTCCGCGGCGACCTTGCGCCCTACGATCCCGCCGAAATCGAAATCTTCAAGACGTGCCTCCACCGCTCCAACCCGTCATAAAAACGACGATTTCTTCCGGTATTCCAGCGGGGTCAGGCCGGTGGTTTTTTTGAAGAGTTTGGAAAAATAATACGGGTCGTCGATCCCGGACATCCGCCCGATTTCCGCCACCGGCTTGCTGCTTCTGGCGAGATGGAACTTCGCGTGGGCGATCTTGTCGCGGTGGATGAACGCGACGGGAGTCATCCCCAGATGCCGCCGAAACATGCGTCCGATCGACGACACAGTCAGTCCGGCGATGGGCGCCAGATCCTTCACGCAGATTTTGATTTCCTTGTGGTGGTCGATGTATTCGATCATCTGGGTCAGGGCCAGGGGCAGTTCCGGGTTCCCTGGCCGGGAGGCGTGGGCGGAGGCGTGGAGTTCCGCAAGGAGCGATTGCGCGAGACTGCGGGCCTCCCACTCGGTCCCTTCTCGCTCGTGGAACCGCCGGACGATATACTCCGCGAGATAATGCAGCGGGACGGCCTGCTTCATCGAGCCGCGCCGGACCCCGTCCAGCGCACCCAGGGGAAGGTCGCTGCGCCAGGCGCAGTCGGCCATCGGATCCTTCGGGTTGTGGGGAACCCAGAACACGACCGGGCGCGAGCGGTCGTGAAACGGGATGAGATGGATGCTTCCCGTCAGGAACGGCTCGCGGTCATCCGGCAAATAAACCAGCGAGCGGTCCCAGGGCAGAAAACAGAAATCGTCCGGCTCCAGGGGGAGGCGCGTTCCGTTGACCCGGATGCTGCCCTTGCCGGCCTTGCACCAGAGCAACAGGCGGCTCTGGACTTTGGGCTGGGAGATCTTTTCGCCGGGTGCGAATTGATGGTTGCCAACATAGGCGATGACGGCATCGGGCGCGGACGGACCATGTGCTGCGGGGGAGCGCATCTTTTGGGAAAGTTGCAATGAGGGTTGGGAGGAGCCGGAACGTCGATATTTTACAAAAAGTATCCAAAATGTCCATTGTTTACAGATGGGCGGCGTGGCACTTTTTTCCATAACTCAGATTGTTAACCCCCAACAAAAAAACAAACGGCCATGAAAAACCAAAATTGTAAAAAATGGTTCTTTGCACTGATCGTCGGCGCGGCGCTGGCGGGCTTGGCCGGATCGGCTTCGGCGGCGATTGTCTATCAGGACAGCTTCAATCGCTCAGGCACTCTTGCCGGCTCCGCGCCGGATGTCGTGAACACCAATAGCAATACCTGGAGTGTGGCGGGCCAGGCGGGGGTGGTGCCAAGCACCAACGGCTCCGTTCTTCCGGCCCCAGCCCAAAGCCAATGGGATTCGCCCTGGACAACGGCGCTCCTGCCCGTCAACGGCACCTCGGGCGTCACGCTGAACGGCAGCCAGAGCTTTACGTTATCGGCCAGCGCGTTGAACCTTTCGAATGGGTTGTTGGAAATAGGGTTGAGGAACAGCGCCGGCGCGTGGTATGGCATTACGGTTGGCCCCGGCAACACCGGCTACCTGCAATTTGGGATTCCCGCTGATCCCGATCTTACCCATCTTTACAATATGTCCGGTGTCACGCAGCCGGTGAACTTGGCGCTGTCCTACGATGCGGGAAATGGGCATCTCACCGCCCTGCTGAATGGCACGGCAATGCCCTTCAGTTACAAGCACGCCGGGTCGAACGCGGATGGCAGCTACACCATGAGTGCCGCCGAAGTCCAGGCGCTTTCCAATGTGGGAATCGTCTTCCACAAATACAGTTATGTGGCCAACGCTTACGTTCCGGGAACCAGCGGCGCCACCTTGGACAACTTCACGTTGACGGTCGTCCCCGAGCCTTCGACCTGGGCAATGCTGCTGGGCGGGACCGTGGTGGTGCTCATCGGACTGCAAAGAAGCCGCCGCCGCGCGAGCAAGGCTTGAGAGCCTTTATCGCCGAAGATCCGTTCGCCCGCAGCGACACGGCACCGTCGTTCTGGGAGCGCGGACGGTGGCCCTGCCGCTGGATCGCGGTGCCGGAGGCGCGACCGCCCTGTTTCTGCGCGTTCCGCCGGATGTTTTCCATCGCGGAGGAAACCGTCGTCCGTGTCCATGTGAGCGCGGATGAACGCTACGAATTGTTCCTCGACGGGCGGCGCATCGGGCTCGGGCCGGAGCGCGGCGACCGCGAAAATTGGTTCTTCGAAACCTACGATCTGCCGCTTGCGCCGGGCGAACATTGCCTGGTCGCGCGCGTGACGGCGCTGGGCGACATCGCCCCGTTCGCGCAGATGAGCGTGGCGCACGGCTTCCTGCTGGCGGCGGACGACGACCGCTGGAGCGAACTCCTCTCGACCGGTGTCGCGAACTGGGAGGCGAAACGGCTCGGCGGCTGCGAGTTCGCGCGCGGGCACCATCACTTTTCTCCGTATGTCGGGCCAAACCTCGTCGTCGATGGCGGGCGGTTCGATTGGGATTTTCCGAGAGGCGGCGGGAATGGCTGGCGGCCCGTCGAATCCGCCGAGCCGCCCCTCGGTGGCAGGGGGTTTCCGACGGATGTGCATCCGGGCATGCGGTTCATGCGGCCAGCGCCGCTGCCGCCGATGATGGATGCGGAACGCGCGATCGGCGTGGCGCGGTTCGTTGGCGTGGACGGCCAGGACCGCATCGTGACGACCGGAAATTTGCCGGTGGAAGCGGAAGCCTGGACAGACCTGCTGCAACAGGGCGCGCCGCTGGAAGTGCCACCGCGCACGGCCCGCAGGATCGTCATCGATCTGGAAAATTACTACTGCGCCTACCCGCAGATCGTCGTCAACGGCGGACGCGGCAGCCGGATCGAGCTCGCGTGGGCCGAGGCGCTTTACCTCGACAAAACCTCCAACGACAAAGGCAACCGGAACGAAATCGACGGACGCTTTTTCCGCGGAACCGGCGACGTGTTTTTGCCGGACGGCGGGCCTTCCAGAACCTTCGGGACCCACTGGTGGCGCGCGGGCCGCTACGTGCTCGCGCGTGTGCAAACCGGCGATGAGCCTTTGGCGATCGAAAGGCTGGTCTGGCGGGAAACGCGCTATCCGCTCGAGATGGAAAGCAGGTTTACCGCGAGCGACGCGCGGCTTTCGCGCGTCATCCCGATCGCCCTGCGCTGCCTCCAGATGGATGCCCACGACACCTTCGCGGACTCCCCGTATTACGAGCAGTTGATGTATCTCGGCGACACGCGCATCGAGGCCCTGACGCTTTACACCGTGACACGCGACGCGCGGCTCGCCCGCAAGGCGCTGCAAATGTTCGACTCCTCGCGGCTCGCCAATGGCCTGACGCAATCGCGCTACCCGTCCCGCATCGCGCAGGTGATTCCGCCCTTCTCGTTGTGGTGGGTGGCGATGATCCACGACTACGCCTCGTGGCGCGGCGACCGCGCTTTGATCGCCAGCCTTGCGCCGGGCGCGCGCGGGGTGATGGACGCCTTTTTGCGCCATCGGAACGACGTCGGCCTGATCGAGGCGCTCCCGGGCTGGAATTTCACCGATTGGGCACCCGAATGGCGTCCCCACGGCATCCCGCCCGATGGGGACACCGGCGCAAGCGGCGTGCTCAACTGGCACTTCGTCCTCGTCCTGCGCCTGCTCGCGGAGTTGGAGGATTACCTCGCGGAACCGGAACTCGCCGCCCGCTGGCGGCGGCTGGCCGCGGAATTTGCCGAACGCCTCACGGAGGTTTTTTGGGATGAGGAGCGCGGGCTTTTCGCCGATGACGCCGCGCATGAGCGCTTTTCCGAGCACACCCAATGCCTCGCGATCCTCGGCGGCCAGCTTGAGCCTTCGCGCCTCGGGCGGGTCGCCGCCAGCCTCCTCCAAGACAGGCACCTGGCCCGGACGACCATCTACTTCACCCATTACCTTTTTGAAACATATCGCGTCATCGGGCGGATCGACGCGCTGCTCGACCGGCTCGGGCTGTGGTTCGACCTCGACCGGCTCGGCTTCAAGACCACCTTCGAGGAACCCGAACCCAGCCGCTCGGACTGCCACGCCTGGGGCGCGCATCCGCTCTACCACTGCTTCGCCACAATCCTCGGCATCCGCCCAGGCTCCATGGAATTTCAGACGGTGGACATCGCCCCGCAGCCCGGCTCGCTCACCCGCGCGAGCGGTGCGATGGCGCATCCGCTTGGCAAGATCGAAGTCGCCATCGCAATGGAAAGCGACGGGTGGAATGCGCGCATCGCCCTTCCTCCAAAACTCGGCGGAACCTTTTCCTTCGCGGGAAAACATTTCGATCTTCCGCCGGGAGCGGCGCGTGAAATCCGCCTTCCGGCTTCGACGCAGCGCCCCGTCGATTCTCCAATATCCATCGTCCCATGATACCTCCCCCGCGTCATACGCGCGGATCAAGGGAGGAGCCATTTCTGCTTTCGGGGGGGGCCGGACCCAAATCCGCGCGTAAGGGAAGAAATGAGAGGGAAGCGGTTCGACGACATGTCGATAACGCGAGGGAGGGCGAAGCTCCGTCTGAGCCGTAATAAATGGGCTCACACGGAGGTTCGCCCTCC
>JBAYTU010000071.1:0-18545 GCA_041675465.1 Terrimicrobiaceae bacterium | reverse complement strand
GGGAGCGGTTCGACGACATGTCGATAACGCGAGGGAGGGCGAAGCTCCGTCTGAGCCGTAATAAATGGGCTCACACGGAGGTTCGCCCTCCCATCGTTGGCGTTACGCGCGGATTGGGGGAAATCCAGTGCCGTTGACCGGCGGTCCCGGGACTGCTAGCGTAGTTCGCCAAGCAGATGACCTATTATCCATATCGTTCGACAGGCGGTTGGCACAACCGCCTCCACAACATAACCCGCAATCCGTCGGGCGAACCACACTAGCATTGCCGGGGGTATGAAAGTGCACATGAGACAGATCCCGCAGGGGGAGACGCTCCATCTGGAAGGAGAGGAAGAGGCGACCCGCTTGGATTTGCAGGAAGCGGGTGCCACGCCGGTTTCCCCCTTGTCGTATTCGCTGGATGTGGGGCTCAGCGACGGGGGGCTCTTCGCGACCGGGCGCGTTTCCGTGCGGGTCCGCATGCGATGCGTCGCCTGCCTCGAGGATTTGGATCTGGAGATCGTGGCGGACCCCTTCTCGTTGCAAACCGAACTCACCGGACGTGAACAGATAGACTTGACCCCGTTCGTCCGCGAGGATATTCATCTCCTCCTGCCCCCGCATCCCAGATGCGATTCGGGTGCAACGTGCCCAGCCGGTGCCCTGCGCACCAGCCTGCGTCCACCGGAAACGGATGCGTCGGCGTGGGATGCACTAGACAAGCTAAGAACCTAATCACAAATTATTTATGGGAGTCCCAAAACGCAAAACATCAAAGATGCGGCTTCGCACGCGCAAGGCCGCAAACCGCTGGCGCGCACCGAAACTCGGAAAATGCCCCCAATGCGGAGCCAGCGTGCTTTCTCACGTCGCCTGCCCATCCTGCGGATATTACAACAAGCGGCAGGTCCTGACCATTGGTGCCGAATAATCCAATGGGCCGGGTCTCTCCCGCATGAAAATTGCCCTTGACGCCATGGGCGGGGACTTCGCGCCGGGGAATCCCGTGGAAGGTGCCGTGGCCGCACTCCGGGACTATTCCGATGTTTCCATCCTTTTCGTCGGCGATGAAAAACGCATCCGCGACGAGCTTTCGCGGCACGACACCGGGGGGTTGACGGAACGGATCTCCGTCCGCCACGCTTCCCAGGTCGTGGGCATGGGCGACAGCGGGCTCGACAGTGTCAGGAAGAAAAAAGATTCCTCCGTGAGCCGGGCCGTGGACCTCGTGAAGAGTGGCGAGGCGGACGCGGTCGTCTCCGCCGGGCATACGGGCGCGCTGGTGGCTGCGGCAACCATCAAGCTGCGGACCTTGCCGGGCATCGATCGCGCCGGCCTGGCCGTGTTGATTCCATCCGACGGCGGAGTCTTTCTCCTCATCGACGGCGGGGCGAACCTCGATCCCGCCCCGGAGCACATCGTCGGATTCGCCGTCATGGGCAGCATTTATTACCGGGAACTCCTGGGCTGCCCCGAGCCGAAGGTCGGGCTTCTCAACATCGGCACAGAAGCCTCCAAGGGAACCGAATTTGCCAGGGCCTGCCACGCGCAGCTCTCGGCGGCCCCGGTCCGCTTTTCCGGAAATGTCGAAGGGCATGGCATTTTCCGCAAGCCCGTCGAAGTCGTGGTCTGCGACGGGTTCGTGGGAAACATCGTCCTGAAAACCATCGAGGGCCTCGCGCAAACCTTTTTTTCGTGGTTCCGCGACGATCTGAAAAAAAATCCGGTCCGGCTGCTGGGGGCGCTCCTCTGCCGCGGCGCGTTCCGGTCCATCAAGGACCGCACGAGCACGGACGAATACGGCGGGACCCCCCTGCTCGGGGTCAACGGCATTTGCATCAAGGCCCACGGCAACTCCTCGGCCCGCGCCCTCCGCAATGCGATCCGCGTCGCGCGGGCCGCAGTCGGGCAGAAAGTCAACCAGCGCATCGTTGAAGCCATTCAAAAACACCATGAAAAAGTCCCCGACGGCGAAACCGCCCCAGCCTAAACGCACCGTTTCGATCATTGGCACCGGGAGCTACGTGCCGGAGCGCATCCTGAGCAACGCCGATCTCGAGGCCATCGTCGAAACCTCGGACCAGTGGATCATGGACCGGACGGGAATCCGCGAACGCCGCATCGCCAAGGAAGGCGAGTTCACGAGCCACCTTGCGGCCGCAGCCGCGAAGCGGGCGATGGAAAACGCCGGCGTCACTGCGGACGAAATCGACCTGATCCTGGTCGCCACGATCACGCCCGACACATTTTTCCCGTCCACGTCCTGCCACGTGCAGCGGATGATTGGTGCCGGGAATGCCGCGTGTTTCGACGTGAACGCGGCCTGCTCCGGATTCCTTTACTCCGTGGAAATCGCGCAGCAGTTCATCGCCAACCACACCTACGACACCGTGCTCGTGATCGGGGCCGACAAGCTCAGTTCGATCGTCAACTGGCAGGACCGGAACACCTGCGTGCTCTTCGGTGACGGTGCGGGGGCGGCGGTTTTGAGGAACCGCGAGGGATCGCATGGGGTGATCACGACGTTCATGGGCAGTGACGGAAATTACGGGGAAATCCTCTACATGCCGGGCGGGGGGTGCGCCCTGCCGATCACCAAGGAGAACGCGGACATGAAATTCAACACGCTCCACATGAACGGCCGTGAGACGTTCAAGCAGGCGGTCATTTCCATGATGAAAGCCGCGCAGAAGGCCCTGGAGCAAAGCGGGCTCACGACGGACGACCTGAAGTGCATCATCCCCCACCAGGCGAACATCCGGATTATCGAGGCGATGGCGTCGCGCCTCAATGTGCCGATGGACAAGTTCCACATCAACCTCGACCGCTACGGCAACACCTCTGCGGCGGCGGTGGCCATCGCCTTGGATGAGGCGAACCGCACGGGGCGGTTCCAGGTCGGGGATTACATCCTGCTGGTCGTCTTTGGCGGGGGGCTGACGTATGCGAGCTCCGTCGTGCAGTGGTGACCTGACGAATCGACGTGCCCGCAGCCTGACCACGATCACTCCAGCGGTGCCGAAAACCGCGCCCCGTCGTGGAATCCCCAGGCCTGAAATTCCGCGGCACCGAGCTCGATTGTGACCGCCCCGGACATGTCTTGCCGGAAAACCCTGATGCCTCGCCCCTCGACCAGCGACACCCAATTTTCGTCCGGGCGTTCGCTTTCGGGAAAATGGGCGCCCGTGCACACGACCAGTTTGGGCCGGACGGCATCGACGAACGCGCGATCCATCGGCACTCCGGATCGCGGTGCCCCCTTGACGAGGATGTCCGCAGGCAGCTCGGATGCCGCGTTCTGCATCAACCACTCGAAGGTCGCCGACCCGCCGTCCGACAGGAAGAGCACCCGCGCATGAGGGGCGTCGAGCCTCACGACAAAAGCCTTGTCGTCCGCCATATCGCGCGCAATTCCCGCAGGGGGATACAAGATCTTCAATGTGGCATCCCTGGAAATCCGGATGGAATCCCCCGCACGATGCAGCGACTTCGGGATCCCGTGTTCCTCCAGCAATTTGTGGAGATGGTGACGCCGCGAAGACCGGTCGGCGAGCATCGACTCCACGAGGACCCCGGGGGGATTGCTGCCGACGATCTCGCATGCGCCTCCCATGTGTCGCGCATCACCATGTGTCACGAGCAAACCGTCCGGAGCGGATTTCCCCCGGCTGTGCAACCAGGGCATGACCACCCCGTCGAGCTGCCACTTCGACCCGCAGTCGAGCAGCCAGACTTTTCCGTCCGATTCGATCCCGGCACCCCCGCCCGCTCCAAAATCGAAGACCGTGACGGTCACGGGTGCCGAAGCCGGACTCCCCACGTAGAGGAAGGATGCGGGCAGGCTGGACATCAGGTGGACAACCCCAAGGAGAAGCGTGGAAAAAGCCCAGTTCGCGTTGTTGAAAATGGCGGCCAGCGTGCCCCAGAACACGCCGCCGAGAAGCGCGAGAACCGCAGTCACCATGATGGCAAACGCCAGGGGCACGATGAGCAGGTTCGCGGGCAGCGCCGAGAAGGAAACCAGGTGGAAATACCAGAGTGTCAGCGGCAGTGCCCCCACCCATGCGGCAAACGACACCGAGGCCAGCCCGCCGAGCGTTTCCACGGTCCCCGACGCCCGCTTTTGCCATCTCGTCCAGAGCTGGCGCGGAACGAAGGGATCCGGGTGGCAATGCTTCCGGATCAAATCGTGGAGGGGAACCGCCAGCAACAGGATCGCCGCCACCACGAGAAACGACAGCTGGAACCCCGGGTTGAACGCCTCGTTGGTCCATTGCACAAGGATCAGAAAGGCTGCGGCGCAGAGTGAGTTGATGGGGACGGGCTGGCGCGAGGAAGTCATCCCGATCAGGAAAATGGCCGACATCACTGCCGACCTCAGACCTGCGGGCTTCCACCCCGTGAGCAGGGCGTAGAAGAACAGCGCGGGGATGATCACCGCAACCGCCCAGCGCCTGCCGACCCCCGCAATCTTGAGCGCCTGCCAGAGGATCAGCCCGATCATGCCGACATGCAGCCCGCTGACGGAAAAAAGGTGAAATGTCCCGGTGTTCCGGAACTCCTGCCGGATCGCGTCCGGGATTGAAGCCGTCACGCCGAGGACCATCCCGGCGAGAAAATCGCAGACCACCGGATCTTCCGAGATCCCGGCCCGCAACGTGTTTTCCATCCACTGCCGGGACCGGTTGGCCAAACTCGCGAGGGAATACGCGGAGGCTTTCCGGACGACGGCGAGATCCCCGCCCGCAGAGGTCTCGATCTGGCAGGTGATGCCGCATTGGGCCATCCAGGCCTTCGCGTCAAACTCCCCGGGATTTCTCGGGGGCCCGATCCCCTGAAGGCTCCCGGTAACGCGGATCAGGTCGCCTTCCGCCGGGGCCGGCGACGGGACGATAACGGCGACGCTCGCGGAGGGACGGAACACGTTCCCTTCCAGTTCCAACCTCTCGACAGACAGCGTGAAACGCTCGCGGCCTGTGCCGCAGGGAACCGGATCGGACGCGACCCTCCCCTCGGCCACAACGAGGAACCGCCCGTCTCGCACGAGATCCGCCAGCCTCCGGGACGTGGATTCCCGGGTCTGCCAGGCCTGCACGCACGCGAAGGCCCCCGCCACGGAGAGCAAAATCCACGGCCCCCGCACCGGAAGGAATCCCGCGATGAGAAAAATCCCGGCTGCCCCGCAAAAAACCGCCGACGGCCAGCCCGCAACCCCCGAAAACAATATCCCGGAAATGGCCGCAAGGAGGAGGCCCAAAAACGGGAGCCTCTGCCGCAGGAACGGGAAGTTCCCGCTCACGGCTGCCCGCAAAATTTGAACAGGAAAAGCTCAGTCTCCTGCCCGGGTTCGTAATAGAATATGTGGTCGATTTCTTCGGGGGTTGCGCCCTCCTCGACATCGGCACCGACGATGCGGCCCACGACCCGGACAAGCGGGGCATCGGGCAAAAGAAACCGTTGCGGCAACCGGCGGTGCGCGCCTCCGGGCATCGTTCAGTTGTTGAAGGAAAACGGGCTGTAAAGCGACTCCTCGTAGCCGGAGTCATACCAGTCATCGATCGTCGGCTGGTTGTAGGCGAACGGCTGTTTGTCCTGGTAGTAGGGGCTGTTGTAATACTGGTCCTTCTGCATCTTGGCCGCCTTGGCTTTCTGGCGGGGAGAGTTGTTTCCGTAAAACCCCTGCGTTTCAGTGAGGTAGTTCAAAACCTGGGGGGTGGCTCCCGCCGCTTTCAATCCCGCCAGTTGCGCGTATGTGAAGTCGTAAACTTTCCGGGTGCTGTTGAGATAGGCCACCACCGTGCCCGAAGGCACCCCTTTGCCCACGAGATCGAGGATGTCGTCGTAGTCGAGCACCCGGGCGTTCGCCATTTTGAGAACGGTGCCGGGGTTGACCCCGCGCGAGGTCGCCGCCGCGGTGACCGCCGGGTCAACCTGGGGCCCGGATGCGCAGCCGACGAAACAGGCCACGAAAGCTGCAAGGAAAATCAGGCGGATGGGAAAATCGCTCATGGAATAAAATGCGGGCTTCGGAAAAAAATCAAACCTCTCCGACCGCCGAATCATACCCCCGACCCGCAGGCTTTGCAAAACCAAATCTCTGTCACCCCCCCAGAAGAGATTTTTCCGGGGGACCCCAAATCCGCAAGGGAGGAAATGAGAGGAGAGCGGTTCGACGACATGTCGATAACGCGAGGAATGGCGAAGCTTCGTCCTGGGAGGGCGAAGCTCCGTCTGAGCCGTAATAAATGGGCTCACACACCACCGGCAGCCGGGAGGCTGCGGGGAAGCCTGCCGCAGGCAGCCCGTCAGGGCATGACCCGCTGGGAAGCGGGCATGGCAAAGGTTCGCCCTCCCATCGTTGGCATGCCCGCGGATCGATGTGGTGGTTGTGCCGTTCCCTTTTCGCCCTCAAACGCCCGGCATGGGCAATGCCACATCAGCGCACTTTTGAAGAATCCGCTTGTCACGCGTCCGCAGAATCAATTTGCGGGAGCGCGCTCAACCAACTCTGCAATCACCTCTTGGTTCAAACTGCGCCGATTCCTCAGCGCCTGTTCTTTCAGTCGCACATGGAGATCTTTCGGCACGTTTCGTATCGTCAATGTCGCCATGACAGCAATCTGACGGCAAAACGCAGTCACCGCAACCCCGTTTCCACCAACCCAACGCGTTCGGACCCCATCACGAACCCTCCCGACACGCCAACGACACCCTTCCTCCAACCAAAACCAGACATCCAAAATCTTTTTTGAGGGTAGGACAGCCGTTGACCGGGTAGCCGCTTTACCGTCCGCGCCATGATCCCCGTCAATACGCATCGTGGAAAACTCTTTTTTTCCAAAACTGTCCATCTATTCTGGATTCCCCCTACCCAGTACCCATGAATCATTCTTACGAAGTGGAATTCGAAATCGCGGGTCCAGCCGCGATGTTTACCCGCCCTGATACTGGGGCAGCGCCGATCTCGTATCCGGTGCCTACATGGTCGGCGTGCAAGGCGATGTTTGAATCCGTTGCGCGTGGGTTTTTTGCACATGGTGGGCCGCCTGCTGCTTTCTTCTCGGCTACCGAGATTGAAATCTGGAAGCCTGTTCGGTTTGAAAAGTATGTAACGAACTATCGTGGGCCTTTGCGGAAGGGGGCGCAGATCGAGAAGAATGCATCATATCAGCTACCCGCCACGATTTTGGTGGATGTCTGTTTCCGCGTCAGGGGGCAGTGTATTCGAGTTCCGGGAGCACTGGACGAGTCGAACAACGCCCCCCATGCTTTGAAAGAAATGTTCGAACGGAGACTTTCCCAGGGAAAGAGCAAGTATGCGCCTTGCCTTGGTTGGAAGGAGTTCGTTCCCGATTACTTTGGACCATTTCGGGATCATGGTGCTGGAAATGGGGGCTTTGAACTTCAACGACAATACTTCGCTGAGCTTCCCGCTCTGCTGATGTCGGCGTGGGATGCTCCTGCCAATGGTCATTATCAGCCGATCTTCCGTGCTTTGGAAATCCGAGAAGGTGTCTTGAGGTTTCCGCAAGCCCATGTGCGCAACGGAAAACTCGACTTTGACAGGGAGACCATGAAATAGCCATGCTGTCAGAACTATTCCACATTGCGAAGAATCTGAGCCATCAGGGGAAGGAGAAACGCCTGGTTCATGCAGATTTCGGCGAGCCGGGCCTTTCTACGAACGTGAATCTTCGGCTGCTTTTAAGTGGAGACGGTAGGATCGTCCGACTTGAAGCGCTTCAAGCCACAGAAGCTGTCAGTCTTTGGACTCTGAAAAAAGGCGGTTTCAGGTTTTTCCCGGCAGTGCGTATGCCAAACCCGCTGCTTGACATGTCGGCGGACGACCCTGCGTGGAAGGCATTAAAGAAACCCACGGTAGAGGCGCTTCGATCGCTACTATCAAGCAGGAAAGATAAGGTTCAACCGGTGAATGTTCCATCAGAGCGCGAACAGGCATCCCGGATGATGAAGTGGAACCACGAGGATCACGAAGCGGTTGACCGCATTCAAGCCTTTGCTGGACAGTTCCTCGAACTGACAAAAGACGGGAAAGTCTTCGCCATGACGCTAGCAACCGCGCTCGAAGCTGCATTGATCAGCACCACCGACGAAAAGCTGCTCAAGCCGCTGCAAGTTCTTCTGTGCGGTGTGCTTAAGGAGCCGAAGAACAAGCCTTCTGAAGTAGAGTTCAAAGTTCAGGTGATCTTCGATTATCTGCCCAAACATGAAGTTACTGGATGCCTCTACAACCCAAGGGCGAGGCAAGTTGTGCTCGAATGCCTGAATGCAGAAAAGTCAGACGCACCCAAAAAAGGAAAAGAGCATGAGGTTGATGAGCCAGCGAGAGCCTGCGCCTTTGAAGGCAGATCAATGACTTTGCTCGATGGGCCCTATCCCGACTGGTCTGCACAGCCGGTCATTGGGAAAGCATTCAAACCGTTCTCCAAGTTTTCAGATGCCCCCTGCAACTACCGTTACCATGTTGCGGATAGTGATGGATTTGCGATTGGTTCGGACACGGCCAAAGAACTCGTTGCCGCTGGTTGCACCATCACCAGTCCGGAGTCGCGGAATAAGACTTGGCGTTCCCTTCGCAATGGCAAGTTCGACATGCGCAACGGCAAAAAGATTGAAACCAGGGATGTGCTCATTGCTTATCCAAGCTTCGATTGGAAGGAACTCGTTCCCGTCAGCATCTTTGGCAGACCCGACAGCGAAAAAAAATCTGGCGAGGAATCAGATGACGACGAGGCCAACGCTCCCGCTACCTCACAAGTATTCAGCCAAGTGGCTGAAACCTTCGTCAATGCCCTGATGAGCGTGGTTTCAAAGTCCGATCTGGAACGCAAATATATCAGGCTTCTTGTCTTGCGTGCCATATCACCGGGGCAGGTTCAGCTCGCTTATTCTGCCACGCCCACCTGTGGACATTTTGCCGCTGCCGTCCAGCACTGGATCGCTTCGGAGAAGAACCTGCCGCCAAGGCTCACCGTTCCCTTGCCGTCAAAGAAAGCAGAAAGCGGCTTCGGATGGTTTGCTCCCAATCTTCTGTTTCCAGATGATGCGATACATATTTTTTCCCATCAGTGGATGCGAGGCGGAACTGAAAGCTCCCGGCTGCAAGCCCCTCCAGTGTCCGCCATTCTGGATGTGTTTCTTCAACGCCAAGGAGTTTGGCAGGATACAGCCAGACAACTTTTGGAAACGCTTCTTCCTCGCGTCGAGCCGCTTCTGATCGGTGCAGGGAACATTCTTCATCGCATCGACCGCCAAAACCCCAGCGCCTGGAGAGACTTCGCTCCCAAGACTGAGGCAGGGCAGCCTGACAAGCGCAAACCTGATCCCCGCTATTATCTCGCCAAAACTCTGAGTCTTATCGGCACCCTGCTTCACGCACTAAACTCCACACCCAACCACTACATGAAAGAAACCGCCTATCTTGTTGGAAAGCTGCTCGCCGCGATGGATGAGCTGCACAAATGCTACTGTGTCTCCGAACGTAAGGGGGACATCCCGCCGACACTGATCGGTAACGGTCTGCTCGGGCGGGCTGCCGATTCGCCGGAGATGGCGTTTGATGAATTGTGCGAACGAAGCAGGATTTATCTCGGCTGGGCGAAGGCCGTGCAGCTTTCTGGAAAAGAAACCGATGCTGTGAAAATCGCGGTTCATTCCGCCAGGAAGCTGCTGAGAATCGTCGAACCGATTGCAGCAGAACTACACCAGTCTGCGAAGCTGAATCAGCCGATGAGCGCTGAAGGCAAGACACATCTGTTCTTGGGTTACCTCTCGCCTGTTTTGGGCGGCAAAAAGGAGCCTGACGAAGCCCCAACCGAACCCACTCAACCCGAATAATCTACCATTCATCACACCATGAGCACTACCACTAACAACATCCCACGAGCCACTGGGCTACTCATCATCGAAGCGCGCAACTCAAACCCCAATGGCGATCCTGACCGTGAAAGTGACCCGCGGACGCGCTCTCATGATGGGAGAGGTGTGATTAGCGATGTGTCATTCAAACGAAAGCTCCGCGAACTGGTCTTGGCCAAAGAGGGGCCGGTTTGGGGACAGTTTAAAGGCGACATGAACCTGAGTGACGATGAGTTTGGAATTCACGTTGACCAAGCAACTCGCACCAAGAGCAAGGCAACCCAAGGCGAAGGCGAGAAGAAGAGTCTCTCTGCGGCCCATTGGGATGTAAGGGTCTTTGGAAGCACAAGCCTGGAGGAAGGGGACAATTTCATCCGCACGGGTGTCGTTCAGTTCGGTATCGGTGTGTCTGCCGCCAAAGTTCGCATCCAACGAGACACTAACACCGTGAAAGCCGGCGTGGACGTCAGCAAGGACGCTGATCGTGGCATGGCTCCACTTGGTTTTCGAATCATCGAGCACGGTGTGTATGCCATGCCTTTTCTTGTCAATCCAACGGCTGCATTGAAAAGTGGGTGCCAACTTCGCGACATCGAATTGCTCTGCCGTTTGATTCCTTATGCCTACGCACACAATCCTTCGCGTGTCCGCCCGTTCGTGGAAGTCCGCCACGCTTGGTATTTCCAGCACAACAGCGGCTTGGGTTCAGCGTCGGACTTCGCTGTCATTGATGCGCTGACACCGGCCAAGGCCGATCCGTCAGAACCTTCTGCGACTTGGGCTGACTATGACTACGACGGCAGTGCTGTCTTGGCGAAGGCACGGCAAGCCTTTGAGGGCAAGTTCCAGCACTTTGGTGATCTTTGCGATGCCAGCTTTGTGAATCAGGTCTTTCCACACAAAGGATGAGCGAACCGCTGGCCCATAGCGCCAGACAAGGGGCACCGACTCAGTCTTACCACGACCATGTGAGCAACGTGGTCAGTGGTGCCGTGGCACGGGGTGAACGAATGCTTCAGCACTACACTCCAGCGTCTAGCTGGATCGACTTACCGTCAATGCTGGCGATTATTCGGAGTGCCGCAAGGTTTCATGATCTTGGGAAATTGGATCGCGGCTTTCAAAAGACGCTGGAGACGAACCGCACCTCCAATGAACACGTCAGGCATGAGGACGCTGGCGTGGCATGGTTGTTGGCAAACGAGGCTGACGAAGCGGCCGGTATTGTCTCAGCGCACCACCAGGGCTTGGTGCGCTACTTTTTGGAGATAGCCGATGATCGCCCCGTGGCGACGGGGCGTCTTGAGGGAACGGCCTTCCGAATCAACGAGGACAGGACCACGAAGGCTACGGCGACATCGCTCGAATCCTACCTCAGGGCACACGAACACCATTTTGGCCCACGCACGGTCGAGCCTGAACAGCACCAGAACAAGCTGACAGGACTATCGCGGCGTCTTCTTCTCTCGTGTCTTGTGGACGCGGATCATTCAGACACGGCAGCGCATTATGGAAATGAGCCAGCAGTGTCACCTCCTCTTCCGCGCTGGGGAGAACGGTTGGCGAAGCTCGACGAGTATGTTGCCAAATTGCCACGGGCCAATCCGAAGAAGGCGACACCACAGGAGTTGGAGAGGCAACGCATTCGTGATGAGCTTTACCGGCTCTGCCGGACTGCCGGTCCAGTGTCTCGATTGCGGAGTTGTGATGCTGTTGTCGGTTCAGGCAAGACCACGGCGCTGATGGCTCATCTGCTAAATGTGGTCGCGACTCGGAATTTGAGGCACATCATCGTTGTTCTGCCATACACCAATATCATTCGCCAGTCGGTGGATGTTTACCGCAAGGCGCTCTGTCTTGAGGGGGAGAATCCGGAGGAGATCGTTGCCGAGCATCATCATCAGGCAGATTTCAAAAGCCTGGATGCGCGCTACCTCACAACCCTGTGGCAGGCCCCCGTTATCGTAACGACAGCCGTTCAGTTCTTCGAGACGCTGGCTTCCAACAATACTTCCCGTCTCCGTAAACTACATGAGCTGCCGGGTTCCGCTGTCTGTCTGGATGAAGCTCATGCCGCACTGCCTGCGAGTCTTTGGCCTGTCTGCTGGAATTGGCTCACGCAGTGGACGCGAAGATGGAATGGGCATCTCGTCCTGGCTTCTGGCTCGCTGCCTGCCTTTTGGACGGTAGAGGATTTTCGCTCGATTTGCGAAGGCGGCGATTCGGGTAGAGCACCAAAAGGCCCTGCTGCAACGATTGAGCCATTGTGTTCATCGCTCACCGTTCAAGCTGAGGAAGCGGAACACAACAGGGTGAAATTCATCACGGAACCACAACCACTTACTGCCGATGAGTTGATCGAGCGAATCGAAATATCGGAAGGTCCGCGTCTTGTGGTGGTGAATACCGTGCAGAGTGCAGCCATGCTTGCGGCCCAAATCCGGAAACGGGGGGAGATGCAAGTGTTGCATCTCTCAACAGCGCTGGCCCCGGTTCATCGGGCCATCATCATTGAGCGGTTAAAGGCTTTGCTCAAACACAAGTCAGACTGGGTGCTGGTAGCCACCAGCCTGGTCGAGGCCGGAATGGATTTCTCCTTTGCCGCGGGTTTCCGGCAACGCGCATCAACAGCAAGTCTCATTCAGCTTGGTGGTCGAGTGAATCGCAGCGGCAACCGAGGGGATGACTGCACCGTTTTGGATTTCGATTTCGCTGATGCGAACACATTTCCAGACAATCCGAGTCTGAAGCCTTCCAAGGACGCCTTGGAACGGCTGTTTGCCGACGGCAAGATCGGCCCGGACAAACCTTGTGTTTTGGGGGACATCTGTCTCGCCGCCATGAAAGCCGAGTTCCGTCCCGGTGCTCAGCAAACCGCACTGAATTTGATAAACGCAGAGGGCGAACGCGACTACCCCAAGGTCTCCCAGGAATGTCGCGTGATTCAATCTGAAACACGCACTGTGCTGATTGATCAGAACATAATCGGAAGGCTCAAACGGTTTGAGCGGATTTCATCGCTGGAAATCATGCGGCATAGTGTCCAGATGTATTCGCAGAAAATCGCCAAGTTTGCTATCGATCCAATCCGACAAGACTCCGATCTTTTTTGTCTTCCAGAGAGCTGGAAATATGATCCCGATTTTCTGGGCTATATGGCTGACATTTTGGAATCTGCAACAGCTTCTATACCATGCGGTTATTTTATATAACCCCTATGCGTCGGATCGTATGAGCGAGAAGGAAGATATTGGGTCGGCCCGGAACAAGGTTGATGAAGCTTCGGAGCCGCTGGTTGTGAGCATCAAGCAGCGGCTCCCAGAGCTTGAGGAACTTTTGAAAAGAGTCTCCGACCACTGGGGGTTTGGATCTGGATTTTTTACGAGCGGGCCTGCTCCAGCCGATGTCCCGCCGCATCCGGACACCCGATTTGAAATGTAGTGGACGCGATTCCGATCTCCGCTTTGCAGCACGCCCTCTTCTGTGAGCGGCAGTTCGCGCTCATCCACCTTGAACGCGAGTGGAGCGAAAACCGCCAGACGGCGGAGGGCCGCGTCCTGCACGAGCGCGCGCACGAGGGACCGGCGGAATCCCGTGGAGACATCCGGACCGTGCGGGGGATTTCCATTGCCTCAACCACCTTCGGCCTCACCGGCCAGTGCGATGTGGTCGAGTTTCACCGCGACGGGCGGGTCATCCCGGTCGAATACAAGCGTGGAAAGCCCAAAAGCCACCGGGCGGACGAGGTCCAACTTTGCGCCCAGGCGCTCTGTCTGGAGGAAATGCTCTCCCTGCCGCGCATCCCTGTCGGTTTCCTCTACTACGGCATGCCTCACCGCCGGACCGAGGTTGCCCTTGACGAGGGGCTTCGGGAATTGACCTGTGGCATCGCTGCCCGGGCACGCGAAATCCTCGACTCCGGCCTGATCCCGGCCGCCCGTTACGAAAAATCCAAATGCGCAGCGTGCTCGCTTGTTGAAATCTGCCAGCCCCGATGCCGGAAATCCGCAGCGAACTGGTTCGCATCGCAACTCAACCAATCTGAAATCTCAAATTTGCAATCTTAAATCCAAAACTCATGACCTACCAACGATTCGAAGACCTGCCCGTGTGGCAGGATGCCATCCGCCTCGCCGAAGGGTGCGAGGATTTTATCCTGTCCGCAAAAGACCGGATCACCTGGTCGAAGCGCGACCAGATCGACCGCGCGTCGCTCTCGGTTTCCAACAATATCGCGGAGGGATTCGAGCGGGGCACGACCAACGAATTGCTCGCATTCCTCTATATCGCCCGCGGATCGGCAGGAGAGGTGAGATCGATGCTCTGTTTCTTCGAGCGACGTCCGGCTCTGCAGAATTTCAGATCTCAGATTTCAGATCTCAAATCCGTGGCCGAAAGCTGTTCCCGTCAAATCCGCGCGTGGGCGGATTCCCTGCAAAATTCGGAGATCAAAGGCCAGCGACATCTGACGGACAAAGGCAGAAAGGGCCACGAAAACAAAAAACGCGCGGAGGAATTTCTCAAAAAACTCAACGAAAGCCTGCCTCCCGGTCATCCGGCCCGCAGGGATTCGAAATCTGAAATCTGAAATCTCGAATTTGAAATCGCAATCCCATGAAAACCCATCTCAACACGCTTTTCGTCACATTGGAGGGGGCCTATCTTCGCAAGGATGGCGAGGCGGTGGAGGTCCGGCACGACGGGCAGACGAGGCTCCGGGTTCCGCTTCACAATCTCGATGGCATCGTTTGCTTCGGCTACGACACGGTCGCCAGCGCGATCCTCATGTCCGGTTGTGCCCAGGCCGGTGTCTCGCTCTCATTCCACACGCCGCAGGGAAAATTCCTCGCCTGCTCGAATGGATTTACCCCGGGCAACATCCTGCTCCGCCGCGAACAATACCGTCGCGCGGACAGCGAGAACACCAGCCTCGTGATTGCCCGCAACATGGTCGCCGCCAAAATCGCCAATTCCCGGAACATCCTTCAGCGGGCTTCGCGGGATCACGGGGACAAGGATGCCACGCGGGCGTTCGAACTCTCCCGGGCCGTTGACTTCCTCGACCGGCGCATCGGCTATGCCTCCCGGGCGGTTTCTCTCGGGGAACTGCGCGGGGTTGAAGGAGATTCCGCCAGCGCCTACTTCGCCGCCTTCCCGCGTCTGTTCACAAACCACGACCCGGCCATCACCTTCGACGGGCGATCCCGCCGTCCCCCCCGTGATCCCGCCAATGCCCTGATCTCTTTCCTCTACAGTCTCCTCATGCACGATTGCCGGTCCGCTCTCGAATCCTGCGGGCTCGACCCACAATGCGGATTTCTCCACCGCGACCGGCCCGGACGACCTTCGCTCGCGCTCGACCTGATGGAAGAATTCCGCGCCTTCCTCGCCGACCGCACCGCCCTCTCGCTTTTCAACCGCCGCCAGATTCTCAGCTCCGATTTTCGCACCGAGGATGCCGGCGGCGTTTTTCTCCGTGATGACGCGAGGAAAACCGTTCTCACAGCATGGCAGGAGAGAAAAAGCGATGAGGTGATCCATCCATTCCTCGAGGAAAAAATGACCGTCGGCCTTCTTCCGCACATCCAGGCCCGGCTCCTTGCCCGCCACGTTCGGGGCGATCTCGACGCCTATCCCCCATTTCTCGTGAAATAATTCCATGCAAGTCCTCGTCACCTACGATGTCGCAACCTCCAGCGAGGGCGGTTCGCGCCGCTTGCGCCGCGTCGCCAAGGTCTGCCTCGATTACGGCCAGCGTGTGCAGAACTCCGTCTTCGAATGCAAAATCGATCAAGCCCAATTTGTCGCCCTTCGGAAAAGAATACTTGATCTTGTTGATTGCGGACAGGACTCCGTAAGATTCTACTTCCTTGGAAATGATTGGAATGGTCGCGTCGAACACTACGGAGCCAAGCCCTCCCTCAATATGGACGGCCCGCTTCTCCTTTGACTCCCCGCGAACCCCTGCCCATCATGCCCGGCGGCTGAAGTTCGCGGGACCCGCAATCCTCTGAACAATAGCTCCTTGACATTCTATTCAACAATCGCGTTCAGTTTCGCATGATCTCATTTGCCATTGTTCGCGGCAAAGCGTAAGTAAGTTCCATGTGGCAAGGCACTTCGCCCTGCCGCAGTCGCGCCCCTCGCGGGCGCGCGGATTGAAACCACCCCTGACGAACAACTTGACAAAGCGTGCCAAGTCGCGCCCCTCGCGGGCGCGCGGATTGAAACGGCCCTGGATGGGGTCACTGTCAGGGAAGCGTGGGGTCGCGCCCCTCGCGGGCGCGCGGATTGAAACTTACCAAGTTTATGGCGGTGCTGGCCTTGCTGGCGTCGCGCCCCTCGCGGGCGCGCGGATTGAAACTTTCGTTCGATGACATAGAACACCTTCATAAAAAGTCGCGCCCCTCGCGGGCGCGCGGATTGAAACCGCAAAGACTTGCCGAAATTCGTTTTGATGACGGTCGCGCCCCTCGCGGGCGCGCGGATTGAAACGGTATGTTGAGCATTTCGAGTTGGCGCAAGTCAGGTCGCGCCCCTCGCGGGCGCGCGGATTGAAACGCTTCGTGGGATGGGTGTCACCCTTTCCATTCGGGTCGCGCCCCTCGCGGGCGCGCGGATTGAAACATCATTGCGATTTGCCAGTGATGCGCGTCCGGAGGTCGCGCCCCTCGCGGGCGCGCGGATTGAAACCATGGACCGATGCACAAACCATTGCGAGGTTGCGGTCGCGCCCCTCGCGGGCGCGCGGATTGAAACCGCAGAACCCACAACATCATCATTGCTTTGCGTTGTCGCGCCCCTCGCGGGCGCGCGGATTGAAACCACCGTCCGAACTGGAATGGCAAGCGCAGAAGAAGTCGCGCCCCTCGCGGGCGCGCGGATTGAAACGGTTCCGGGCTGGTCAAAGCGGACCAGGTGGAATGTCGCGCCCCTCGCGGGCGCGCGGATTGAAACCTGACCGCGATGGAACACACAAACAGAATTTAACGTCGCGCCCCTCGCGGGCGCGCGGATTGAAACTGCCAGTCCGATTGTTGCAGTCTCTGGCGGGAGGTCGCGCCCCTCGCGGGCGCGCGGATTGAAACAACGCTGCGGCGAAATGAGCCCGTCCCCCGTGCGGTCGCGCCCCTCGCGGGCGCGCGGATTGAAACGTCACTGCAAAATCCCCATTTCGACGGGCATGGGGTCGCGCCCCTCGCGGGCGCGCGGATTGAAACAAATCGTTGAGATCACCATGAGCCTCAGTTGCCGTCGCGCCCCTCGCGGGCGCGCGGATTGAAACATTTTATTAAAAAAACTGCTGACCAAATGCAAAAAGTCGCGCCCCTCGCGGGCGCGCGGATTGAAACGCCGCTTAGGTTTTTCGCGCCCCCTCCAGAATCGTCGCGCCCCTCGCGGGCGCGCGGATTGAAACGTCCAAAACCACCAGCACAGACAATTCCTCATCGGTCGCGCCCCTCGCGGGCGCGCGGATTGAAACCAGTCAGTGCTCCCAGTCCTAGCTCACAATTTCAGTCGCGCCCCTCGCGGGCGCGCGGATTGAAACGTCTTCTGATGGGTTTTTGCCGTCGAGAATCTGGTCGCGCCCCTCGCGGGCGCGCGGATTGAAACGACTTGTCATCATCGGTGATGCTCTGCCGGTTGAGTCGCGCCCCTCGCGGGCGCGCGGATTGAAACAGCCCGCTCTTGATTATGATGGGTGCCGCCCCGGGTCGCGCCCCTCGCGGGCGCGCGGATTGAAACAACGACCAGTTGGAATACTCAAAGATTCCCCCGAGGTCGCGCCCCTCGCGGGCGCGCGGATTGAAACTTTTGATCTCGCCAGACGGGGACCGCTCATGGCAGTCGCGCCCCTCGCGGGCGCGCGGATTGAAACTTCCAACCGTTGATGTTCGCCCCGAGCTTGTGGCGTCGCGCCCCTCGCGGGCGCGCGGATTGAAACTGCAGTATCGATGAGGAACCGGAGCGATTTTCCCGTCGCGCCCCTCGCGGGCGCGCGGATTGAAACCCTTCGATGGTCTCAAGGTGGGCACGGGCATTGGTCGCGCCCCTCGCGGGCGCGCGGATTGAAACCCTTCGTTGTTCTGAGGACCAAGCCTTGCACAAGGTCGCGCCCCTCGCGGGCGCGCGGATTGAAACGTTTGGAGCGGATCGGGGTTGCAACTGTGGATAGTCGCGCCCCTCGCGGGCGCGCGGATTGAAACAACTTCTTATCAATGGAGGCCACGGATTCAGATGTCGCGCCCCTCGCGGGCGCGCGGATTGAAACACTATCGCGAAGCGAACGGAGCACCCGCCGTGCCGTCGCGCCCCTCGCGGGCGCGCGGATTGAAACTGGCGATCTTGGTGGAACGACTCTCCCCGATAAGGTCGCGCCCCTCGCGGGCGCGCGGATTGAAACCCGTCGTCATGGATAAGGACATCCTCATTGACGGGTCGCGCCCCTCGCGGGCGCGCGGATTGAAACAAATCTGTGATCCAGACGATGGGGGACATCGGGTCGCGCCCCTCGCGGGCGCGCGGATTGAAACCGTAATGTTACTCGACCTCTTTCACGGGGGAAACCCAAATCCGCGCGTAAGGGAAGAAATGAGAGGGGAGCGGTTCGACGACATGTCGATAACGCGAGGGAGGGCGAAGCTCCGTCTGAGCCGTAATAAATGGGCTCACACGGAGGTTCG
>JBAYTU010000070.1:0-18546 GCA_041675465.1 Terrimicrobiaceae bacterium | reverse complement strand
GGAGGGCGAACCTCCGTGTGAGCCCATTTATTACGGCTCAGACGGAGCTTCGCCCTCCCTCGCGTTATCGACAGGTCGTCGAACCTCTCCCCTCTCATTTCTTCTCTTACGCGCGGATTTGGGTCCGGGGGGAGCGCTTGTCAGAGCCGCCGCAAACCGGTAGTGATCTGGGCTGTTGAAGCCGATCGAATCCCTTTTTCTTATAGCTGGCAGCGGAGAATACCCGCGCCTGGTGATGGATTCCGCCCGCTCCGCCGGCGTGCGGCGGGTCGCGCTGGCCGCGTTCGAGGGGGAGACCTCGCCGGAGCTGGAATCTCTCGCGGATGAAGTCCACCGCATGAAAGTCGGGCAACTCGGAAAGCTGTTGGACGCGGCGAAAAAATCGGGCGCAACCAAGGCCCTGATGGCCGGGCAGATCGCCCCGGGCAACCTTTTCAACCTGCGTCCGGATTTCCGCGCGCTCGTGATTCTCGCGCGCCTGAAAGAACGCAATGCCGAGACCCTCTTCGGCGCTGTGGCCTCGGAACTCGCCTCGGCCGGGGTCGAGATCCTGCCGGCCACGACCTTCCTCGAAGAGCACGTCGCCCGCAGCGGCCACCTGGCCGGCCCGCGCTTGAAACCGCGCCGGATCGAAGATCTGGAATTCGGGTTCCGCATCGCCAAGGAATCCAGCCGCCTCGACATCGGGCAGACGGTCGTCGTCAAAAACGGGACCGTGCTGGCGGTCGAGGCTTTCGAAGGCACGAACGAGGCGATCCTCCGCGGAGGCAGGCTCGGGCGGGGTGGTGCCACCGTGGTGAAGGTCTCAAAACCCGGCCAGGATCTCCGGTTCGATGTCCCCGTGATCGGAACGAAGACCCTCGAGACGGCGGCGGAGGCGAAGATCGTGGCCATCGGCGTCGAAGCCGGCACGACGATCCTGCTCGACAGCGCCAAGGTCGGACGGGCGGCGGACTCGCTGGCCATCGCGATTTACGGATTATGAGAACCTCCGACGTGGGGCGGGCATCCCGCCTGCCGTTCCTCCGATGCACAGGCAACCGGCACGCGCGCCCCGCATCCTGACCCGGCTTATGACAAACCTCAAAACTGGCGTGGTCGGAGTCGGCCACATGGGCATCAACCACGCGCGGATCTACGGCGAACTCGAGGGCTCGACGCTCGCCGCCGTCTACGATTCCAACAGCGCGACAGCCCATGCGGCGGCCGCCAAATACAACACCAGGGCCACGACCTCGCTCGACGAGTTCGCCTCGCTCGTCGATGCCGCCACGGTCTGCACGCCGACTGCCACCCATTACGAAATCGGGAAAATCCTGCTCGCCAAAGGCAAACATCTGCTCATCGAAAAACCTGTCGCCGACACGCCCGCCCACGCGCGGGAACTCTCCGATCTCGCCGCCGCGAACCGCTGCGTGCTCCAGGTCGGGCACGTCGAGCGCTTCAACCCGGTCCTCCACGCGCTCGAATCCCAGCTGCAAAACCCGCGCTTCCTCGAAGTCACCCGCCTCTCGCCCTACCCGAACCGCAGCACCGACATCGGCGTCGTGCTCGACCTGATGATCCACGACATCGAGATTATCCTGCACCTCGTCCGCTCGCCGATCACGAGCATGGACCCGGTCGGCATCTCCGTCCTCGGCCGTGGCGAGGACATCGCCAACGTCCGCTTCCACTTCGAAACCGGCTGCGTCGCCAACCTCACCGCCAGCCGCATCAGCCAGGACCGCGTCCGCAAAATCCGCGTCTTCCAGGAAAATGCCTACCTCTCGCTCGACTACAAAAACCAATCCGGCTACCTCCTGCGCCTCGCCCGCGACGACGAGAAGGAAACCTCCGGCATCGGAAAACTCATCGGACTCGCCACCGACTCCAAAATCGTCACCGACTTCAGCGGCCACCGGATCGTGCGCGAGCCGGTCGAGGTCGAAAAAGGCGAGCCGCTCAAGAGAGAACTCGAATCGTTCGTCCAGTGCGCCCGCAACGGCCTCAAGCCCCGCGTGACCGGCCAGGCTGCGGCGGACGCCCTCGACATCGCACTCGAAATCACCCGCCGGATCGAGGAGGCCGACCCGCGAAAAGCAACGGGGCAACCTCAACGGGAGGGCGAACCTCCGCGTGAGCCGTAATAAATGGGCTCACACACCACCGGCAGCCGGGAGGCTGCGGGGAAGCCTGCCGCAGGCAAGCCCGTCAGGGCGTGACACGACGGATTTGGGCCCAATGTTCCTGATTGCATTGTTTGGGAACTTTATTGAGATTGGGAGCCGACCAACCCATGGGGCAGAAACCTGAAAAGCCAACGCTCGAGTCCGCGATGCAGCGGATCACCGGGATCGTATCGGAGATGGAAGAGGGCAATCTGCCCTTGGAAACCCTGATCGTCCGCTACGAGGAGGGGGTCGCGCTGGTGAAGTTCTGCCAGGAAAAGCTGGATGCGGCGGAAAAGAAGATCCAGATCATCTCGCGCGATGCGCGGGGTGCGGTGGAGTTGAAGGACTTCGAGGAGTCCGAGTCGTGACATGAAGTTGCCCGACGAACACCTGCCCATGCGAAAAATCCGGCAAGACATTGGCAGGACGCCCAATCGGGTTGATTTCTAGAAGCATCACCATGCCCGCATCCCAAGCGACCTCAATTCTGGGCGGCATCTCCTCCCCTGCCGATGTCAAAACTCTTCCGGCCGAAGCCATGCCACAGCTGGCATCGGAAATCCGCGGGGAACTGATCCGCGTGCTTTCCACAACCGGCGGACACCTCGGCCCGAACCTCGGTGTCGTGGAACTGACCGTCGCGCTCCACCGGGTTTTTGAGACGCCAAGGGATAAAATTGTTTTTGACGTGAGCCACCAGGGCTATGTCCACAAACTGCTGACGGGACGGCGGGAACGGTTCTCCTCGATCCGCCAATACGGGGGGCTGAACGGCTTTCTCCTGCGCGCCGAGAGCGAGCATGATTGCTACGGGGCGGGCCATGCCGGAACCGCCCTCTCCGCCGCGCTCGGGATGGCGGCCGCGCGGGACATGCTCGGCGGTGACGGGCATGTCATCTGCGTGGCGGGCGACGCGGCCTTCACCTGCGGGGTCAGCTTCGAGGCATTGAACAACGTGGCCTCGACGACCAAACGCCTGATCATCGTCCTCAACGACAACGAGTGGTCGATCGCGAAAAATGTCGGGGCCGTCGCGGAGTATCTCAACCGCCTCGTGACGAATCCCGCCTACGCCCACCTCCATGACAAGGCGGCAAAATTCGTCGAGTGGATCGCCGGAAAAAGCGCCCGCAAACTGGCCCACAAGGCCGAGGTCGGGCTGAAGAACCTTCTTGCCCCAAGCGTGATTTTCGAGGATCTCGGCATCCGGTATTACGGCCCGATCGACGGGCACGACACCGCCCTCCTCACCGAGACATTTCAATTTCTCAAAACCCAGAACGACCCGGTCATCCTCCACATCCTGACCCAGAAGGGCAAAGGCTACGCCCCGGCGCTCGAGAAGCCCGACAAATTCCACGGGCTCGGAAAATTCCACCTCGACACCGGGGAGACGGTCGCGTCGCCGACCCCGACGTATTCCGAGATCCTCGGCACGTCGCTCGCCAATTTCGCCGACCACAACAACAAGATCGCCGCCATCACCGCAGCCATGCCGACGGGCACGGGGCTCGTGGGGTTCGCAAAACGTCATCCGGACCGGTTTTTCGACGTGGGGATCGCCGAGGAGCACGCCGCGATCTTTGCGGGCGGTCTCGCCGTGCAGGGGATGAAGCCGTTCCTCGTGATCTACAGCACGTTCATGCAGCGGTGCTACGACATGATCGTCCACGATCTGGCCCTGCAGAATCTCAACGTGGCGCTCTGCATGGACCGGGCCGGCCTCTCCGGCGACGACGGCCCCACCCATCACGGGCTGTTCGACATCGGCTACTTGCGTCCGGTCCCGGGCCTCGTCCACATGCAGCCGAAGGACGAGGACGAGTTTTCCGACATGCTCTGGACGATGGCCAACTACCACGAAGGCCCCATTGCCATCCGCTATCCGCGCGGCGCGGGCACCGGCGCCGTTCCCAAGAAAAAACCACAGATCCTCGAAATCGGAAAATCCGAGGTCCTCCGCCACGGCTCGCGCGCGGCGATCATCGCGCTCGGGAACATGTGCGAGCTCGCCCTGGAAGCGTCCGCGTCGCTCGAACAAGCCGGGATCTCGACCGCCGTCATCAACGCGCGCTGGATCAAGCCCCTCGACACCGCAACGATCGAGTTTTTCGCGCGCGGCTGCGAGGTCATCTGCACGATGGAGGACCACGTGCTCCACAACGGGTTCGGGTGCGCCGTGATCGAACACCTCTCGGAACAAAAAATCACGACCCCCGTCGTCCGCGTCGGCTGGCCCGACCAGTTCATCGAGCACGGCAGCGTCCCCGTCCTCCGCGCCAAGCACGGCATCACACCCGCCGCCGCCGCCGAGAAAATCCTCTCCGTCCTCCCCGCCCGGAAGGCTGCAGGGATCCAACCCGCAGCCTGAATCGCGTGCAAACGGGGCGGCCGAGACGTCCGCCCCACGTCCCAAGTCCACGGTCAATTCACAGACATGTCGCCCAAATCCGCAAGGGAAGAAATGCGAGGGAGGGCGAAGCTCCGTCTGAGCCGTAATAAATGGGCTCACACGGAGGTTCGCCCTCCCATCGTTGGCGTTACGCGCGGATTTGGGTGTCGCGTTCCTCCTTGCCAAGCGGCCCCATCCCATTATCCTGCTCGCCCTCTATCTATGAACATCTGTGACTTTTTGATCCTGGCGCAGACCGCGACGCCGGCCCAACCGCAACAAAACCTGCTCGTTTCGATGATGCCGTTGGTGTTTATCTTCATCATTTTCTACTTCCTCCTCATCCGCCCGCAGCAGAAGAAGCAGAAAGAGCACGAGAAGCTCGTCCAGGCGGTCAAGACCGGGGACCAGGTCGTCACGAGTGCCGGGATTCACGGCACGGTTTCCAACGTGAAGGATAAAACGGTCATCATCAAAATCGCCGACAACGTGAAGGTGGAATTCGACCGCGCGGCGATCGCCAGCGTGGAAAAGCCCGCCTCCACCACCTGATCCACCCTCCGGACCGGGCGTCCGGATCACCCTCCTTCCTTCATGTCACCCGCCTTCACATTTTTCTTTGGCCTGGTCATCCTCGCGCTCTTCGGCTGGTATTTTGCCACCGAACTCGCCAACCGCAAACGCTGGCTCGGCCTCGTCCTGACGATTCTTCTCACGGCCTTCTGCATCGAGCAGGTCTGGCCGCCGACGGATGTCAAGAACGCCGAAGGGCAGGTCGTCGTCCCCGGGAAAATCCGTCTCGGCCTCGACCTCCAGGGGGGGACTTCGTTCCTCATCCGCCTGATCCCGCAAACGGATTCCGGAATCACGAAGGACCTCCTGGACCAGGCGGTGGAAGTCATCCGCAAGCGGGTGGACCAGTTCGGGGTCAGCGAGCCGGTCATCAGCCCGCAGGGCAAAGATCAAATTCTCGTCCAGATCGCCGGGCTGGATACGAAGCAGATCGAAGACGCGAGAGCCCAGCTGCAAAAAGTGGCCAAGCTCGAGTTCGCGATGGTCGATCCCGGAGGAGAGGCCCGGGTGGCACGGGTCCAGGCCGGCGAGGAAGTCATGCCGCCCGCCTACATCCTCAAGCCCTACAAGCTGAAGAAGGACTCCAAGGAAGCCACCCAGATCCTGATCACGCGGCGGCCCGCGCTCACCGGCGAGCACGTTGCCCGGGCGTTCCCGTTCTTCGACCAGCAGGGATACGGGGTTTCGCTCGAGCTCGACGCCGAGGGCGCGAAGATTTTTGACGAGGTCGCCGTCCAGCACAAGGGGCACCAGATGGCGATTTTGCTCGACGGCGAGGTTCTCTCGGCCCCGGTCCTGCAAAGCGACCATTATTTCGGGCGCGCCCAGATCACCGGCCACTTCACGGACAAGGAGGCCCGCGAGCTCGCCAGCGCACTGGAAAATCCGCTCCGCGTTCCCGTGCAGATCGAAGAAACCCGGAGCGTTTCCCCGACCCTGGGAGAAGACTCCGTGCGGAGCGGCGTGGTGGCCGGCCTTGTCGGCCTGGCGCTCGTGATCCTGTTCGTCCTCCTCTATTACCGGTTTGCCGGCCTCGTCGCCATCTTCGGGCTCCTGATCAACATCGTGATCCTCTTCGGGACGATGGCGATGTTCCATTTCACCCTCACGTTGCCGGGCATCGCGGGCATTATCCTGACGATCGGCATGGCCGTCGACGCGAACGTCCTCATCTACGAGCGGCTCCGCGAGGAGATGGCGGCCGGGAAATCCCTGGCAGCCGGCCTGAACGGGGCCTACGACAAGGCCTTCAGCGCGATTTTTGACGCGAATGCGACCACCCTCATCACCGCAGTGATTCTCTTCTGGCAGGCCACGGGTTCGGTGAAGGGGTTCGCCGTGACCCTGACGCTCGGCATCATCGCCTCCATGTTTTCCGCCCTGCTGATCACCCGCACCGCTTTCCGCTGGATGATCGACAAAGGGGTCCTCAAAAACCTCACCATGCTGGACCTGATCCCGAAGAAGAAATTCGACTTTCTCGGAAAGCGCTGGGTGGCGGCCGTCTTCTCGCTCCTCCTGATCGGGGGCTCGGCCGGGATCTTCGCGCTCCGCGGGGAAGGCAATTTCGGCATCGATTTTCGTGGCGGCGACCTGCTGATCGTGGACTCCGCGCAGCCGGTCTCGGTCGCCGAGGCGCGCAAGGCCGTCGACGATCCGGCTGTCGTGATCCAGTTCGAGCGCGCCGGCATGAAGGATCTCCTGTCCTTCCGCAGCGCCCAGGGGTCCTCGAAGGAGATCGTCGGAAAATTAAAGGCCGCTTTCCCAGACCGCGGAATCTCGGTGATCGGGCAGGACACCGTCGGCGCGCAGATCGGGATGGAATTTGCCAGGCGCGCCATTTGGGCTCTCGGCTTGGGGATGGTGGGCATCCTGATCTACGTGACCCTGCGCTTCGAGTTTTCCTTCGCGCTCGGCGCCCTGGTGGCCCTGCTGCACGACGTCATCATCACGCTCGGGATTTTTTCCCTCATCGGCGGAGAGTTGTCGTTGGTGATGGTCGGCGCGATTTTGACCATTGCCGGATACTCGATCAACGACACAATCGTCGTCTTCGACCGCATCCGCGAAGGCCTGAAGCAGGGGGAGCGGGGCTCGATCCAGACGCTCATGAACAACAGCATCAACGAGACGCTCGGACGCACGATCCTCACCGGCGGCAGCACCCTCCTCTCGGTCGGCGCCCTGTATTTCTTCGGCGGCGCCGTGTTGCGGGATTTCTCGTTCGCGATTCTCGTGGGCATCGGGATCGGGACCTACTCGTCCGTCTTTATCGCGGCCCCGATCGTGCTGTGGGCCTCGAAACTGCGCGGGAAGAGCGTCCGCCGCGAGGTCCTCGAAAGCGAGGCCCTCAGGCAGCCCTGACAGGAATCCGTCTTGTCAAGCGGGCTCCGCCGCGCTAGCGGTGGGGCCATGAAAACATCCCGACAAGTTGCCGCCGCCGTGACGGGCTTCGCCCTTTTCACAACGGCCTGCGAGAATCTGACCCCCGGGGAAAACGCCGGCCTCTTCGGAGCCGCTGCGGGCCTTGCCACCGGAATCCCGCTCGCCGCAGCCGGCGTGGACCCCTCGATCACCATCCCGGTCACAGCAGGGGCGGCAGCCATTGCAGCCGCGAGCGCCTACATCATCTCCAAGCAGCAGGCCACGGAACGCCAGCGCAAAATCGCCGAGCAGCGCGCGCGCCTCTACATGGCGCGCCGGCAGCAGCAGTTGGCGGCCCAGCCGACGGCGGCAAAAAAAGCGAAACCGGCCCGTTACATTGCCGTCCAGACGGAAAAAACCGAGCAATCCCAAGGGAAGGCTTCGGTCATGGTTTTCGACACGCAAACCAACGAGGTGGTGGGAAACAATGTCTATGACCTGAAATCCGCCCCGCAGGTCGGTCAAACGGCCAAATTCGATACCTACTCGGCCCAATACGTGGGGGCGGGCAACTGAATTTCGCGGTGCCGGCCCGGCGATTGTGACGAAATTGTAACAAATCTGGTTTGGAACAACCTTCACGCGAGGGTCTAGTCTGATCTTTCACCAGCAGCATCCATGAAATTCTCAAAACTCCTCTTCGTCGTGGGATCGGCCGTTCTCGGCATCGCATCCCAGTCCTCCGCACAACAACTTTCCGGTGCCGGCGCCTCGTTCCCCGCCCCGCTTTACCAGCGTTGGGGGGTGGAATACAACAAGCTCCATCCCGGCGTGCAGGTGAATTACCAGTCGGTCGGCAGCGGTGCCGGCGTGAAGAACTTCACCGCCGGAGTGGTGGACTTCGGGGCGAGCGACGCCGCGATGAGCGACGCCGAGATCGCCAAGGTCGCCAAAGGCGTGGTGATGATCCCCGCGACAGCCGGCGAAATCGTCTACGCCTACAACCTCCCCGGGGTTTCCGGCCTGAACCTCTCCCGCGAAGCGATGGCGGGCATCTACCTCGGGACCATCACGAAGTGGAACGACCCCGCCATCGCCAAGGCCAACCCGGGCGCGAAGCTTCCCGCCCTCCCGATCCAGGTCGCGTTCCGTTCGGACGGCAGCGGCACGACCTACGTGTTCACCCAGCACCTCTCCGCCATCAGCAAGGATTTCAACGACAAGATCGGGACGGATAAATCGGTCACCTTCCCCGTGGGGGTCGGTGGAAAAGGGAACGAAGGCGTCACCGCCCTCGTGAAGCAGTCGCCCGGAACAGTCGGCTACGTCGAATACGGCTACGCCAAAGGCAACGGCCTGGCGATGGCCAACCTGGAGAACAAATCCGGAAAATTCGTTTCCCCGACCGGCGAGGCCGGTGCGACCACTCTCGCGAATGTGAAACTTCCAGAAAACCTTCGTGTCTGGCCGGTCGACCCGGAAGGTGCCGGCGACTACCCGATCGCCAGCTTCACCTGGCTTCTGCTCTACAAAAAATACGACGACGCAGCGAAGCTCAAAGCCCTCAAAGACTTCGTGGCCTACGGGCTGACCACCGGCCAGGGATTCGCCGAGGAACTCGGCTACATCCCGCTGCCTGACGCGGTTGTCGAGAAGGCGAAGGCCGCTCTCGCCACCGTCGAGTAAACCCCGCCAACTCCCGCAAGCGCGTGCCCGAGCAAGATTCAAAAAACCGCGCTTTCGCGGAAGTGCGGGTGGGGCCGGACTTGTTCCATCTCCTGTGTTGGGTGGCTTCGGCGGCAGCCGTGGCCACCCTGGGGTTGATCGTTTACGAGATCATCTCCGGTGCCTGGCCGGCCATCCAGAAATTCGGGTTCGGGTTCCTCGCCAGCTCCTCGTGGGTTCCCAACCGCGCGGATTTCGGCGTCTTCCCATTCATCATCGGCACTGCGGTCAGCTCGCTGATCGCGATCCTCCTGGCCTTCCCGCTCGGCCTCGCCATCGCGGTTTTTCTCAGCGAAAACTTCCTGCCGTTGCCCGTGAGGCAGGTGGTGCGGTTCGTGGTGGAGATGCTCGCGGCGATCCCCAGCGTCGTCTACGGCCTGTGGGGGATTTTTGTCGTCATCCCGATCATCAAACTGTTCGGCACCTGGGCGGTTTCCGTCTTCTGCAACACGTGGACGACGCCGGGAATCGATGGGGCACCGGACACCCATAGGGGGATACCGGTTCTCGAGACCCTCTTCGCTCCGCCCGCCTACGGCAACTCCATGTTGACGGCCAGCATCGTCCTCGCCCTGATGATCCTGCCCACCCTGACCGCGATTTCGCGCAATTCGCTCACGGCGGTCCCGAAGACCCTCCGCGAGGGGGCCTACGCGCTCGGGGCCACCCGGTGGGAGGCGATTCTGGGCGTGATTCTTCCGACCGCCGCACCGGGCGTTGTGGCGGCGACAATCCTCGCCCTCGGGCGCGCGATGGGAGAAACGATGGCCGTCGCCATGCTCATCGGAAACAGCTCCCGCCTGTCGTGGTCGCTCCTGTCGCCCGGCGGCACGCTCGCCGGGCTTTTGGCCAACCAGTTTGCCGAGGCCGAGGGGATGCAGGTCAACTCCCTGATGTTTGCGGCCCTGATCCTCGTGGCGATCACCCTCTTCGTGAATCTGATCGGGGAGGCGGTCCTGCGCCACACCCAACATCAAACTGCGGGGATCCGCTGAACCGATGGACAACATCGTCACCCACGCGCCGGATTTTTTCCACGACACCCGTGCCGAATCCACCAAGGCCGTGGCCCGGTCGCTCTGGAACCGGGTCCTCAGCTCCGTCTGCGTCGGGCTTTCTCTCCTGAGCCTCGTCCCGCTGGTTTCGATCATCTACCTCGTCATTTATCACGGGTTCCCGTTGTTGGGGTGGGACATTTTCACGCAGCTCCCCCCGGCCGCCGGAATGGGCGGGGGCGGCTTCGGGAACGCGGTGCTCGGCACGCTCGTGATGGTCGGCCTCGGGCTCCTGCTGTCGGCCCCGGTCGGTATTCTCTCGGCGATCTACATCAGCGAATACGGCCCCGCCAGCCGCCTGGCGCAGGCGGTGCGCCTCGTCGCCAAACTCCTCACCGGCATCCCCTCGATCATCTGCGGCATCTTCGCGTTCGCGCTCGTCGTCGCCACGGTCGGAAGCTTCTCCGCCTACGCGGGGGGCGTGGCCCTAGGGGTCCTCATGCTGCCGACGATTCTCCTCACCTCGGAGCAGGCGCTCATGGGCGTGCAGAGCGCCTACCGCGAAGCCTCCTACGGCCTCGGTGCCACAAAATTCCAGACAATCGTCCGGATCGTCCTCCCGGATGCGCTGCCCGCCATCATGACCGGGATCATGTTGGCGGTCGCACGTGCCGCAGGAGAAACCGCCCCCCTGATCTTCACCTCGCTTTTCAGCTGGTTCTGGCCAAAATCCCTCGCCGAACCGACCGCTTCCCTTTCCGTGCTCGTGTATAACTTTTCGATCGGCACGGACAGCCATCAAATCCAGCTTGCCTGGACGGCCTCGCTCGTTCTCGTCGCCTTCGTGACGCTCGCCAACATTGCCGCCCAGCTCGCCTTTTCAAAAAAATACTAGCCTGCCCGCCGCCCCATCGAACATCCTTCGATCACCATGACTGAAACCATCGCCCACTCCGTCGCCGCACAGAGCCAGGCCCCGGGCCGCCCGGACTTCCTGACCGTGCGCGACTTCGATTTTTTCTACGGGAAAAAGCAGGCGCTTTTCGACATCAACATGGACATCCCGGAGAAGCGGGTGACGGCGTTCATCGGGCCGTCCGGCTGCGGCAAAACCACGCTGTTGCGGAATTTCAACCGCATGAACGAGCTCATCGACGGCATCCGCCACTCGGGGGACATCCGGCTTCTCGGGCAGAGCATTTACGGGAAAGGCGTCGAGGTCATCGCGCTCCGTCGGAGCATCGGCATGGTCTTCCAGAAATCCAACCCGTTTCCGAAATCGATCTACGAGAACATCGTTTACGGGCTGCGAATCGGCGGGGAAAACAAAAAAAGCGTGCTGGACGAGGCGGTCGAGCGCAGCCTGCGCGGGGCGGCGCTCTGGGACGAGGCGAAGGACCGCCTGCACGAGAGCGCGCTCGGGCTTTCCGGCGGCCAGATGCAGCGGCTCTGCATCGCCCGCGCCATCGCGAACCGCCCGAAAGTCCTGCTGATGGACGAGCCCTGCTCGGCCCTCGACCCGATCGCCACGGTCAAGGTCGAGGAACTCATCCACGATCTCAAACAGGAATACACCATCGTGATCGTCACCCACAACATGCAGCAGGCCACGCGGTGCTCGGACAAAACCGCGTTCTTCTACCTCGGCAAGCTCATCGAGTTCGCGGAGACGCAAAAAATCTTCTCGAACCCCGGCCAGAAACAGACCGAGGACTACATCACGGGACGCTTCGGGTGATCCGCTGCCCAGCGGTCCGACCCTTCTCGCACAAGGCCGGAAACCTCACTTTTTCTCCGGTTTCTCGAACAGCGCTTTGTATTGCGGGTAGCCCTCTTTTTCGAGGTCCTCAACGGGGATGAAGCGGAGGGCTGCGGAGTTGATGCAGAACCGCATGCCTGTCGGGGCGGGGCCATCGGCGAAAAGATGCCCGAGGTGGGAGTCCCCTTCGGACGAGCGGACCTCGATGCGTTCCATCCCGTGCGAGCTGTCCTTTTTTTCCACGACCGCCGAACCGTCAAGCGCGCGGGTGAAGCTCGGCCATCCGGTGCCGGAATCGAATTTGTCTTTCGAGCTGAAGAGCGGTTGGCCGGAGACGATCGAGACGTAGATCCCGTCGCGGTGGTTGTTCCAGTATTCGTTTTTGAACGGTGGTTCGGTCCCGCACCGGGCGGTGACATATTCTTGGAGCGGTGTCAGCATGGGCTTTTTGTCCTCCGCCCGCGCCACCCCGGCGGAGAAGGCGAGCAGGGCGAGCACGACGGCTTTCATGGCGGGAATGTTGCACGGGGGAAGCAGCCCCGCCACCGGAAATTCAACCCACAAAAATCAGTCTTGTTCGGCGGCGGGAAAGCGATATCCTCCCATCCCCACGCCAGGGTAGCTCAGCGGTAGAGCAGGGGACTCATAAGCCCTTGGTCGGGAGTTCGATTCTCCCCTCTGGCACCAACACCTATTTATGGCCAACACCAAATCTGCAGCAAAGAGCGCCCGCCAAAGCGTGCGCCGACGCGAAATCAACGCCAGTGTCATCACCGGGCTCAAGACCGAACAGAAAAAGTTCCGGGCCGCCCTCGCGGAAGGGAAGACGGGAGCCGCGCGGGAGGAGTTTGTCAAACTGACGTCCGCGCTGGACAAAGCCGCGAAGCGCGGGATCATCCACAGCAACGTGGCCGACCGTCGGAAGAGCCGCCTGAACAAGGCGCTCGTCAAAGCGAAAGCCTGAGGGGGAAAAACGCCCCAGTCAGGATGTCCGATCCTGCCGTCGTATTGAAACCGGCCTGCGCGCTGGCGCGCCCCCCGACTCTCCGGCAGGGTTTGGGGGGGCGGCTGCATCAGGAGTCGGAAACAATCGAAGCCAGGCGTTTGACCGCCGGGTAGGAGAGCATTTCCGCCCACGTGCATTTGACCGGTTCGATGCGGGCCGAAGGCAGGATCTCGAGCCATGCGGGGGCGGCGTCCGGCGGGAAGTCCGACGGGACGATGATCCGGGCCTCGAGGTCGCAGGGGACGAAGCGGTATCGGTGCCAGGCCGCCTCGTGGGTTCGCGCGGGTTCTCCGATGGAAGAGAAGGGCTCTATGCGGTCCTCGGGGTTCAGGCGTCTGAAAACGCTTTTCATCGAGGAGAGCCAGCCGGCGGGTTTTTCTGTCTGGGGCGGGGGGGTTCCGACGAGGATGAGGCCCGGCACGCGGCGCTTGGCGGACGCGAGCTGGCGGGCCATTTCCAGGGCTGCAATCCCCCCGTAGCCGAACCCGCACAAATCAAAAGCCAGCGAGGGATCCTCCTCGGCAAGCGCATCGATCCAGGCCGCCGCCGCGCCCTCGATCGTCGTGTGGCAGGCTTCCGGGTCGCAGGCCCCGCGCGCCGTCAGGCCGAGGAGACGGCGGTCGGTGCCCAGGGCCGAAACCAAATCGCGGTATGTCCCGGTGACTCCCGAGATCGTTGGCACGAGGACCAGGGGCATGGAGGTGCCTTCTTTTTGAAGGACGCTGACCGGAGTCCACGGGGCAACCGTCCGCTGCGGTTGCTCCCTCGGAACGGCCTTGGGGGCTTTGTGGGAGGCGGGTGGTTCCGGCCTTGGCAGCGAGGGTTCATCGATCCATCCGCCCCGCGTGAGCGGCCACTCCGCAACGGAAAGCGCGCCGTCCACCGGGCCGGACGAAAGGGTCCATGTTTGTTCGCCGATCAGGAAGTCGATGGCATCCGGAACCGAGCGCAGGCGGATGGCTGCGGGTGAAAAAGCGGGGAACCGCCCGTCCGGGCCTTCGATTTGGAGAAGGCCCTTTCCGTTGCGCCATGCCCGGAGCCCGGTGTCGATGCCTCGTCGGCCATGAGGTTGGGGATTTTTCTTCCAGCCCGGGAATTTGATCCACAGGGTGCCGGAAAACCCCGGCGGGACATCCTGCCCGTCCCCATCGCAAACCGAGGTTTCCACATCCGGGGTGGGTTTTCCGACCATGAGGAGTGAGCCCTCCGCAGTGGCGTCGGAAGCGATTCCGAGCCCGCAGAGCCCGGCGGGGCTGAAGAAGGTGACGGTTCGCGCGGTGCCACCCGTGCGGTGGTTCCAGATCTCCAAGGCGCGCTTGGAGGCGATCCCGCATTCCACGGCGATGACCCTGGGAGGAGTTGGGATGAGGTCTTCGCCCCGCGACCAGCGGGCGGCCTGGTTGCTCCATTCCGGGGCCGTGAGGCGGAGGTGGGTGACGCCGTTCGAGATCGGGTCCAGCACGTCGTCGTCGGCCACCCGCACCGTCCCGCCGGCCAGAATCGGAAGCAGCCACTCATCGAAAAATGCGCCGCCGCCCGCCGCGGAATGGGCCAGAAAGGAATCGGAGGGACCGAAGTCGAGGAGCCGCGCGCCCTCGATGGCGGCGGCCACGAGCATCTCGTGGGTGATGGCGCGGATTTGTGGCGGGGGGCCATCCGCATGGCCCGGCAGAATGGCGGCGGGGGAATCCGGGGTGATGTCCGGGACCGGCGTCTCGCCGGTTTCCAAACTGTCCCATTCCTGGTCCAGAACAATCCGCCTCCGCGTGGAAGCATCGAGAAGCGGGGCGCTTGCGGCGTCGCAGATGACAACCCCCGCATCATGGGAGGTGAGCATGGACTCGATCCACTCGGGCGGGGCGGACGGATCGAGCGCGAGACAGGAATTTCCCGCTTTCCAGGAACCGATCAGGGCGATGGCGATCCAGGATGACGGCGAGAGAAACAGGGCGACATGCCAGCCTCCGGCGAGCGACGCTTGCGCGAAATGGGCGGCGAGGCGATCCGACAAAGTGTCCAGCTCGGCGTAGGTGAGCTCGTAATCGCCGTCGCAGACCGCGATGTTTTTCGGGTGGCGCGCGGCGGTTTTTCGGAAGGCTGCGCAGGCATCCGGGGGGCGTTCCAAACCCTCGGGCCCGCGGGACCATTCCTTCAGTGCCCGGATTTCCTGGGGAAGGAGAAGCGGGATCTGGCCCATCGGTTTTCCTTCCAGGGAATCGAGCGATTGCATCAATCCCGCCAGGCGCTCGAGAAGGTCGCGTCCGAGGGCCGCGCCGCCGATCGGGCCATGAATTTGCAGCGCGATCTGCGACGAGGAGCGTGCTTCGAGAAGCAGGAGATCCGGTGAGGGGGTCCGGATCCGCGCGTCGAAGTTGATCCACCGGGGGAGAGCCGTCTGGATGAGGTCCCTGACTTCCGGGCCCCGCCAGGCGAACCCCGTTTCCAGGCTGTCGGCCGCGAGGGAGGCAGCGGCCGTCGCAAGGGCCGAAGCGGGTGAGATCCAGGCATTGGCGGCTGTCGCTTCGAAGGCCTTTTGGGATTCCCTGAGCCAGTCCTTCGACCCCCAGGAATGCACCACGGGGAGCCAGTTTTCGAAATATCCGGCATCACCGGGACCGCGCCGCGCGTCGAACAGGCCGAGCGTCACATTCCCCGTGGAGCCCAGCCGACGCAGCAGCAGTGCCCACAGGGAGTGGAGGACGACGCGCGGGTCCAGGGATTTCGATTTGCAGGAATCCAGAAATGCGCGGGATTCGTCCCGCCCGACGGCGAGCGATGCGGATGCGGGAACGGGTGCGGGGGGCCTGGGATGCAGGACGAGCGGGGCCTCCGCAGGCTTCAAAATGTCCGTCCAAGCCGAGGCATCAGCCAGCGGCATCGGAAGATCCGGGGGTGTGGCGGGTCGGCGTTCGAGGGCCACGAGCCAGTCGAGGAGAACCCGCGCGATCGAGATCTCGTCCAGGAGGAACGGGGGGGCCGTCAGCAGGTGGTGCGACGATCCGCCCGGCAGGAGGATTTCCGTGATCCGGGCCGCCGTGTCGGAGTCCGATGGTTCCGCCGCGTCGGATTTTTGGAGCGCGGCCCATTTGTCTGGGATCTGTGCCGCATCCAGTGTCTTCCAGTCGATTTCGCGCCAGGTGGTTTTTGATGCGGGGGAATCCAGAAGCGAGACGTCGCCGACTGCGGATCGGGAGAACCGGGACAGCAGGATGGGATGGGTCTCGCAGACCACCTCCCACGCGCCGCGCAAGGCTCCGGCATCCATCCGCTCCCCGAAGCTGATCGAAATTTGGGTGTGCCGGGGATCCGTCGCGTTCCGGTGGCGGTGGAACGCCGCTGCCTGCATGGGGTTGGCCGCGCGCTCGCTCATGGTTTCCCTAGAAGCCGAAATCGGTGACGGCGCCAAGCGAGGCGGTCGAGACATGGGCGGCATACTTGGCCAGGACGCCGCGGCGGTATCGGGGTTTGGGCTTTTTCCAGCCCGCCAGGCGCGAGGCGATTTCCCTGGCCGGGATGTCGAGGGAAAGCTTGCGGGTGGTGGCGTCGATGGTGACCGTGTCTCCCTCGCGGACGATCGCGAGCGGCCCGCCCTCGAATGCCTCCGGGGTGATGTGGCCGACCACGAACCCATGCGTGCCGCCGGAGAATCGCCCGTCGGTGATGAGGGCGACATCCTTGCCGAGACCGCGACCCATCACGGCGCTCGTCGGCGAGAGCATTTCGCGCATGCCCGGGCCGCCGCGCGGCCCCTCGTAGCGGATCACGATCACGTCGCCCTTCCGGATTTTTCCGCCGAGGATGGCGGCGAGCGCCTTTTCCTCGGACTCGAAGACCCGGGCCCTGCCGCTGAACCGCTCGCCCTCCTTGCCCGAGATTTTTGCGACCGCGCCCTCGGGGGCGAGGTTGCCGCGGAGGATCACGAGGTGGCTTTCCTTTTTCAGCGGATTCCTGAGAGGGGCGATGATCTTCTGGTTTTTCGGATAGGGTTTGAAGGCGGCGAGATTTTGTTTGAGGGTTTTTCCCGTGACGGTGAGGCATCCTCCGTGCAGGAGGCCGGCACCCAGGAGATCTTTCATCATGGGGACGATCCCGCCGATCTCGACGAGCTCCGACATGAGGAAGCGTCCGCTGGGCTTCAGGTCCGCCAGCACCGGGACGTTTTTTCCGACGCGGGTGAAATCGTCGATTGCGAGTTTCACGCCCGCCGAGTGCGCGATGGCGAGCAGGTGGAGGACCGAGTTTGTCGAGCCGCCGAGCGCAATGGTCACGGTGATCGCGTTTTCGAATGCCTCCTTGGAAAAGATGTCCGACGGGCGGATCCCTTTCTTCAGGAGGTTGATGACGGCGGCACCCGCGTCGCGGCAGTCTTTGGTTTTGTGGGTGGAGATGGCGGCCTGCGCGGAGCTGTTGGGGAGGCTGAACCCCAGGGCTTCGATGGCGGAGGCCATGGTGTTCGCGGTATACATTCCGCCGCACGAGCCCGGGCCGGGGATCGCGCAGGATTCGACGTCGTGGAGTTCCCTGCTGGAAATCCTGTCCGCCGCCCGCTGGCCGACGGCCTCGAACACCGAGACCACGTCGATGTTTTTGCCGGCGAGGCAGCCGGGGAGGATCGTCCCCCCGTAAACGAACACCGCCGCCCGGTTCATGCGCGCGATGGCGATCAGGCATCCGGGCATGTTTTTGTCGCAGCCGCCGACCGCGACAAAGCCGTCGAACCCCTGGCACCCGACGACGGTTTCAATCGAGTCCGCGATCACCTCGCGCGACACGAGCGAGTATTTCATTCCCTCGGTGCCCATCGAGATGCCGTCCGAGATGGTGATCGTGTTGAAGATCGTGGCCTTGCCGCCCGCCGCATCGATGCCCAGGGCCGATTCGCGGGCGAGCTGGTCGATGTGCATGTTGCAGGGCGTGACCATGCTCCATGTCGAAGCCACCCCGATCTGGGGCTTCGCAAAATCGCCTTCCTTGTAACCGACCGGATAGAGCATCGCCCGGCTCGGGGCCCGGCTCAGGCCGTCGAGGACGACGGACGAGTGCGGGCGGAGGCGGGAGGAGGATTTGGAACTCATAAGCCGACCACTCTAGCAGAGCCAGCCCGGTATCCATCAAGGAAAACCGCCGCGCGCCAGCGATTCCGAAGGATGAGCCATACGGGGGGCATCCGATGTATTTTTTGCGCTGCGGTACAGGGATTTAGGAGGAGTCCCGGACAGGAAAGCTTCGTGAGCAGATTCGCAAGGGGGCCGAGCGCTGCAATTTTGCGCTTCCAGGCAAGCAACGCCGACGACCTTGGGATTGCGACCGGTGCGGGGGCGCATTGAGGGGGGGAGGGAGCGAAGGAGTCAACTGGATGTAGAGGTTCCAAAGTTTCCCGGATCGTTGCGGCTCAGATTCGTGCGCAGCAAATAACGTCCTTCGCGGCGGCGGGCCAATCGCAGCGTGCGCGAGGTCAGATTGGGCACGGTTTTGTGCGGCAGCAACAAGAAGCGGCAGTTGTTGACCACCAGCGGCAATCGTCTTCTGCGCTCCTCCTCACTCCAGCCAATCCATTGGTCGCGGGCGCTCAGCCGTCG
>JBAYTU010000069.1:0-18825 GCA_041675465.1 Terrimicrobiaceae bacterium | reverse complement strand
AGTCGCCCCTTCATCAAATCAAACCTTTGCGCTATTGCCTCCAAGTCGCTGGTGCGATCTTTCACATCGGCACAATCGCCGAAACTCCATGCTGTATCAAGTTATTTCTGGACGATTCCTAAGGATAGGGGCAGCAGGGGAAGGGGGGTTGGTAACTGTTTTTTGCTTTGCGGTCTTTGCGTCCTTTGCGCGAGATGTTTCCGGGAGAAGAGGGTTTCGCGCGGAGGGCGCGGAGGGCGCCATGGGGGGAAGAGATTTGGGCTTGGGATGTTTTTTCCTTTGCGCGAGACTGGCTTGCTTTATTCGAGCCCGTTGCAGAGACGCTCAATGTTTCCTTTAAGGAGTTCTCCCCCGAAGTTGATCAGAAGACCGAGTTTGAGGCCCGACAGTTTGAGATAGGTGAGAACCTGTTTTTTGTGAACCCTCGCCAATGACTCAACGGACTTCAACTCCACGAGAACGAGGCCTTCGATTATAAGATCGGCGCGAAAACCTTCGTCGAATTGCCTGCCTTGGAAGAGGATGGGGATCGGTTTTTGCCTCTCAACGTTGAGGCCTTTTCGCAAGAGGAGGTCTGCCAGAACGGACTCGTAGACGCTCTCAAAGAGACCTGGACCAAGCTCGCGATGGATCTCAAGCGAGGCATTTACAACGATCGTCGCAATCTCGTTCTCTTTCATTTCCTTTGCGGTCTTTGCGGTCTTGGCGCGAGATGTTTCTGGGAAAAGGGAGTTTCGCGCGGAGGACGCGGAGGACGCTAAGGGGAGGGGATCAAGTGGGTGCTGACTGGATAGCCGCAAGAAACGAGGGACAGCGTGTTGTCGGCGTCAAGGAATCTTCCAATCCTTTCTGGCAAGCCACAGGGCATGGTCGTAGTCCGAAAAATGGATCCTTCGGCTGGAACCATCGACCATCAGGTAAACGGAGCCGTTGTTGTAGCGTCGATAGTCGCCTGCTGTTTTTTGGTCGCCATTCATGAGGTCCATGTAGCGGTTCCCATCACCATTCGCTTTCAGGCCGAAGAAAATAACCGACGTGGGGGAGCCGACCATCGCGTATCGCAGGCTGAAAGTCGGCAGGTTGTAATCCCCCAAATCATTGAAGCCGTTCATGACGTAGCTCGTGTTGTTGTCAAACGAGAAAACCGGCTTCCTGGATTTGATGCAGTTGCCGGGATCGGAGGGCGAGGCGAACACCTTCTTCTCGGGGATATACGGCCAGATCATGCGCATCCAGCAGTCTGTATCGTAGGCGACGCGGGGCATGGCAGCGTTGTTGTCGGCGGCATAGAGGGCGCAGCCCGTCCCGATTGCCCTGAGGTTTGCGAGATCCACCGACTGTTCCACAGACGATTTGATGGCCTTTGCCCCGGCAAGAATGAGGATACCGAGGATGGCGATGATCGCCATAGTCACAAGAAGCTCCAGAAGAGTGAAGGCATCACGCCGGGTCATGGAGTCGGCCGGCGATGCCGCCGTCGAGTCCGAGACAGCTCCCCGTAAGGAAGGGCGGCGCGTCGGAAATGAGATACCTCGCGACCTGTGCCACCTCGTGCGGTGTCCCAATGCGTCCGGAAGGGTGTGCGTTATGAAGGGCGGCGAAGGCTTCCGGTTTTTCCGCAAAGCCAGCCTCGAGCATGGGCGTGTGGATTGCCGCCGGGCAGATGGCATTCACCCTTACGCGGGACCCCAGATCGACCGCCATGGCGCGGGTGAGCCCGGAGAGAGCGGACTTCGATGTGGCGTAGGCGACGAATCCGCTTTTGGTGAGCTTTTCGTGGATGCTCGAAATGTTGACGATGGCTCCGGCGGAACGTTCCAAGCGGGATAAAAAGGACTGTGCGAGAAAGAAGGGGGCGAGCAAGTTGGTTTCCAGGGTCTCTTGCCACGCGTCGGGACTGAGGGAATCCACCCCGCCAAGAATCTGTGTGGCGGCGTTATTGATCAGGCCTTTGAGTGGGATGGATTCTGTGTCAAGCACACCGGTAATGCGTGAGACCAGCTCCTTGCGGGCGGAAGGATCGGACACCGTGTCGCGGATGTTGGCCTGAATAATCAGGTGTGCGGCTACGCTCCCTTCGGATCGGTCGATCGCGACCACAAAAAAACCGTGGGAGTGGAATTCCTCGCAAAGGGCCCGTCCGATTCCGCCGAGCGCTCCGGTGATGATGACGGCTTCGCGTTTCATAGTATGTTAAGCCTCCCGCGCGAGTCGATCGAAGAGCAGTTCGATGGCGCGAATCGATGTTTTTTGGACGGCTTCAACGGTGTTGGAACTGTTGTGCGAACCGAAAATACAACGGTCAAAAAATCGCAGCGGACTTTCGGTAGGAAGAGGCTCCTCCTGGAAAACATCCAGGGCAGCGGCGGCGATCCGGCCCGACTGGAGGGCGGCACACAATGCCTGTTCGTCGATCAGTGGACCTCGCCCGACATTTATGAGCAACGCACCGTGTTTTACTTTGGTCAATATATCGCGGTTGACCATATGGCGGCTCGATGGGGTGAGGGCGCATGTAAGGATCAAAAAATCGGCCTCTTCAATTCGCCCTGGCCAAAGGGCGGATTCTACAGGCAGCAAGGGATCGGTCTTGAAAAATGGATCATAGGCTATGACGTCGATTCCAAAGGCGAGGAGTTTTCTGGCGGTGGAACGACCGATATTCCCGAATCCGACGAGAGCGGCAGTTTTGCCCATCAGCGACAACCCCGGCGGCTTGGGCCATCCCCCGGCGCGCACCCCGCGATCGATCAGAAACAAATCGCGGGCCAACCCCAAAAGATACCCGATGGCAACGTCGGACACCTCTTCATTGAACATGCCCGGTGTATTGACGATGTCCAAGCCGCATGCCTTGGCCGCGGGGAAGTCCACATTGTCGGTTCCGATGCCCCAGCGGATCGCCGCACGTAGGCGACCTGCCACCCCGGCCTTAAGGACTGCCGCTGTTGCAGGGTCATCCCCGATGATCCAGCCATCGTATTGTGGGACGAGATCGAGCAGATCCTTCTCTGCCATGACCTGATGGAACTCGGGGCAAAATACTGTCGCGCTGCGGTTGCTGAATTCGATGCCCAAGGATCCGATCGCTCTGATCATGGGGGGGCAGGTGCATAAGATTTTCTTCATTAAAGGTCGTCAGGCGGGGAAGAAATAACGGATCTTTTCCATCGAACTTAGTTCGCGGTGGGGACGGTTGCCCTCCCAACTTCCCAGAAATTGATGGAATCGGTAGATGGCGGTCTCTTGTAAGGTGGCGAGGGAAGCGCGTTGTTTGATGATGGCTCGGGTATCGTTGAAGACGGCAGCAAGAAAATACAGGACGGCATCGACGATGCCAAAATGAAACTCGGGGTGAATATGACGCAAGGCGATCGCTTCCCGTTCATAGCGACGCCTGACTTGGCCCCATGTCTCATCGTGGATATGGATTACGGGGGCCGCCGGGGCATAGATGATCCGAAAACCCTCCCGGACGACTTTCTTGCCGAGGTCGATATCCTCCAATCCGGTCAAGGTCTCATCATACCGAAATCTCCTCCAGATGGATTTGCGCACCGCGCAATTTGCGTTGTTACAAAAAGCGGGCCCCTGACTGGTCTTGGCTGCGGGATAGTATTTTTCAAAGACGCGTGATTCGCTGAAACGCGTGGTCTTGCCGCCGACCTGGCGCCCATAGCTGATTGCGATGGAGGGATCTTGAAAAGGATGGAGGAGCTCCGTTAGCCAATTTTCGGCATACGGGATACAGTGGCCGCTCAACAGTATGAGAAACTCTCCTTTCGCCGCGTCACATCCCATGTTCAGAGATCTTCCAAATGTGAAATCCTCTCTACGTATATTCAGGATTTTGGCTCCCGCGCTTGCCGCGATTTCCAACGTGCCGTCGGTGGAGCCGGAATCAACGACGATGACCTCGATCGACTCGGTGCCCGGAACTGTCTGGACGGAAACCGCATCGAGCACGCCCCCAAGATGCCGCGCCTCGTTGAAGGTGCGAATGACAATGCTGGCCAGCATGGCGCGACCTGACCTTGCCACGGGCTTGTCCCCGCCAAGAGCAGTGAGTCGGCACTTCATTTTTCCGTTCGAGCTTTATTGATGTCGGCCAATGCCAAGGTTTCTGCGATGTCCCACCCTTCCTGATTGTCGATGTCGGCAGATTCTTTCCGGGGAGTTTCAAAGAGAATCGGATGCTTTCCGATGCGGGCTTTTGTTTCGGCAAAACTGGCTTGGGAAAAAAGGTAGAGGTTGGAGTTTTCCTCAAACCAAGGCTCGAGATCCTGGGTGCGGATGAGGTTGTCTGGATCGTGGTTTACCGCGCTCGTATCGGCGCGATAGAACCGGGTCTGGAATTTGTTGACCGAAAAAAGGCTGTCCGCAATTCCCCGGTTCCGCGCCTCTTCAAATGCGGCGAGAGCGGCGCGGATCGTGGCGGGCGAGAGAAGAGGGTTTGTGGTGTGGGTCATCAGGTAGGTATCGGACTCAACGGCCGCCAGGTCGTCGGCGACGATAAGGTTCGTGCTCACAAAATCCCCGCAGATTTCCGGTTTGCGGTCGCGGATCAGGATGCGGCCCGTATCCACGAGCCCGTGCTGCGCAAGGATGCCCCTGGCATCGGTGTTGATGACAATTTTCTCGATGGATTCCACCTCCAGCAGGGAGTCAAGGATCCAGCGGAACAGCGGTTTGCCGGCGAAGCTACGGAAGTTCTTTCCCGACACGCGGGCACTGTGGGCTTTCAGTGGGATGAGGGCGATCGTCTTCATCATGGTCATTTATTTGAAATCACAACTTTGTCTTGCGGTTCTCATCCCGCGTTCCTCCAAAAGCCGGAGCGCTGCTGCCAGCACCTCCGCTGGCGACTTGTCCGCCACGGTGATGACCGCCGCATCCGCTGCGGATTGCAGAGGGGACATGGCGCGGTTCGTATCCGCCGCATCGCGGGCGGCAATGTCGTCGGCTTCCCCTTGTGCAAGACGCCGCTTCTCGCGGATTTGAATGGGGGCGTCCAAGAAAAGTTTGAAAGGGGTATCTGGGAAAACGGCTGTTCCAATGTCCCTCCCTTCAACAATGCACGGGCCGTGCGCCGCGAGGTGCTGCAACTCGCGATTTACGCGATCTCTCACGAAGGGATGGGCGGAGACGGTTGCAACGGTTGCATTCACTTTTCCACTTCGGAGATCGAGGGGGCGTTCATTCCCTCGAATGGCGAGTTGAATGTGGTTCTTATGAAACGTGACCGCCAGTTCCAGGGAGGCTACCAGAGCTTTGATTTCCTGCTCCGCCGATGGACTGATCTTCGCTTCCAGAACGGCCCAAGTGAACGCTCGGTAGAAGAGGCCGGAATTCACCGCCACAATCCCGAGTTCATCGGCCAAGAGCGAAGCCAGCGTGCTCTTGCCGGAGGCTGCCGGACCATCGATGGCGATGATGTAAGACTTCAAACCGGGAAATAAAGAAAACAGAAATCGGAGAAGCAATTCTCATGCCCGCCACATGGCCGGAGCCATCGGCCCGGATTTGCGAGTGTTAATGACTTTTTTAGCCGGATGTTTGGTCCAATTGAACAAACGGCCGGTAGCGCTCGATCGTGGTGTAATGTTTGTCCGCCGCCTCGATGGCGATGCCCCGCGTGAACGCGCAGGAGGCGATGATCAGGTCTCCTGGGCACGCAGCGCCATCAGTTGTTCGTGGTCCATGAAGGAATCCGAGTCGCCTAAAGTCCGGGCCAAAGCTTTCATGCCGGCACGACGCGTGTATTCCTCGAGGGCTTTCAGGACGGCAGCCCGCTTTGTTTTTGCCCCAGAAAGCCGGATTGCTTCCGTGATGAGGGGCTCGGGAATATCCAGAGTGGTTTTCATTATGGATAAACAAAATAATTATTATGGATAAATCAAAGTGTATTTATGGATAATCAGAAGAAAGTTACTGCCCTGTGGGCATCGGAGCAGAATGGACAAAATATTGGCCATTTTCATGGTTTCAAAATTTGCCGTGTGGGCGGCTTCATGCTGAGTCCTTCTGTCGAACCCCCGCCACGGTGGCGGTTCACAAAATCCACCGCCATGTCCAGCCAGCGCAACCGATCCCACGCGCTCATCCGGGCAAATCCGGTAGTTCCCGAGTAGTCCTCCTGGCGGGTGTTTTGCAAAACATCCCAATCCGTTGATGTCGCCAAAGGCTGGGCGGGATCGCGGGGGTTTTTCTCGTCATTCATTTCGACTTAAAAATTCTATGTCCATGGCATCCTTGGCCCTGGGTGGATGAATGGCACGTTTCATCGCCAATAACCGCGCACGGCCGATAATTCTCACTTATTACGGCTCAGACGGAGCTTCGCCCTCCCTCGCGTTATCGACGAGTGGCTGACATTGTCCGTGGGAATTCCACGGCGCTGACGGCGCAGCGCCCTCCAGGTTTTGGCGTTCTCTTCACGCGGCATTGTCCCAGCGGAAGAAGGTCATGAAGAGGATCTGGATGTCGAGGGCGGGGCTCCAATTCTCCATGTAAAAGAGGTCATAGCGGATGCGTTCGGTGAGGTCGGTGTCGCCGCGGAGGCCGTTGACCTGCGCCCAGCCGGTGAGGCCGGGGATGATGTGGTGGCGGGCGTTGTAGTGGGAGATGGTTTCCTTGAAGTCGACGATGAGTTCGGGCCGTTCGGGGCGGGGTCCGACGAGGCTCATGTCACCGCAGAGGACGTTCCAGAACTGCGGGAGCTCGTCGATGTTCCAGCGCCGCATGAACGCGCCGATCCTGAGCCGCCGGGGGTCTTCCTTCGTGGCCCACCGGGCACCGGTTTCCTTTTCCGCATCCAGTCCCATGCTGCGGATTTTGAGGATCCGGAACTGGCGTCCGTTTCGTCCGACGCGGACCTGGCGGTAGAAGACCGGGCCGGGGGACTCGGCGAAGACCAGGGCGGAGAAAACGGCGATGATCGGGAGGGAAACGACGAGGCCGAATGCCGCTCCGAGCAGGTCCACCGTGCGCTTGATCAAGGCGTTGGCCGGGCGCTCCAAGGGGAGTTCGGTGACGCCGAGGACGGGGACGGAACTGATCGTGGTGACCTGGAGCCCGGAGAGCAGGATCTGGAACCCGGTGGGCACGACCATGAAGGTGACGAGGTTGCGCTCGCAAAGCGACGCGATCTCGGCGATCTCGGGTTCTTTTCTTTCGCCATCGGCGACGAGGACGATGTTGACGAGCCCGTTTTCGCAGAAGTGGGCGAGCTCGGAGTGGCTGCCCAGAAGCGGGGTTTCGGTGTCCGGCTCTTTCGTGAAGCGGTTCGATTTGGGGGGCACGGCCCCGACGATTTCATACGGGTGCCAGGGATCTTTCCGGATCTCGGTGACGAGGTTGGCGAGGCGGGGCGACCAATCGACGAAGAGGATGCGCTGGCGGAAGGCCACGGTGATGCCGCGGGCGAGAAGGTAGCGGTGCAGCACGAACCGGACAAGCGAACCGTAGAGCAGCAGCAGGACTGCCGAGAGAAGGATGAAGATCCGGGAGGCATCCGGGACCAGCTCGAAGACGAGGGTCGGGAACGGGAAGATCAACAGCCAGGCCAGCGAGGCTTTGAAGATGATCGGAAAGCTGCGCCGGTAGCGGAGGAGGACGAAGCGCCGGTAGCCATCGAACAGGCCCACGAGCACGCAGAACAGCACGGCCCCCAGCCCGAGGTTCAGGTTGAAAACCAGGGCGGACGGATCGGCTGGCGAGGCGTTCGGCAGCAGGTGGAAGCGGATATAATGCGCGCTGAGGAGGGCGGCGACGGCGCATAAAAAATCCGTCAGCATCGCGAGGTTGATGCACAACCCTGCGACGGCGGAACGTGTTTCTCGGCGGAACCAGGCGGACATAAAGAGAGGAAGGCGGTGACTCGGAAGCGAAAACGGGAATTTCGGGATTTGGAACTTGGGATGGGCGGGAAAGGGCGGGAAGTTCGGGCGGTTTGCGGGCGTGGGGCGACCGTCCCGGTTGCCTGTTTGCAGAGGGAAGAGCAGGTGGGATGCCCGCTCCACGTCGGTCAACTTCGTGCTGTTCGGATGAGCGGGATTAGCTTCAGGCAGGCTGCCGCCTTTCGTCATTTCCCCGATTTTGGCGGAAATGAGCCAATTTTTTTGTGACAATTCTGTCATCTTTTCCCATTTGGCGCGGGCGGGAGCCCGCTATGTCGTTCGTGGGGGAACCCGCCGGAGCAGAAGGTTCAGGCCTTCGCTTCCGGCGAACCGTAAACGCTCTCTTTGTGGTATTTGTCGCCGTAGTGGTAGTAGTAGTATTGGCCGGTGTGGCCCAGCGACGTGCGGTTGAGCACGAACCCGCCGAGCCGGGCCTGCGCCTTGGCGAGCATTTTGATCGCGCGGATGACGGCGCGTTTCGGCGTCCGGCTCGACTGGACGACGAGGCAGGTGTAGTCGGCGTTGGCGGCGATGCGGAGCGTGTCGCTGACGGCATTGATCGGGGCGGAGTCGATGACGATGCGGTCGAAGGATTTGGAGAGTTCCTCCAGCAGGGACGCGAACCCGCCCGCGCCGAGCAATTCGGCCGGGTTGGGTGCGCGGCGGCCGGCGGGGAGTGCGGAGAGGTTTTTCAAGTGTGTCCCGTGGATGACTTCGCTGAGCGCCGTGTTGCCGGCGAGCGCATCGGTCAACCCCGGGAGCTCCTCGCCGGTGTGGAGGAGGGCCTTTTGGACCGCCGGAAGCCGCAGGTCGGCGTCGATGACGATGGTTTTGAGGCCCTCGAGGGCGAAGGCGGCACCGGCGTTGATGGCGGAAAATGTTTTTCCCTCGGAGGGGATGGCGCTGGTGAAAAGAAAAACCCGCCGCCTGGCGTTGTCGGGCAGGAGGGAGAGCGAGGCCCGGAGCGTGCGGAATGCCTCCGCCTGGGTCGAGTTCCCCTCTTTTTCGATGATGAGCGGACGGTCGCTCCTGGCCTGGAACTGTTCGCGCGTCTCCCCTTTGAGGCGGGTGATCTGTGGGACGACGGCGAGACAGGGCAGGGAGAGGAAGGCCTCCGCCGAGTCCACGGAACGCAGGCTCGGGTCGAGGGCGTCGATGAGGAAAACGACCCCGCACGAGAGCAGGGCACCCAGGGCCAATGCCGCGAGCAGGATTTTTTTCCGGGCGGGCTTGACCGGCTTGTTGGAGACCATCGGTTCCTCGAGGATCCGGAACGGGCTCTTCTCGACCGCCTGCGTGATCTGGGTCTCGTGCAGCCGGTTGATCACGTTTTCGTAGGTGGTGCGGTCCGACTCCACCTCGCGGAGGAGGACGTTGTAGGGGATCGCGATCTTGTTGAGTTTGAGGGCCGCCTTTTCCTGCTCGGCGAGGGCGGTCTCGAGTTTGGTTTCCGTGTCGCCTGAGCCCTCGTATTGTTTGCGGAGGATATCCCCCGCGTTTTTCAACGTGGTGCCGAGTGACTGGCGGAGCTGTTCGAGCTGGCCCTTGGCCTGGAGGTATTTCGGGTGCTTCTCGAGGTAACGCTTCTGGGCGGCGGCGAAATCCGATTCGGCCTTGACGATTTTCTCGCGGATCACCGCGACATCGGGGATGGCGGCGACGCTGCCGATCTCCAGGATGCTGTCGTAGTCGTCCGGTGCCAGCGTCTTGAGCTGTCCGAGATCGGCCTCGATGCGCAGGCGCATTCCCTTGGCCTCGGTCACCTTGGAGTTCAGGTCCTTGAGGCGCTCGATCGTGATGTTTTGCGTCTGTTCGAGGGAGACCGCGTTTTCTTTTTCCTTGTAGCGCTGGAGTTTCTGTTCGGACTGTTCGAGCCGCAGTTTCAACCGCGCGGCTTCCTCCTGGAGAAATTCGTTGGCGACCCGGGAGAGCTCGAAGCGCTGGTCGAAATTTTGCCGGAGAAATTCCTTGATCACGAGTTCGGCCAGGTTCCTGGCCTGTTCCGGGTTCCTGTCCTCGACAGCCAGCTCGATCAGGCGGGTTCCGCGGCGGAGCTTCACGTCCACTTTTTTTGCCATGAGCTCGGCAAGTTCGGAGTCGGTGTAGGGGTCGTTCGGGCGGGGTGGGGCGAAGACGGGGTCCTTTTCCAGACCCGCCGCCTTGACGACGCGGAGGAGGAGCGAGCGGTTTTCCATCGCCTCCTGCATGGTCTTGAGGTAGTCGAGGGAGTCCATTTTCTCCGCCTGGATGTCGTCCATCTTGATGACTTTCTGCTCCTGCTGCTCGATTTGGAGCACCGCCTTGGAGGCATAGATGTCCGGCTGGCGGAGGAGCCAGGCGAAGGCGAGGATCAGGGCGAGCCCGGTGATCAGGCCGACGAGCCAGAGGTGGCGGACGACGAGGTTGAAATAGCGCCAGAAGTCGAAATCGAGATCGGCGAGCTGAGCGGGGAGGCGGAGGTGCGGGGTCGGGTGAGGTTCGCTCATGGAGCTTAAAAAATGGATTCCGACACGGTGATGACGTCACCGGGTTTGATGACGATGAACGTGTTGCCGTCACCCCTCGCCATTTTTTTCGCGTTGAATTTCAGCACGGTTTCCCTGTCGTTCTGGCGGCGTTTCACGGTGATATTGGACGGGTCGGCGATGCGGGTGTAGCCGCCGGCCATGCCGATCGCCTGGAGGAGGGTGATCTCCTCGCTGCCTTCGATCGTGTAGGAGCCGGGTTTCTGCACCTGCCCCAGGACGGTGAATCTTTTCTTGGCGTAGGAGCGCACGGTGAGGGTGACCTGCGGGTTGACGAGGTAGCCGTCACGATACCTGGCCTGGAGCTGGTTGACCGCCTCGGCGATGGAGAGCCCGCCGAGGGACACGCTGCCCACGAGAGGGAACTGGGCCTTCCCGTCGCCCGAGACACGGATCACCGAATCCAGGTCGGGCTCCTGGAACATCCGGAAGTCGATCAGGTCGTCCGGGCTGATCCGGTAGTTGGCGTCCTCCCCGGCAAGAAGACTGGCGGAAAGGAACCCGCAGGCGAGGAGAACCCGGAAGATCTGGCGCGGTTTTGCCGGAAGAAAAATGTTCATGTGCGGGGTGTTCTAAAACTCGACGGCCAGCGCGATGCCTGCCCTGTTGTCGTAAAAGCTGAAATTGCTTTCGTTGGATTCGTTCCGGCGGAACTCGTAAAAAACCGATGCCTTGTAGTGGGTGAAGAACGTGGCCGACAGCTCGGGGCGGGCGAAGACGAAGTTGTCGAGGCGGTCGACGCCGGACTGGTCGTCCGTCGAGAAATAGGCGTCGTTCTCGTAGCCGAGGGCGAGCTTCGCGGAGAATTTTTCGAAGAGCCGCTGCTCGATCGCGATGACGAAGCCGGTTGCGTTGTAGTCCTGGCCCGCCGAGGAGGCGGAGCCTTCGACGCGGCGGTAGGCATCGAAGGAGATCGTGGTCGAGGGAAATGGGGAGTAGTCACCGCCGAGCGAAAAGACGGGGTCGAGCCGGGTTTGGGACAAATTGTCGAGTTCGCGGGCCTCGACGCCGACGCTGAGGCGGAATGTCAGTTTTCCCGTCGCGTCGTAGGCGGCGCGGACGCGGAGTTGCTGGTAGTATTGCAGGGGGCTTTCCTGGACGTTGAGCACCCCGGCGACGCCCTCGGCCCCGAGCGACAGCTTCTCGGTGACGAGATATTCGGCCCCCAGCTTGACCGCGTAGTTGTTGGAATCGAGATCGTCCACATAGATGATCGCGTTCTGGCTGAACTCGAGATCGGCGCTCGTTTTGTCGCTGTATCCGTAAACGAACCGGAGGCTGTTGTCGAATACGGAGCGCCGGACCAAGCCGCCGACATCGCGGTCGGGGGTGGAGAGATATTCGTAACGGCTGGAAAGCTCCACCGCCAAGTTGTTCCAGACATACTTCCCTTCGAGTCCGGCCAACTGGTTGTAGGCGTCCTCCTGCGGGTTATCCAGGTAGATGAGCCCGGTCCCAACATACTGGACGATGAGGTAGCTGTCCTCGAGGTTCCTGTAGTCGCCGATTTCGAAGGCCAACCCGGCGGAGACGGCGAAGATGATGTCCGAAACCCGGTTCGTGTCCGAGATGAAGATGTTGTCGTCGTAGAGCGAAACGAGGCGGAAGATCGGCCGCACCCTCCAAAGCTGGATTTTTTCCTGGAGGTTGCCCTCCTCATCGGGCGGAGCGGCGGATTCCACGGACGTTCCCGGGAGGATTGGGGGGCCTACCTGCTCCGGTTTCACGGCCTGCATCCCCTGATCCAGCGTGGTCAGATCTCCCGGTTGGAGCGGCCGGGTGGTCGGGGTGAGGGGGCTGGGTGGGGGGGGTGCGTCAGGGGTTTCGATGGCCCCGTCATCCTTCTCCACGCCCACGTGCACCCCGGGTGAAGTGGCGGCACCGAAACTCGCCGCCCATGCGCCAGTCACTACGAGAGCCAACAGCCATGTGAAATTCCGGATTTTTGACATAGGGCGTCTGGTTGCAAAATTGTCCAAAAAAGAGCACAGCCCACCTCTTGTCCCGCGTTTCAAGCCGGGAGCAAGAACTCCCAGGCAGCGGTTGGCAGGCTCCGGGAATGGAGCTTTGCGGAGCGGATCAGATTTCGTTCGACCGGACCTTGCCGCCGGTGTTTGCCGCCGCAGCCTGCGCGATCACCGTTTTGGCCTGTGGGGCGGCCGCCACGATGGTTTTCGCAAGACTGACGATTGCCTGGCTGTTTCCGGCGAGCCGACTCGTGGCGACACTGAATATCTGGGCCGCCATGCCGGGATTCGCGGAAGCCGCCGAAGACGCGAGCGAAATCACGAGATCCGGATTGCCGTTGATTTTGCTGCTCTTGAGAATCGTCGCCAGCAACTGGTCCGCCATGCCGGGGTTTTTCTTGAGCGCCTTCGCGAAGGCTTTTTTGAGTTTTGAAGCCGACGCTTTCGAGATGCTCGTGCCCCCCAGATAGCTCGCGATCAGGCTGGAGGCCGAGGAGGTTTTCTTTTTTGTCGCCGCCTCGGAAGGTTGGACCCCTCCGAAGAGTGCCAGAGCTGCAAGGACTGCAATGGTGATGTGCTTTTTCATTTTTTCCCCTTTGTTTTGTTGGATGTGGTGTTTTTTGTTGTTCCTACTGATCCGACGCTCCGTGTTCCTACCCGAATGCCGGAGCCTGTCAATAGGTTGTCGTGTGACAATTTCGTCACATTCGTTTACGCCCGTGCGTTCGGTTGGACGGGAGCACGTCGCGTGCCACAATTGACGCGAGTCATAAAAGCTCGACACGCATTCACCGGAACCATTGACCGGAACCTTGACGGGAAGACTCCGGTGGAGAGAATCCCCCCCCGATGAACCCCTCTCCAAGCGGCCCTCTTTTCTCCTCGCGGATCTGGGAAGATCCCGCCCTCACTTCCATCAACCGCCTGCCGATGCGCTCGACCTTGTATCCGTTCCCGGATGCCAGCACCGCCAAAACCCTGGACCGAAGCAAGTCCCCCTGGTTCCAGCTGCTCGACGGTGACTGGAAGTTCCGCATCCGCCAAAAACCCGGAGATGCCGACGGCACCGATGTGGCCGTGGACACGGACCGCTCCGCGTGGGATGAGGTCGCCGTGCCGGGGAACTGGACGCTCCAGGGCTACGGCGCGCCGCATTACACGAACGTGAACATGCCGTTCCCGGATGAGCCTCCATGCGTCCCGAAGCTCAACCCGACAGGCGTCTATTCCAGGGAGATCACCATCCCGAAAACCTGGCGCGGCCGCCGGATCATCATCCACTTCGGTGGCGCGGAAAGCGTGCTCTGCCTTTATGTGAACGGGCGGTTCGTCGGCATGGGCAAGGACTGCCGCCTCCCGTCGGAATTCGACATCACCAGCCATGCGCGCGCCGGGCGGAAGAATTTGATTTGCGCCGTCGTGATCAAGTGGTCGGACGCCACGTTCATCGAGGACCAGGACCAATGGTGGATGGGGGGACTGCACCGGGAAGTTTATCTTTATTCGCCGTCTTCCGTGTGGGTTTCCGATTTGTTCGCCGTCGGCAACCTCGAGAACGGGTGCCGCGACGGGCGGTTGAACCTGACCGTGAAGGTCGGGTTCACCGGGCGGGTGGAGGAGGGGTGGAGCGTTGCGGCCCAGCTTTTCGATCCGGCGGGGAAAGCCGTTTTCAAAAAAACGCTCCTTCGCCCGGTGCGGGTGGGTCCGCCCAGCTCGATGTTCCGGCTGCAGGCCCGCTTCGATGAGACCGTCAAGAAACCGTTGCTCTGGTCGGCGGAATCCCCGTCGCTCTACAAAGCGGTCGTCACCCTCCGGGACCCCGAAGGCCGGGCCGTCGAGTCCACGGCGGCACGCGTCGGTTTCCGCTCCATAGAAATCCGCGACCGCCAGCTCCTGGTCAACGGCAGGCGTGTCATGATCCACGGCGTGAACCGCCACGATCACCACGAAACGAAAGGCAAGGCGGTGGATCGCGAAACCATGCGCCTGGACGCGCTGGCCATGAAGCGTTTCAATTTCAACGCCGTGCGCTGCTCGCACTATCCCAACGACCCGTATTGGCTGGACGTTTGCGACGAGCTCGGGCTCTACGTCATCGACGAGGCAAACCTCGAGGCCCACGCCTACTACCACACGCCCGGGCATGAGCCCGGGTGGGCATCCGCGTTTCTCGACCGGGCGGTCCGCATGGTCGGGCGCGACAAGAACCACCCGTCCATCATCCTCTGGTCGCTCGGCAACGAGACCGGGTATGGTGCCAACCAGGATGCCATGGCCGCCTGGATCCGCGCGACAGACGCCAGCCGCCCGCTCCATTACGAGCCGGGGACATGGGACCAGGGCCTCAGCGAAGAGCGGCAGCCGGGAAATTTTCCCTACGAGGGAGGGACACGGGTCACAGACATCGTATGTCCCATGTATCCCAAGCCCGAGACCATTGTCGGGTGGGCGACGGACAAAAACCATCCCGACCGGCGGCGCCCGTTGATCATGTGCGAATACTCCCACGCCATGGGCAACAGCAACGGTGGCCTGGCGGACTACTACGACCTCTTCGAAAAATACCCGGGGCTTCAGGGCGGGTTCATCTGGGAGTGGATCGACCACGGGATCTTGAAGGCGGGACCGGATGGCAAGCCGTATTGGGCCTACGGCGGCGACTTCGGCGACACGCCGAACGACCTGAACTTCTGCTGCGACGGGCTGGTCTGGCCAGACCGCACCCCGCACCCCGGTCTCGCCGAGTTCAAACACCTCGCGCAGCCGCTCAAAGCGGTTTCGTTCGATCGCAAGAGCCGGACTGCAAATCTCAAGAACCGCCAGTGCTTCGCGGATTCCATGTGGATCGGGGTTTCCTGGGATCTCCAAGTCTCGGGAAAAACCGTGGCGCGCGGGGTCCTTCCGTCCCCGAAAATCGCTCCCGGGCAGACGGGGGCTTTCGGCGTTCCATTGCCAGCATTCGAGATTTCCGAGGGGCAGGAGGCATTTCTCAACCTTTGCTACAAAGCCGCTCACCGGACCGCATGGTGCGAAAAAGGACACGTCCTCGGCTGGGACCAGATCTCGCTTGGGGGCTCGCCTCCGGCCTCCGCCCCCGCCGTGCTTCGCGGGAAGGCGGACGTGCTCAAGGTGGATCGCGTCCGGAAGAGTTTGCGGGTCAGCGGGAGCAACTTCGAAATCGGGTTTTCCGAGGGATCCTCTCGGCTCGAGGAATTCCGCTGCGGAGGCGATGACATCCTGGCCTCCGGCCCCGAGTTGCAGATTTGGCGAGCCGCCACGGACAATGACGGGATCAAGGGCTGGACGGGGCAGGAGCTCAAACCGCTCGGGCGATGGCGGGCGGCGGGATTCCCCCACGCTGTCATCAAACCGGATCCGGTCCGCATGAGCCGGATGGGATCCGGCAACATCCGGGTCGTCTGCGGGCATGTCGCCGCGTGCCTGGTTTCCCAAACCGCCGTCCGCCTCACGCACGTTTACACGGTCCGGCCCGACGGGACGATCCTGGTGGAGAACCTCTTCATCGTCCACAAAAGCGCTGCGGATCTTCCCCGCTTGGGAGTCCGCCTGGTCCTGGTGCCGGGGTTCGAGAACCTCGCCTGGTTCGGGCGCGGGCCATCCGAAAATTACAGCGACAGAAAGCGGGCCGCGATGATCGGGCTGTATTCCGGCAGCGTGGCCGACCAATACGTCCCGTATATCGTCCCGCAGGAACACGGCAACCACACCGATACCAGGTGGCTCTCGCTCGACAACGGACGCACGTCGCTGCGCATTTCCGCGCTCGGACCTCTGGAATTTTCCGCGAGCCACTTCACGGCAGCGGACCTCTTCGCCGCCTCCCACACCTGCGACCTGAAGCCACGTCCGGAAACCGTCCTCAACCTGGATTACCGGCAGCGCGGGCTGGGGACCGCAAGTTGCGGCCCCGATACCGGCGAGACCCACCGCATTCCGGCGGGGGCCCACAGGTGGAATTACGTGATCGGGGCAAAGACCCTCTGAGCCGGTGGCTAAACCCGCCCCTCGGGTGCCCCCCGAGTTCGGCGCAAGGGGCTGCAAAAGAACCATGCCGCCGACCCGGATTATTCTTTGGGCTGCTTGGGCAAGGAAAAACAGTATTGCATTATGGTGACGACTTGATGCTAACTGCTGCCTCTAAGCATGGACATCAAACACATCACCAGCGAATCCCTTCGCCGTCTGCTCGGTCTGACGGATAAAAAGGAACAACTTGTCAAAGCGGTCGCAGACGTCGAAGACCAGATTGCAAACGCGCTCAAAGGCGTCGCAACGGCCACCGTGGAAGCCGCCGAGGCCGTCACGCCGTTCAAGCCCGCCAAGAAGGCCGGGAAAGCAAAGGGGAACAAACCGGGGGGGCTGAAGGAGAGGATTCTCGCGCTCCTCGAAGCGGCCGGGGAAGAGGGGGTTCGCGTGAAGGACATTGCCGCCAAGCTCGCCGCCAAGCCCGGAAGCATCTCCGTCTGGTTCAGCACCACCGGGAAGAATATCACCACGAAGGTCGAACCCGGACGCTATGCCGCAAAGGGTGACGCCAAGGCCGTTGCAACCCCCAAAGCTTCGAAGTCGGCCAAGTCCGGAAAAAAAAGAGGCGGCAAATCCAAGGTCCGTAGCAGGCTCGCCTCCAAGTCGGCCAAATGACGCAGTGCCTGCATGTGCGGATCCCGCACATGAGCCTGTGCCCTCGCACGGGAACCTTCCGCCCTGTGCGTCTTTTGCGGGCCGCCTTCCGACGTCCGGAAAATCGTCGGGGACGGCGGAAATCAAAATTCTCTTGCTGGCAAATGTCGGGTGATTTCGGTATGGCAAGCCGATCCTTATGAGCCATTCCGTCCCGTCGAGGTTTTTTGCCGTCTTTCCACTTCTGTTTTCCGCGTTCGCGCTTTCCGGCTGCGTCAACCCGATCGATCCGCTCGGGCCGGTGGGCAGGGGACCGGTGCCTCGCCCGGAAAAGTCGAAGCCGCAGCTTGCAGACAAATTCGCGTGGGGGATCTCGACCGCCAGCTACCAATACGAAGATCCCGCCGTGAAACCCGGGCAGAAGGGCTATTTCTCCACGGATTGGGATCTTCTCGTTTCGCGGAAGAAAGCCCCGGAGAAAGGGAACGCGCTCTATACCTGGACAAAATTCGGGAAAGATCTCGCCGCGCTGAAAAAAATCGGCGTGACCCACTATCGTTTCAGCATCGAGTGGGCGCGGGTGGAGCCGAAGCCCGGAGTTTACGACGAGGAAGTCATCCGCCGTTATGCCGACATGGCCCGTCGGCTGAAGGAAGCGGGCATCGAGCCGGTCATCTGCCTCTGGCATTTCACCTTTCCGGCCTGGCTTTACGACAAAAAGAACCCCGGCCAGTCGAACTGGCTGCACCCGATCGCGCGGGAGAGATGGAACGCCTACGTGAACAAAATGGTCCGGGCCACCGCCCCCTTCACGAATTACTACGCCCCGCAAAACGAGCCCAACGGCCAGATCACGACCGCCTATATCGTCGCGCAATGGCCGCCGTGCATGGCCCTGGCCTTCGGGCACTACTGGAAAGCGATCGACGCCAGCTCGGCGATGTTCCGCGATGCTGCGGCGCGGGTCAAAATGATCAAGCCGTCCGCGAAAGTCGTGAGTGTCGAGGCCCTGCCCTGGTGGCAGCGCGCCCCGCTCGATCCCGGCGGGCTCATCTACAACACGATGATTCATGGGAACGTGGACCACCTCGACCGGGTTTATGATGTCTGCGACATCGTCGGCTTCAACTACTACTACTCGCAGGCCCCCGGCCCGATCTCCCTCCTCTCCGAGAACGCCCGCCGCGGCCACAATTTCACGATGATGGGCTGGCGCATCAACCCGGACGGCCTCTACAACGAGATCCGGCGGGTGGGGGACCGCTACGGAAAGCCCATGATGATCACCGAGAACGGCATCGCCACGCCCAACGACTCCAAGCGGGTGTGGTATACGCGCAACCACCTCGCCGCCATCGGGCGGGCGATCCGCGACGGTTATGACATGCGCGGCTACTTCGCCTGGTCGCTGGCGGACAACTACGAATGGCACTTCGGATACAAGGCATTCTTCGGGCTCTCCACCATGAACCCGAAGACCTTCGACCGGGTCTTCAAGCCCTCCGCCGACAAATATTCCGAGATCATCAGATCCCACCCGACCGTGAAATCCGTCACCGCGATCCAGCCACAGGCAAATTTCACGCCTCTGAAAAGCCGGCGCTAGCGCCGTCCTCCCGACGGGTTGCGGGTTATATTGTGTAGAGGCGGTTGTGCCAACCGCCTGTCGGCTTTCCACAGGCCCTTGACACAAGGGCCTCTACAACAAAGTGGCTTTTACAACATGAAACCCATTATCCGCTATGAAGCCGGTTCCGGCGAAATCGCCATCCTCCACCCCTCCGCCCGCATGGT
>JBAYTU010000068.1:0-19082 GCA_041675465.1 Terrimicrobiaceae bacterium | reverse complement strand
GCGAAGCATCGCATGGAGCGCGGTGTTGTCGCTCTCGGTCCCACCGCTTGTGAAAATGATCTCCAGCGGATGAGCCCCGACGAGTTCGGCAACCTGTTCGCGGGCGGTCTCGATGACCTTCTTGAGCCGCGATCCGAACCGGTAGGAGCTGGACGGATTCCCCCATTCCTCGCGAAAGAAGGGCATCATCGCTTCAACCACTTCCGGCAGTACCGGCATCGTCGCATTGTGGTCGAGGTAAATCATCGGAGGCCGAGCCTAGCAGCCCGCCCGGCGCGATTCCACATCCGGCACCGCTTTTTTACGGGAAGCGGACGGGTTGGCCGGAAACGAGTCGCGATGCGCGCTTGTCTTCAAGCGCCGCCAACGACATCAAGCAACTTCGCCGGAGTTGTTTTCATGGACCCCGCTCAAGCCGAGTTGCTCAGGCGGCGGCGTGCTCGCGGGACCGGACGCGGAGCAGTTCGTCTTTTCGAAGGGATTCGATTTGGGATTCGCGGACGGTGACGACGGCGAAGGTGTCGCCCACGGCGTTGAACACCTCCAGTTCGTAGCCCGGCTCCTGGCCGGGGTGGCCTTCATATTTCTCCACGATGGTCGCGACATCGCCGCGACGAAGGCCCTCCTGCGGGAGATCCTCGGCGAGTGCGATGCGGGTGAAGAGCGGATAATTCACGATCAGTCTGGATACAATGTGAGAAAGCGGGTTTCGCCAGTGGAATCCAGTGTCGCCCAAATCGAAAGCACACCCGCAAGTTGCGGCCATTGGGGCCGCGCAACATGCCGCGAATCGCATATTTCACCCCATACTCGAAAGGCCCGATCAGTTCGGTCTCCAGAGGGAGCAATTGGGCGCGGATGTCCTCCAACAGTCTTTCGCTGTTCCTGTTGTTGTAGTCGGCGAGAGCGAGAAAAGCGGACTTGTCACTGTCCTCAAGACGACGCAGCAAATAGTGCGAGACCTTTCGTGGGGCAATTATCGGAAAGAGAGGCGTTCGTCGCGGAGAGAGGCGTTCCAGTTTCGGATCGCCCGTCTCATGTCCGCATAGTCGAATTCTTTCACAATCGGCTGCGCGAGTTCGAGACGGGCGGTCCGTGTGAGGGTGCCGGGGTCGTTGCGTTCCCAGACGACGAGGAATTTTTCCCCGGCGACTTCGGTTTGCAGGGGGGGTGGGAGGGTTTCCGGCGCGCCGTCCTTGTAGTGGAGACGCACGGTTTGGAGGAGGGTGAGCGGCTGGCCGTCGTTGAGCCAGAGCGGGCGGTTGCGTGTCGGGGGGTTGAAGTTTTCGAGGCCGGGTGCGCCGGGGTGCGGGAGTTCTCCCGGGGGAGCCGTCGCTTCGGCGCGAAGCTCCACGCTGGCTCCCAATTCTCCCACGTTCCGGATGCTTGCCCGGTCGAAATCGCCCGCGGGCCAAAGCTCGGCGAGCATTTGGTAAAGCAGGGATTTGCGCTGTTCCGGCGTCAGTCCCCGGAACACCCGGCGGAGTCCGTCCTCGGCGATGCCGGTGGCGACGCGGTGAAAGCCGCCCTTCCATCCCCTTCCCTCCTGCACCAGGTCCCATTCGTTCCGCACTTCCGAGGACATGGTGGCAGGCCCCGCGACCTTGCGGAAATCCGCGGTGTCTTTTCCCAGAACCAAGCCGTCGCGGCCGTAGTCGCCCGGCGGCACGAAGCCGAAAGGGGTCACGCTGTCGGTCGCGTCGAGCCAAAGATCCTCCGGTTGGCCGGCGTCCGGCGCCTTTGCGACGAAGGCGATCGCGTGGTTGAACTGCCAGCTCGGAAAGCTCACATCCGTTGCGGCCCCGCGGTTGAGCAAAACAAAATTCGCGTCAATGCCCTGGCACCGCATCAGCGCAACCAGCAGGTTCGCCTTGTCCTTGCAGTCGCCATATCGGTTTGCGAGAACTTCCGACGGCGTTCGCGGACGGAACCCCTGCACCCCGATTTCGATGGCGACGTAGCGCAGCGCGGAAACAAACTCGAAGTCCCGCCGGATTTTGTCCACCCGCGATGTCGCCCCGTCGGCCAGTTGGGCGGCCATTTTTTTGACCGTGTCGTCGATGTCGTCCGAGCCTTTGGCCAGGCGGCGATACCAGTCCGCGAATTCCTTCCACGACGGCAACGAGCTGACGGCGGCATGGGCGGCCCAGAGCGGCCACGGCGGGTCGCCGGGGAGCGGTTCCGCAGCCGGCAGGGCATCGAGATCCCAGCGGTAAACATGGCGTCCGTTCCCGGAGGATTCCCGGGCCGGCGCGGAAATGTTGTTCAAGACCACGCGGTGGGCCGGCTTTTCCGGAACGCGGATTTCGAGAGAGGTCTTGAGCACGGGGGCCGCGAGCAGCAGCGGGATGGTTTCCGACACGTGGGGCAGCGTCGCATTGAGCATCGCCCGTGTGCGATAGCCGATCTCGATCACGCAGCCGGCCTTGGCACCGGGCAAATAAACCATCGAAGTCGCTCCGCAACCGCCCTGCGGGTCGGTGCAGGCGGGAAGCTTCGCCGGGTTGAACACGATGGCCGAGCCGTCGGGTTGGATCACGCGCGCGACTTCCAGCCTGGTTGTCAACATCGGCGGCGATTGCGGGAAAAAGTGGTTCGCCCATTCCTCGACCGCCTCGTTGCCGACGATGAACACGCGCCGGAACGTGAGCCGGTCGGTCGTGCGGTCCTCTTCGATCGTGAACCCGAGCCGTTGTTCGAGCACGATCGCGGCATGGCCGTCCGGGTTTGGCGTCCTGCGCGCCGCGTCCACGATCGCTTTTGTCTCCTCCGTTGCCGGCTGTCGCTCCCACTCCGCGTTGGGTTTCCGGATTTCGATCTTGATCTCGGAGGGGCTGATCAATCGCGCGGAGGACGGAGCGCCGGACGGGGATTCCTTTTCCGCCAGAAGATCGACCCCGAACGGAGGGGCGAGAATCGTGCCCGTCACGGGATCGGCCAGGCGCGCGTGCTCGCCTTGCGCGAGGTTCTCATTTTTGTATTTCTCGCCGACGAGTTCCGCAGCGCGCGCCGCAATCCGGGGAAAGGCCGCCTTGGGATTCTCGGAGAACGCATTGACCCATTCCGCAGGCAACCGCGGCAGGTCGCTCTCGCCATCCTCCTTCGTTGCCGAGAGCACGACGCGGCGGGAATTTTGAAGCAGCGGAAGGAAAGCGCCGCTGGCTCCGGTCCCGATGAAAACGTATTGCCGTGCGGGAATGGCATCGAGCGCGGACTTCAGATCGCCCGCGGTCAGGCGCGGCCCGCTGATCTGGAAAGCGGGCGCTCCACCCCTCGCTTTTCCACCGTGCCCGAAAAGCACAAGCCAGAAATCATCGTCGGCAGACCCTGCAGCGGCGGCCCGGAGCTTTTGCAGCACGGTCTCGCGGTCCACCTTTCCGCCGAGCACCCCGATCTGGTCCGCCGGAATGCCCCGTTCGGCCAGCAATCGCTTTGTCTCCGCCGCGAGCCGCGCGAATTCCTCGGTGTTCTGTGACGACCCGCTCAATCCGGTGACAATCAGCGCGCTGGAGGATGCCTGGAGCGGGCGAGGAACCCCCAGCATCGTAATGAGCGCCAACGAGACGGCCGGGATAATCAGCCGACCGTGCATGAAGAGAACCCGGATGCTGCCCGAGCGTATGGACCACCCGGTATTTTCGTGACGAAACGGTGCTGCCACCCGTTTGTTCCCGCTTCCCACCATCCGTTCCAAATGTTGGGGATAAAACGGCGCATTGCAGGCCGCGAACCTTTCACACGCCATGATCCGGCGTCAATCAGAATCCATGAAACCCGAAGCCGTCGGTGGCACCGGAGATTTGCGTCAAATTCGAACGCGCGGCAGGCCGGGCTTCCCGCAGGCCGGGAATCAGGATACATGGGCACACATGAAATTTTTTTCGACGGCGGATCAATCCGCAGTGAAGGCATTGGAGGGGATCGGCGGGGAGTGGCTGGCGAAAACGTGCGCGCTTTTTCCGGAACACGCGAGCCGGCTGGGTTTCAAAAAGTTTGAGCCGCTGCTGGGGGAAAACACTCCGGACATCCACCGGAAGCACGGTGAACTCCTCGCTGACACGCTGCGGAAAGTTGAGGACCTTCCGGAAGGCGCGTTCTCCGGCGATGACTGGCTCGACCGCCGCGGCTTCCTCTCCCGTCTCCGCACGGATCTGGTTTTTTCACGGGATTTGAAACGGTGGCGCACGAACCCGCACCAGCATGCGGACTCCGCGGTGGATGCGGTTTTTGATCTCGTGGTGCGCGCATCCGGGAATCTCTCCCGCGCCCTCCCGTCAATCGAGTCGCGCCTTGGGAAAATTCCGGACTTTCTTGCGGCGGGGGCCGAATGCGTCAGATTGCCGGTTCCGCTCTGGACCTCGCTGACCGTAAAATCCAGCGGGGGAAGCGTGGAATTTCTGCACGGCCTGGAGCCGGAGCTGGCTGCGGTTTCCCCGCATCCGGCGCGCACCAAATCGCTTCTGCGCTCGGCGGTGACGGCGTTCGAGGATTTTGCGAAGGCGGTTGAGCGGAAGAAACAAGGCCCTCCGGGGGCCTTTGCGGTCGGCCGGGAGCGGTTTGAATTTCTCATGCGCGAGCGGCTGGGCCTCGATCTCACACTCCGCGAGGCCAAAGCGGTCGGAGAGCGGCTCGTCGCGCGACAGGACCATCTCCTTCAGAAGGCGGCGGAAAAGATCGGCAGGCGACCCGCGCAGGAGGTGATAGAAGAAGCGGCCGCCCATTGGACGCCGCCCGGTTCCCTTCTGGAGCATTACCGCCGCACGACCCGCGACATCAAGCGCCAGCTCGCAAGCGCCGATCTCGTCACCCTGCCGAAGGGGGAATCGCTGAAGGTCCTGCCTGTGCCGCCATTTCTGCGGCATCAGTTTCCGACAGCCGCCTACAATCCGCCCCAGCCGTTCTCCCGGTCGATGACGGGGATTTTCTGGGTGAACGACCTGAGCTTGGACGAGATGGACCCGGAGAAAAAACTGGCCGAAATCCGGCAGCATTTCGGTCTCGAACTCACCGCCGTGCACGAGGCGTATCCGGGGCATCACCTCCAATTTGTCGTGCAATTCCAACATCCCAGCCGGATCCGGCGGCTGTGCGAGCATTCGATATTTTACGAGGGCTGGACCATGTGGTGCGAGCAGATGGCGGTGGATCATGGGCTCGTCGCCATTCCGCATGCGAAACTCATCCAGCTTCACGATGCCCTCTGGCGCGCCCACCGGATCATCATCGACTGCGGCCTGCAGGAAGGAAGTCTCACCCCGGCCGCAGCCGCCCGCCGCCTGGAAAAAGGCGTGGGATTCACCCCCGCCCGCGCCAGGGGCGATGTGAACTGGTATACCTCGAGCCCGACCGTTCCCATGAGCTACCTTCTCGGGCGCATTGAAGTGGAAAAACTCCACCGCCGACTCGTTCGGGGCGGGGGCTGGACGCTCAAGCAATTCAACGACTGGATGCTTTCGCACGGATCCCTCCCGTGGAGTTGGATCTGGCAGGCGTCCCGGTCATCCATTTTCGCAGACGAACCGCCAAATTTCACTGAAACTCACTAAATGACAGAGGATTGCAGATCATTCCTTCGCCGCCGATTTTTAGTGGTTTTTAGTGGCCATTAGTGGTTTCCAGGCTTAATCCAATGTCTCATGGCCGAGCCCGTCCGTTTCCAGCATTTTGAAGTTCCGCTCTGCGGGGATGGATCGCTCCATGAGCTGGGCCGCGGCGCCATGGGCGTCACCTACAAGGCATTCGACACGAATCTGCGGTGTTTTGTGGCGCTCAAGGTCATCAACGCGGCTTACCTGGGCAACGAGACCGCGCGCCAGCGGTTTCTGCGCGAGGCGCGCGCGGCGGCGGCGCTGCGGCATCCGAACGTGGCGGCGGTGTTCCATCTCGGCGAGGAGGGAGGCGACTATTTTTACGCGATGGAATTTGTGGACGGGGAAACTGTCGAGTCGATGATGAAACGCGAGGGAGCCATCGCGACCACGACGGCTCTGGAGATTGTTCTTCAGGTCTCCCGCGCGCTGGGAGCCGCCCACAAGCACGGGCTGGTCCATCGCGACATCAAACCCTCGAATCTCATGATCGTCCGCGAGGACGGGGAATTCACGGTCAAGGTCATCGACTTCGGCCTCGCGAAAAACGCGGGGGCGACCGCAGGAGAAGAAACCCCCACCCTCACCATCGGCGGCTTTCTCGGGACACCGCATTTTGCAAGCCCGGAGCAGCTCGAGGAGCGCGACCTGGACGTGCGCTCGGACATCTACTCCCTCGGCGTGACCCTGTATTACATGCTCGCCGGGCGGGCACCGTTCAGCGGTTCGCTGGCGCAGGTGATGAGCCAGCACCTGCACCGCGAACCCCCACTCGAAGCCCTCTCGAACCAGCCCTCGCAGGTGATCGCCCTGCTCAAGCACATGCTCGCCAAGGATCCGGGCACCCGCCCGCCGACCCCGGGCGATCTCCGCCGCGAGGTGGAAGCCTGTCTGGCGGACGTCGAAGCCGGATGCCCGCCCTCAAAAGCAGGCGAACCGGCCCCATCCGATGCCTGTCCCCGCCCCGCCACCGTCCCGCCGCCGCTTCCGGGAGCGAAAAAATCCCCCCGGATCGCCCTTCTGGTTGCGGCGACCGCCCTGTGCCTCGTGATCGCGCTTGGCGGCGGTGCCTATTATCTCCTGGGATCGAGGGGAGCTCCCCTGCATGAGCCCGCCCCGTTTCCACAGCCCACCGCATCTCCTTCGCCCGCCGCATCCCCGTCGCCAACTCCAACACCTGTGCCCGAGGAGACACCGGATCCGGTGTCGGCCGCGCTCGTGAAAGCTCACGAGACGGCGCAGTCCGACCCGGCTGCCGCGCTGGTCTCCCTCGTGGATCTGCAAAAATCACACCCCGGGCGCGAGGACGCGAAAGGTGCGGTGGCGGAGTTTCTTTCCGCGACCCGCGAACGTCGCGGCTCCCTCACGCCGGGCCAGATCGCGGCGCTCAGGAAACCTCTGGAAGCCGCTGCGGCGCTGGATTTCGTCGACGCCCAGATCCTCCTCGGCGAGGAGCTCCGCGAGAGCGATCCCGAGGATGCGCTCAAGTGGACGCTGGCGGCCGCAAACAACGACAGCTCCGATGCCATGCTTCTGGCCGGCCTGATGCTGTCGAACGACCTTGGCTCGGAGAAGAAAAATCCCCGGGAAGCGGCCAAGTGGTTCCAGCGCGCCGCCGGACGAAACGACCCCCGCGCCATGTTTGCGCTGGGGGAATGCTACCAGTTGGGCAAAGGGGTGGCACAGGACCAGAAACTGGCCTTGGACTGGATCACCAAAGCGGCGGAGCTCAAGGAGGTCAACGCCCTCAACCGGCTCGGGGATATTTACACCAAGGGGCTCCTGGGGGTGAAACCGGATCTGAAAAAGGCCTTCGCGTATTTCTCGTCCGCCAAGGATCTCGGCTGCCTGGACGCCTACGGAAACCTGGGAGCCCTTTACATCACCGCCCCCCCGGACATGAAGGACGAGAAAATGGCCGTCGATTTGTTCAGGCAGGGAATCGAAAAAAACAATCCCTTGTCGATGCGCTTTTACGCCATGTGCCTGGAACAGGGCCTCGCGGGAACCCCCGTGGACAAGGCCGCCGCCCAGAAATTGTATGTCAGGGCCGCTGAAAAAGGCGACGCAAAATCCCAGGACTGGTGCCGCCAGCACCAGGTGCCGTTCACCGAGCCCGTCCGTCCGCCGCAATAATCCGGAAAAAAGAAAAGATTCCTGTGGCGGCGGGCACCGCAGCGTGTTTATACGTTTCCCCAAGAATCCCGATGAACATCCACGAATACCAAGCGAAAGAGCTCCTCGACAAATTCGGGGTCACGAACACGCCCGGAGGCGTGGCTTCCACGCCGGAAGAAGCCGAAAAAGTGGCCCGCTCCCTGGGCACGAACAACCTGGTGGTCAAGGCCCAGGTGCATGCCGGAGGACGCGGGAAAGGCACGTTCACCAATGGATTCAAAGGCGGTGTCCATCTTTGCAAAACCGCCAACCAGGCCCGTGACATCGCGGCCCAGATGCTCGGCCACACGCTGGTCACCCACCAGACCGGTCCCGAAGGCCGCGTGGTGCGCAAAGTCCTGATCTCCCAGTCGGTGGAAATCGCCCGCGAACTCTATTTCGCCATCCTCATCGATCGCGCGATCTCCGCGCCCGTGATCGTGGCCAGCACCGAGGGCGGGGTGGACATCGAATCCGTCGCCGAGCGCAGCCCGGAAAAGATCGTGCGGATGCCGGTCAACCCGCTTTACGGCCTGCTTCCCTTCCAGACCCGCAAGCTGGCCAAGCTGCTCGGGATGGCCTCCGGAGAAATGCGGCTGGCGTGCAAACTGTTCGCCAACCTCTACAAGCTCTTCATGCGGAGCGATTGCTCGATGGTCGAGGTGAACCCTCTCGTGGTCACAAAAGGCGGCGACGTGCTCGCCCTCGACGCGAAGTTCAATTTCGACGACAACGCGCTCTTCCGCCATCCCGAGATCCGGGCCTTCCGCGACATCGAGGAGGAGGACCCCCGCGAAGTCGAAGCCTCGAAATCCAACCTCAGCTACATCGGGCTCGACGGAAACATCGCCTGCCTGGTCAACGGGGCCGGCCTCGCCATGGCCACGATGGACATCATCAAGCACCACGGCGGAGAACCCGCCAACTTCCTCGATGTCGGCGGCGGTGCCACCGAACAGCAGGTCACCGAGGCCTTCAAAATCCTGATCTCCGACAAGCGCGTGAAAGCGATCCTCGTGAATATTTTCGGCGGGATCATGAAATGCGACATCATCGCGCAGGGGATCATCAATGCCGTCAAAGCCGTCCATCTCCCGGTCCCGCTGGTCGTCCGCCTCGAGGGCACGAACGTCGAAGCCGGGCGCAAACTCCTCAACGAGTCGAAACTCCCGCTGGTCGCCGCGACCGACATCGCCGACGCCGCGCAAAAAGTCGTCGCGGCCGTCCGGGCCGCATGAGCAACCTCCTCCGTCCTTCAGACTTCATCCTTTCATCAAATGGCCATCCTCGTTGACAAAAACACGCGCCTGCTCGTGCAGGGCATCACCGGAAAAGCCGGCGGATTTCACGCCCGGTCCTGCATGGAATACGGGACGAATGTCGTCGCCGGAGTGACCCCCGCCCGCGGAGGCGAGGTCTTCGAGGGGAAGATCCCGGTCTTCGACACCGTGTTCGAAGCCCGGCGGCAAACCGGCTGCAATGCCACCATGATCTTTGTGCCCGCCGAATTCGCCGCAGACTCGATCATGGAAGCCGTCGACGCCGGCATCGAGACCATCATCTGCATCACCGAGGGGATCCCCGTCATCGACATGATGAAGGTGAAAGCCGGAATGGCGGGATCCAGCAGCCGTCTCATCGGGCCGAATTGCCCGGGCATCATCACCCCCGGCCAGTGCAAAGTCGGGATCATGCCGGGCTACATCCACAAACCCGGAAGTGTCGGCGTCGTCTCCCGTTCCGGAACCCTGACCTACGAGGCGGTCTGGCAGCTCTCCAGCCGGAACCACGGACAATCGACCTGCGTGGGCATCGGGGGGGACCCGATCAACGGCACCTCCCACCTCGATGTCGTCAAAATGTTCAACGAGGATCCCGGCACGGAAGCGATGATCATGATCGGGGAAATCGGGGGCACGGCCGAGGAAGAGGCCGCCGCCTGGCTCGCGGACAACTGCAAAAAGCCCGTGGCCGCATTCATCGCCGGCGCAACCGCGCCCCCGGGCCGCCGCATGGGGCATGCCGGAGCCATTGTGAGCGGAGGAAAAGGGACCGCCGCCGGCAAGATCGAGGCCCTTCAAGCCGCCGGGATCGAGGTCGCGGAAACCCCCGCCGACATGGCCGACGCCCTGCTCCGCCGCATGGCGGGACGCTGATCCGGAACAGGCAGCGACCGGCTCAGAACGATTTGCGGAGATGGCTGGGCAGGATCCCGAGCTGTTCGCGGTATTTTGCCACGGTGCGCCGCGCGACGGCCAGACCCTGTTCCCTCAGGAGACGCACCATGTCCTGGTCGCTGTGGGGATGCCTGGGGGGCTCGTCGCGGACGATCGCAAGGATCGCCTGCCTCACGCTCTCGTTGCTCACCGCTTCGCCTTCGCTGTTCGTGTAGCCGTGGGTGAAAAAGTATTTGATCTCGAAAATCCCCTGCGGCGTCGCGATGTATTTTCCCGAGGCCGCCCGGCTGACCGTCGTCTCATGGATGCCGACCGCGTCCGCCACCTGGCTCATGGTCATCGGTCGGAGATGGGAGGGCCCGCGGTCGAGAAACTCCTGCTGCCGCGCCACGATCTCGCGCCCGATATTCATCAGCGTCTGCTGCCGTTGCTGGATGCTCCGGATGAAAAATTTCCCGCCCTTGATTTTATCGCGGAGGTAATCGCGCACCTCGCGCGAGGAATCCGGGAGCATGTCCTTGTAGGAGTCGGAGATCCGCAGCACGGGGATCTCATCGCCGTTCAGGCGGATCTGATACCCGTCGCCCTCGCGCTCCACCACGATTTCCGGGATGACGGTCTGTTCGGGTTCCGTCGAGAAGGCGCTGCCGGGACGGGGGTTCAGGTTCGAGATCGCCTCGGCGGCGCGTTGCACTTCCTGCACCGGGACGTCGAGGGCGGCCGCAATCTCGGAAATTTTCTTGCGTCCGAGTTCTTCGAGGTGGTGGCGGACAATCCTGGCCTCGGTGGAATACTCCCGGCCCTGGCGTTTGAGTTGCAGAAAGAGACATTCCCCGAGGTTGCGGGCGGCGATGCCGGGCGGATCGAATTCCTGGACTCTTTCGAGCACCTTCTCCACCTCGAGCGCGTCCGACTGAGCGGCATAGGCCACATCCGCGGGATCCGTGCGGAAATACCCCTGCCCGTCGAGGTTTCCGATGATCTCGACGGCAATCCGGGCCTCGGGCTTTGTCCACGATGCGGCCAGCAACTGCCCCAGGAGGTGCTCCTGGAGCGTCTCCGGCCGGGTTTGCGAGTCGAAAAAATGCTGGCGCTTCTCCAGTGCTTCTTTCGTCCAGGGCTCGGCGACCGCCCGCTGTGCGTAATATTCGTTCCATTGGTCCTCCATCTCGCTTTTCCTCTCGGGCTCCCCGGCGGGATTTTCCGGAAGCACCTCCTCGAGGGCGGGGTTCTCGCGGAGTTCCGTGTCCACCATCTGGCGCAACTCGGTGAGCGGGGCCTGAAGGATATTCAGGCTCTGCTGCATCTGGGGCGACATCGTCTGCTGCAATGCCAACCCGGCGATCTGATCCATGCCTGCCATTGCTGGCAAAATCAGGCATGGCAACTGCTACTGCAAGCAATAATCACGCCAATAATTCATTTATCTCAGCCCCCCGCCGGAAAAAACAATCCCCTTTTGTTTTTGGTGAAACCGGCTTTTACTCCCCGCGCATGACCGAACCGGAGGCCTACATCGCGCTGAACATGATCCGCCAGGTCGGGCCGGTGCGGGTGAGGAGGTTGCTGGAGGCGTTCGGTTCTCCGGTCGAGGTTCTTCGGGCGGGAGAGGGAAGGCTCCGGGCCGTCGAGGGGATCGGCCCCGACGTGGCGAAATCGATCCGGGCCTGGGAGAGCCAGATGGATCTCGGCGCGGAACTGGCGCTGGTGAGGGATTTCGGGGCCAGGGTGGTCACGATGGGGTGCCCGGATTACCCCTCGCTGCTCCGGGAGATCCACGACCCTCCGATCGTTCTTTACGTGTGGGGCGAACTTCTGGAACGGGACCGGCACGCCATCGGGATCGTCGGCACAAGAAAACCCAGCCACTACGGTGGGGAGTGCGCGAAGAAGCTTTCCTACCAGCTGGCGTCGGCCGGGGTCACGGTGGTGAGCGGGTTGGCGACGGGTGTCGACACGGCGGCGCACCAGGGCGCGCTGGCTGCAAAAGGACGGACGATCGCCGTCATCGGGAGCGGGTTCCTCTCGGTTTACCCGCCGGAAAACCTGCCGCTGGCGGAAAAAATTGCCGGGTCAGGGGCCGTGGTATCGGAATTTTCGATGCGGGTCCGGGCCGACAAGCAGACGTTTCCGATGAGGAACCGGATCATCAGCGGCTGTTCGTTCGGGCTTCTGGTTGTGGAGGCCGGCGGCCGGAGCGGGGCGCTGATCAGCGCAAACCAGGCGGGCGAGCAGGGACGCTCGATCTATGCGGTGCCCGGACGGATCGACCAGCCGAACGCCATCGGCTCGAACCGGCTGATCCAGCAGGGGGCGAAGCTCGTCACGTCGGCATCCGACATCCTCGACGACATGGGGCTTCTTTTTGCGGAACGCCCGTCGCTGACCCCGCCACCCCCGCCCGAACTCGCCGGGAACGAGGCGGTTGTCTACGGCGCTCTCGGGGATGAGGAGTCCCATGTGGACGAGATCATCGCGAGATGCGGGTTGCCAACGCACGTCGCGTCTTCTACGTTGCTCGCCCTTGAAATGAAAAAACTGGTGCGCCAGCGCCCCGGCAGCCGCTTCGTCAAACTCCGTTGAAATCACCCATGTCAAAATCCCTCGTTATCGCAGAAAAGCCGAGCGTTGCCGCCGATCTGGCCAGAGTGCTGGGCAAGCTTCCCAAGAAAGACGACTACTACGAAAACGACGAATATGTCGTGACCTCCGCCATCGGGCATCTGGTCGAATTGTGCCTGCCCGGCGAGATGGACAAGAAGCGGGGCAAGTGGAGTTTCGCAAACCTCCCCATCATTCCCGACCACTTCGAGCTCAAGCCCATCGAGAAGACCCAGCCCCGTTTCAACCTGCTCAAGCGCCTGCTCAAGCGGGCGGATGTCACCGACATCATCAATGCCTGTGACGCCGGACGCGAGGGGGAGCTGATTTTCCACTATCTGATCAAGCTGGCGGGAACGAAAAAACCGACCCGGAGGCTCTGGCTCCAGAGCATGACCCCCGAGGCGATCCGGGAGGGGTTTGCCGGCCTCCGCAACGGGGAGGAGATGCTGCCGCTGGCCGAGGCCGCCGTCTGCCGGAGCGAGAGCGACTGGCTGGTCGGCATCAATGGAACCCGCGCAATGACCGCCTTCAATTCCAAGGGGGGGGGCTTCCAGCTCACGCCGGTCGGGCGGGTCCAGACGCCGACGCTGGCGATCCTGGCCGAGCGCGAGGAGAAGATCCGCGCGTTCAAACCGCGCCCGTTTTTCGAGGTCCACGGGGATTTCGGGGTCGAAGCGGGTGCCTACTGCGGGCGCTGGTTCAGCGAGGGGTTCAAGAAGAACGGGGACGAGGACGCGCGCGCCGAACGGATCTGGGAGCGCGCCATTGCGGAAGACATTGTCGCGAAATGCCATTCGAAGCCCGGCACCGTGGTCGAGGAAAAAAAACCCGCCACGCAGATCGCCCCGCAGCTCTACGACCTGACCACGCTGCAACGCGAGGCCAACTCGCGGTTCGGGCTCAGCGCCAAAAGGACCCTGCAAATCGCCCAGGCCCTTTACGAAAGGCACAAGGTCCTCACCTATCCCCGGACCGATTCGCGCTACCTCCCCGAGGACAACGTCGGCAACGTGAAGGCCGCTTTCACCAAGCTCGAGGACCAGGATCTCGCCGAACACGCGAGAAAGGCCCTCGCGCAGGGCTGGGTGCGCCCGAACAGGCGGATTTTCAACAACACGAAAGTCACGGACCACCACGCGATCATCCCCACGGGCGTTTCCGCAAAATCCCTCGATGAATTCGAATGGAAGATCTACGACATGGTCGCCCGCAGGTTCGTGGCGGCCTTTTATCCCGCCGCGCAGTTCGAGGTCACGACCCGGATCACCCGCGTCGAGGGCGAAGCCTTCAAGACCGAAGGGAAAATCCTCACCGAGCCCGGATGGCTCGCCGTCTACGGCAAGCAGGCGGCCACGGACGACGAGCAGAACGTCTGCGTGATCCGCAGAGGGGAGACCGCGCGCACGGAGGCGCTCGAAATCAGGGAAAACGAGACGAAGCCGCCGCCCCGCTTCAACGAGGCCACCCTGCTCTCGGCAATGGAAGGAGCCGGGAAGCTGGTGGACGACGAGGAACTTCGCGAGGCAATGAGCCAGCGGGGGCTCGGCACGCCCGCCACCCGCGCCCAGATCATCGAGGGGTTGATCCTCGACGGTTATCTGGTCCGCCAGGCCCGCGACCTCATCGTCACCTCGAAAGGCCTCTCGCTGGTCACCCTCCTCCGCGGGCTCGGCGTCCCGGCACTCACGTCCCCGGAAATGACCGGCGAATGGGAGCACAAACTCAAACGCATGGAACGCGGGGAAATGCCCCGCCCGCAATTTATGGAAGAAATCCGCAACTTCACCAACGAGATCGTCGACAAGGCAAAAAACTTCGAGGGCGACACGGTCGCCGGCAACTTCGAACCCCTCGAAGAGAAGTGCCCGAAATGCGGTCACAAGGGCTTCGTGGAATCCTTCAAGGCCTTCGAGTGCGGCGCCAAATGCGGGGCGATCATCTGGAAAAACATGGCCGGGCGCCAGTTCGAGCGCGAGGAAGTCCGCAAGCTCCTGCGGGACGGGGTGTTGGGACCGCTCGAAGGCTTCCGCAGCAAGATGGGACGCCCGTTCGCGGCCGTGGTGAAACTCGACCCGGAATTCAAACAGAGCTTCGATTTCGGAGACTCGCAGGATTCCTCCCGCCAGATCGATTTTTCCGTGCTCCCATCCATCGGAACCTGCCCGGCCTGCAAATCCGGGACGATCCACGACACCGGCACGGCCTGGCAGTGCAGCAAGACTCCCGCCTGCAAATTCCGCATGGGGAAATCGCTTTGCCAGCGGGAAATCCCCCGCGAGCAGGTCGCCCGGCTCATCGAAACAGGCAAGACGGACCTGATCCCGAAATTTATCTCCAAAAAAGGCCGCCCCTTTTCCGCTTATCTCAAACTCGAAGAGGGGAAGGTCGGCTTCGAGTTCGAAGCGAGGAAACCGGCGGCGAAGAAGGCCCCGCGCAGTCGGCCAGCCGCATCGGGAACCCCCCGCGCGGCCTGACGGAAAAGCCGCGCAAGCGGGTTCTCCGACCCCATCGAGCACGGGAGATGCGCCCCATGCGGCCCCCCCTTGGATTCTTCGTTTGCATCTTCCGCAGAGCGGTTGTTAGATTGATACACAGATGAGTTTCTCCTCCCCCCGCTTTGGAAAGTTTCTCCCCTTCACCGTCTTAAGTTGCTGGGTTCTGTCCTCCCCCGGCACCTGGGCGCAAACTGCGGACACCCAGCGCGGCAGGGACAAACCGGGCATGGCTCTCGTGAAACCCCAGGCCTGGTCGAACGAGGACCAGGCATCGGCCGTGGAGTTCTTCGCGTATTCCGACCATTCCGGTTACTACGAGTTCCGCACCGCGAAATACCCCAACTACCAGGTCCCCGTGTCGAAAATCGTGAAGCTGGTGGTCTACCCCGACAGCCCCCAGTCCCTCACGAACGCGGAGCAACGGGCCACGCTCCAAAAAACCATCGAGGAGTTCGCCGCCCTCGCCACCCGGTTTCCCTCGGCGGCCCGCCAGCTGGCCAAAGCCGCAGAACCCCTGAAATCCGACGCCGCCAAGTATGATGGGGGGAGCGTGAAGGACGGCGGCCAGTGGTTGCTCCGCAGCACTTACTACAGGCAGAAAGCGGCAGCCCTCGCCGATTTGCTCCGTCCAGAACTCCTCTCGGCACAAAAAATCAAGGAGGTGGACCTGACCGTGAACCAGTATTTCCTCGGGCTCCAAGATCTGGCCAAGGCGGAGCCCTCCGTGAAGCCGGTTGTCGAGAGCGTGCGTTCTTTCCACGAAAGCCTGGTCAGAAAAAACGACCGCGAAGAGTTGATGGCCCAGATCAACTCGCCGACGATCACGTTCGATCAGGCCACGGAACTCGTCAAAAAGCTCAAAGCCCTGCAGCCCCGCGAGGACGCGCGAGCCAACCTGTATGTGCAGAGCTGGGATACGGCCGTGGCCAATGCCGGACAGATCACGAAGCAAATCACGGACACGCAGGCCCAGTTTGAAAGCGCGATGCCGACCCCGGACGATTCCGGAAAAGTCCCCGCCATTCCCCCGGAGCTGGCTTCGAGTCTCGACAAGCTCGCCGCTTCGGCAAAAGCATTCCGGTCCGGCTCCCCCCCGCCCGCGATCCGGGTGCCGCTGCAACTCGCCGACGCGATGCTGGCCTGCGCGGGAAAATTCCCGGATCTCGGCAGGCAGATCGAAGCGCGCGAATTTTTGGATGCGAAGGTCAGTCTCGATCCGCTGACCAACCAGGCCGACATCGTCGGCCCGAAGACTTCAAAGGCCCTTGCAGAACTCCAAAAAAAGCTGAATTCCGACATCGAAAAATACCAAAACCTGCGAAATGAAGCCAAGCTGCTGGCAGAAAACGACAAGATCGAGGCCGCGCTGGAAAAATACCAGCAAGCCTACAAGATCATCCCCGCCAAGGATGTCGCCGCCCAGATCGAGGTATTGAAGAAACAGTAGGGAAGAAACGGCGGGCTCGGAAAAACCAGCGCGCCAGCGCACCTGTAAAACAATGGGCCAGGCGAATGTTTGGCCGGGAAAGGCCAACCGGAGCGGAGAGTTCCCGCCAAAATAACCGTCTCAGCCGCTTTCCTCGCGTGTCAGGATGTCTGACCCGTCTTCGACACTTTGAAAAACGGAAAACTTGATCATCAACAGGGTAACCCAAGTCGACAGCCAAACGCCCTGGTCCGCTCACGGCGTGGAGGGTATTGGAGATGATGATAAAATGAAATGGATGATGAAACATTGAAGTTTTTTTTCCTCGTTCAGGCCACAACTTCTCAATATTGGTTTCGCCGACCAAATGAAATAAGAACGACCAGACTGATTTCAACCCTCCTCCAGTTCCCCCCCCATGAACACCACGCCTGTTTCCCTGCCTCCGTTTCGGTTCTCTCCGTCAGCCAGCCCTTCCCTAAGCTTCGGCAGAAACCTCCTCGGCCTGCTCGCTGTCCTGGCCTGTCTTCCCCAGGCGGCGGCAGCCCCTGCCGTTTCTGCCAATGATTTCCTCGATTCCCTCGGTGTCTGCACGCACATGACCCAAGGTGCTGACAACCCAACCGATGTCGCCGCCGCCCTCACCTACACGGGAATCCGCAATTTTCGCGATGACAGTTCGGGCAATTCCACGGTCATCCAAAAATGGATCGATGTCCATAATGCCACCGGTGCCCTCATGTGCCTGATCCCCAGGAATGGCGACATCGCCGGCAGCATTTCCACTTATGAGCAGGTGGCGGCGGCCGGCGCGCTTCTGGCCATCGAGGGTCCGAACGAGCCGAACAACTGGCCCGTCACCTATCAGGGACAATCCTCGGGGGGCACCAAGCTGACGACAACCTCCGTGGCCACGATCAATAACAGCGCCTACTACGACACCGCCTACCGCACCGGCCTGGCCGGCTTGTATGGCTATGGCCCCGTCGGTTTCAAATATGGCTCCGGCACGGCCTATGTCACCGGCCAGACGCTCGGCGTCCTGAGAAACGACCTCAGCGCGTGGGTGGGGTTCAAGTTTACGGTTGGCAGTTCGGCAATCACTGTGAATCAGTTGGGCCGCTGGGTGGTTTCGGGCAACAGCGGGACGCATGCCGTGCGGCTGGCGCGCGTGTCGGACGGCGCGGTGCTCGGCTCGGTATCCATTGCCACGTCGGGGGCCCCGGTGGGATTCAAATATGCAACCCTGGCCACTCCCGTCACCCTTGCCGCCAACACCGCCTATTACGTGATGTCGCAGGAAACCAGCGGGGGGGACCAGTGGTATGACGGCAAGTTCAATTCCTTCCCCATCGCCTGGTTTTGCAGGGATTTATACGCGGCGGTGAAGGCCAATCCCAACCTGTCGGACTACCCGGTCTTCGCGTCGAGCGAGGCGGGCGGCTCCGAGCCCAACAACGTCGGGCTCCAATACCTGACCATCCCCACCCCGCTCCCTTCCGGTGTGTTGATGCCGGCCGGAACGCAATACGCCGATTTCGCGAACTGCCATAACTACCTCACGGCCGGGGCATCCCAGCTGGGCATACGCGACAATCAGGCATGGCGCGTCGAGGAGCCGACCAGCGTGAATTATCTCGGGGACGGATTGTATCAGGAGTATGGCCACACCTGGCGGCCACCCGGTTACGATGGCTATACCGATGCCCAGCTTCTGACGCTGCCCAGGGTCACCACGGAAACCGGCTGGTATACCGCCACCTCGGGAAGCATGGTCAACCCGATCACCGAAGTCCAGCAGGGCAAGCTCTTCCTCAACGTCTATCTGGCAGCCTACAAACGCGGCTGGAGCGCCACCTTCATCTACATGCTGCACGACGACTCCGTGCAGGGATATTGGGGGTTGTATCACACGGATTGGACCGCGAAGCCCTCGGCGACTTATCTCCACAACCTGACCACGATTCTGGCCGACACCGCCGCCATCACCCCGGGCTCCCTGAACTATTCGATCCCGTCCCAGCCAGCCACCGTGCATGATCTGCTCATCCAAAAAAGCGATGGCAAATTCATGCTGGCCGTGTGGAATGAAAAAGCCAGCGGCAGCGACAGCGTAACCGTAAATCTGGGCGCGACCTTTGCCACCGTGAAGGTCTATGATCCGACGGTCGGCACGGCTGTGCAGCAGACTCTTAGCAATGTCAGTTCGGTTCCGCTGACACTGAGCGATCATCCCGTCATCATCGAGGTTCCCGGCATTACCTCAAACCTGCCCTCGCCATGGATCAGCCAGGATATCGGAGCGGTGGGCGCGGCCGGCAGCGCGAGCTATTCGGACGGCACCTTCACGGTCAACGGTTCGGGTGTGGAGAGTATTCGCGGCACGGCGGATGCCTTCCGGTATGTGTATCAAACGGTCACCGGGGACTGCACCATCACAGCCCGCGTGGTGACGCAGCAGAACACCACCGCTTGGGCGAAGGCAGGGGTGATGATCCGGGAAACTCTGGCTGCGGATTCCAAACATGCCACCATGCATGTCAACCCTCAGACCGTCGGAGTGTATTTCAGGTGGCGCGCAACCACGGGAGGAGACAGCAGTCCCACCGCTGTCAGCACTTCCGGTCAAGCGCCT
>JBAYTU010000067.1:0-19148 GCA_041675465.1 Terrimicrobiaceae bacterium | reverse complement strand
GGGCGAACCTCCGTGTGAGCCCATTTATTACGGCTCAGACGGAGCTTCGCCCTCCCTCGCGTTATCGACATGTCGTCGAACCGCTCCCCTCTCATTTCTTCCCTTACGCGCGGATTTGGGATTCCGGCCAATTCCAAGCGCGGTTTCCTCGCCACAGGAGCGCAAAATCCCCCTGCGAGCCCACGCATCCAAACACTCCATCGCAACTTCCGGGCGGTTTCTATTCTAATCCTCGCGTGCCTGACGGCCGACGTGCTGGGCAGCCATTCGCCTGTCCAGGCGGAAGAAGCCAACGCCGCGCCCCTCAGCCCGTTCGGCATCGGCGCGATCAACAATTACACGGTCCTATCGCGCCTATGACGCCGGCGCTGCCGGACCAGTTTGTCCGGAAAGTGGCGGGAACCCGCTACCAGGCACCGGATCGGCTGGGGGTGGCGGGTTTTCACGAGCGGAATATGTCTTTGAAAGTTTCCTGAAGCGCCCTCACTTCATTCGTCGTAAGTCTGGAAAATTCCTTGCTCAAGGCCCGCTTGGAAAGCGTGCCGTTCCCTTGCCTCAGGAAGGCAATCAAAAGTTCGATAGCGTGTTCCGGCATATCGAAATGATCCTGAATCCAGGATTTCATCCGGTCGTGGTTGGCAAGATAATTGACCTCCTCCGGCAAGCTCTCCTCGACTGTCTGCCGGACGCAATCATACAAAAATTCGGCCTGCGGCGTAGCATCGAAGAACCTGTAGAGATCGACTGTTTCATTCAAGACCTCGACGTTGCCGCGATCCGTCGGCTGCCACTCAATGAAGCGCAAGCGCGGTCTGGAATAGAGTTCCAGAATCTGCCGGTATTCATCAATGTGGTCGAGGATAACCGCCGATACGGGGAATACGATCCCTGTGGGCGCAAACCCCTTTTCCGCGAGCACATGATGAATCAGGAATCTATGAATACGGCCATTGCCATCCTCAAACGGGTGGATAAAGACAAACCCGAATGCGATCAATGCCGCAGAGAGAACAGGATCATAGGCGCTGGCGGCCAGTTTATTGTCTGTGGCGATCAGCGCTTCCATCAAACGGTGAACATCCTGCCACCGGGCAGAAATGTGATCGGGAATGGGCGTATTGTTTACGCGGTCGTGGACACCAATAAATCCTCCTTCCGCGCGCCATCCCATTCGAGTAAAACGCGCATCTTCAATCACGATGCCCTGCAAACGGATAAATTCGTCCCGTGTCAGTTTTTGCTGTCCCGCCTGTCCGATGGCGCGTCCCCAGCGTTCCGCGCGATTATGGGGCGGACGTTCGCCTTCGATGGCATAGGAAGCCTTGGAGTCTTTCACCAGCAGGAAGGCCGCCGCACGCGCGATAATGTCGGAATGAACCTTGCCAAGAACGTCTCTGGCCCGTTCCGAGAGGTTCAGGTTCATCAGCTTTTCCAGCTTGTCCGTGCGCCGGACCAGAGGGCAAAAACCCTGAACTCCCGGCAGGTTGTTCCTGACACGGTGGCGTTTTGACATACTGGCGGGGCCGGGATATTGCAGCCTCGCGTCGATGGCATCGGCATAATCGCCAGAGGTCACGTCGGTCAAACTCAACGTGCTTCCGGTCAGCCATTCGTAGAAAAACCAGATACGGCGGCTATATTGTCCCGTAGGTTCGTTTTGGACAATGGACAAAATATCCTCGGCCTGCACTGTGCCAAACAAGGCATTGAGCACCGCAAGATCGATTCCTTCATACTTGAAGGCAAAAATCAGGTGTCCTGCCAAAGTGTCGGCGGGCATGTGCTTGGGTGTAAAAACAGCCCACCCTTCCGTTTCATATTTTTTATGCTTGGAGTTGATGGCTGCCAAACGGTACGGCAAAGGGACATGGAGATCGTAGTGATGGATCAAAGCGGCATAACCGGCGAGGTGCATTCTCCCCTCCGGCAAGGGCAGTCCTTGAAAAACGCTGATAGCTGCTGAAATCTGGTGATTTTCCATACGGTTTCTGAAATCCAATGATACGGCGTGAAAACAACTGATTTTTGGACGCTATCATGAAAAGTGATGATAATCCATGAAAAGCGGTGACGAACGGCATCTTTTTCAGCGACCCGCCCGCTGGTAGCTAATGCGAGGGAGGGCGAAGCTCCGTCTGAGCCGTAATAAATGGGCTCACACGGAGGTTCGCCCTCCCATCGTTGACGTTACCCGCGGATTGGGGTTGGACGACGACGCTTTACGTGGACCTCGTGTTGGGGAAGACTGTGGGCCGCTAAATCCAATATGAAAAAACTTCCCCGGTTCACTTTCGGCATGGGCGACCGTTTTGCCCACCAGGGCGAGGCCCAGCTCTCCGCCGTCCAATCCGCCGCGCGCCGCGGCGTGCCCCTCCACCCGGTGTGGAACAAGTCCAACCGCGAGCACACGCTCATCGGCACGAAGCCCGACGATCTCCGCGCCGAGGCGGATGCCGCCGTTCGTGCGCTCGGCTGGACCGCGCCCTACTTCGTGGACGCCGACCACATCAACCTGCACACGGTGGACGGGTTCCTGGCCGCGAGCGATTTTTTCACGCTCGATGTGGCCGATTATTCCGGCAAGCCCGCGAGTCCGGAGGCGAGGGCCGCATTTTTGGAAAAACGTTCCGGCCTGGTGGGCAGCCACCGGCTCCCGGGGGGTTCCGATCCGCTGGAAATCACGCGCGGGGATCTGGAGCGGACCTCGGAGAAATTTCTCTGGGCGATGCAGGAAGCCGGTCGCATCCACCGCCACATCGCCGCCGCCAAGCCGGCGGATTCCTTTGTCGTGGAGGTTTCCGTGGACGAAACCGACACGCCGCAGACCCCTGGCGAGCTGCTGATCATTCTGGCCATGATTGCCGACGAGGGCATTCCCGCCCAGACCATCGCGCCGAAATTCACCGGGCGCTTCAACAAGGGGGTCGATTATGTGGGGGATCTGGGCGCCTTCGAGCGCGAGTTCGATGCCGACCTCGCCGTGCTGGCCCATGCCGTGCGCGAATTCGGGCTGCCCGACAGCCTCAAGCTCAGCGTCCACTCGGGCAGCGACAAATTCTCGCTCTATCCGGTCATCCGCAAACTTGTCGCGCGCCACGGAGCCGGGCTGCATCTGAAGACGGCCGGCACCACCTGGCTCGAGGAGGTCGCGGGACTCGCGGAAGCCGGAGGCGAGGGGCTGGCCATCGCGAAGGACATCTACGCGGACGCACTTCCGCAGGCCGTGGAATTGATCCAGCCGTATGCGCCGGTCGTCGATATCGACATCGCCGGGCTCCCTTCCCTCGAAACCGTCCGGGGCTGGACATCGCGGGAATTCGTTTCCGCGCTCAATCACGATGCCTTGTGCCCGGAGTATGACCGGCAGTTCCGGCAGTTCATCCACGTCGCGTTCAAAGTTGCCGCCGCGATGGGTGCCCGCTACACGGATGCCTTGAAGGCCCATCGCGAAATCGTCGGGCGGCGGGTCCACGACAACCTCCTCAAAAAGCACATCGAGCCGCTTTTCTGCTGAGGTTCCCATGATGCCACGGACCTTTCAGATTCATTCCTCGGTGAATAATCGCCCCTTCATCCACGAGGACTTCCTCCTCGACACGCCCGCCGCCCGCGAGCTTTACCACCGGCACGCCGCAGACCTGCCGATCATCGACTACCACTGCCATCTCCCGCCAAAGGAAATCGCTGACGACATCCGCTGGGGAAATATTTCCACGCTCTGGCTGGGCGGGGACCATTACAAATGGCGGGCGATGCGCACGGCGGGGATCGACGAACGCTTCTGCACGGGCGATGCGACGGACTGGGAGAAATTCGAGCAGTATGCGGTCGTCATGCCGAAGCTGCTGCGCAATCCCCTCTACCACTGGTCCCACCTGGAACTCGCGCGTTATTTCGGCATCGCCGACCGTCTTCTGAACCCGGACACGGCGCGCGGGATTTACGACCATTGCAACGCGCTTCTGGCCGGGCCCGATTTTTCCTGCCGCGGGCTGATGAAAAAATTCCGGGTCGAAGTCGTCTGCACCACCGACGACCCGGTGGATTCGCTGGAGCATCATGCGGCGATTGCCGCCGACCCATCTTTCGACATCCAGGTGCGCCCGACCTGGCGTCCGGACAAGTCCCTGGCCATCGACCAGCCTGCCGCCTTCGCTTCCTGGCTGGAGGCGCTGGAAAAGGCGTCCGACGCGGCCGTCGGTTCGCTCGGGGATCTCCTGTCAGCCCTGCAACAGCGCCACGACTTTTTCGCGTCCCGCGGGTGCCGTCTTTCCGACCGCGGGGTGGACACGGTGTGGGCGGAGGACTGCCCGGAGAGCGAGGCGGAGCGGATTTTCGCCAAGGCGCGCGCGGGCGCCGTCGTGACGCCGGAAGAGGCGGTGCGCTACAAGTCGTTCCTTTTGCACGAACTCGCCCTGATGGACGCGGCCAAGGGTTGGACAATGCAGATCCATTACGGCGCATTGCGCGGCGCCAACAGCCGGATGAAGCAACGGATTGGCGCGGACAGCGGGTTCGACTCCATCGGCGATCTGCCCGTGGCCGCGGCCCTGGCCAGACACCTCGACCGTCTCGACCTCGCAGGCAGCCTGCCGAAGACGATCCTCTACAACCTCAATCCCCGCGACAACGAACTCGTGGCGACGATGATCGGGAACTTCCAGGACGGCGTCACTCCGGGAAAAATCCAGTTTGGGAGCGGCTGGTGGTTCCTCGACCAGACCGACGGGATGACCCGGCAGATCGAGGCGCTCTCGCAGATGGGGCTGCTCAGCCAGTTTGTGGGGATGCTCACGGACAGCAGGTCGTTCCTCTCCTACACCCGCCACGAATACTTCCGGCGGTTGCTCTGCAACATTCTGGGCGGCGACATGGAGCGGGGTCTCCTGCCCAATGATTCCGCGCTCGTGGGACAGATGGTCTCCGATATCTGCCACCACAACGCCCGGCGATACTTCGGGTTTTACGAAAGTTGATGAGCCTGCCGGAACCATCGTGGCCGGGCTGGCTTCGGCCCGATGCGCAGCCAGTGGCAGGAAGTTCAAAAGAGCCGCAAAACCCGGTGTTTATGCGGCTTCCCGCCTGTTCCAGGCTTGGAACTTCAGGCTAAAAAAGCAGCGTGGCCGGCGTTTCCAGGCTCTTTTTCAGCGAGGCCAGAAATTCCGCGCCTGCGGCACCGTCCACGACACGGTGGTCGCCGCTCAGCGCCAGGGTCATCCGTTGGCCGGCGACAACTTCGTCCCGCGCGTTCACCACGGGTTTTTTCACGATGGTTCCGACCGCGAGGATCGCGGCCTGGGGCGGGTTGATGATCGCGTAAAAGCTTTCGATGCCGAAGGCACCGAGGTTCGAGACCGTGACCGTGCCGCCCTGGTATTCCTCGGGTTTGAGCTTTTTCGAGCGGGCGCGGGCGGCGAGGTCCTTCACCGCGCTGCTGATTTCGCGCAGCGTCAGCTTCTGGGCATCACGGATCACCGGGGTGATCAGGCCGTCCTCGACCGCGATCGCGACCGAGAGATTGACCGTGGCGTATTCGACGACCGAGTCCCCGGCGAACGCGGAGTTGATTTTCTGGTGCGCGTCCGCCGCGCGCGCGGTGGCGAGCAGGACAAAATCGTTCACGGTCACTTTCGGGGATCCCGAAGCCTCGGCGGCGGAATTGATGTCCTTGCGCAGGGCGACGAGCGGCGCGGCGTCGATTTCTAGCGAGAGGTAGAAATGCGGGATCTGGGTTTTGCTGGCCAGGAGCCTTTCCGCAATCGTGCGGCGCATGCCCGAGAGCGGAACCCGTTTGTCGGCGTCCGAGGAGGGGACATCAATCCTGGCGGAAGGGGTCGGGGCGGCAACCGCGGGCGCCCGCGCGGCAGGAGCCGCGCCCTTCTCGGGGACATCGGCGGCCACGATCCGCCCGCCGGGCCCGGAGCCGGATACGCCAGAAAGATCGACTCCGCGTTCCAGGGCGATTTTTTTTGCCAGCGGCGAGGCTTTCACGCGGGGGCCGACGGGGGCCGTGGTCGCACGCGGCTTGGGGGTCGCGGGAGCTGCGGAGATCGGGGCGGCTTTGGGGGCCGGGGCTGGAACCGGCTTTGCGGACGGCACGGATGCGGCGGGTTTGGCGGGTTTGGCGGGCGAGGAGCCCCCGTCCAGCACGGCAAGCCGCCCGCCGACTTTGACGACCCCTCCCTCCGGGACGACGATTTCCACGAGGGTGCCCTCGTCAAATGCCTCCATCTCCATTGTGGCCTTGTCGGTTTCCACCTCCGCGAGGATGTCTCCAATCTCGATCTTGTCGCCGGGCTTTTTCAGCCATTTCACGAGCGTCCCCTCGTTCATGGTGTCGCTCAACTTCGGCATGGTGATGTCTGGCATGGCTGTTGGGAATGGTGGAGTTTGATCAGCAAATATCCAGCGCTTTTATCACGACCCGCCCGGGCGTTGGCAACTGGATCGGCTCGAGCGCCGGGGAATAGATCGAGGGGGCATCCAGCGCGCAGACCCGCTGCACCGGGGCGTCCAGCTCGTCGAACGCCTGCTCCTGGATCGTCGCCGCGATCTGGGCGGAGACCCCGCAGAAGGGCTTGTTCTCATCCACAAGGACCGCGCGATGGGTTTTGCGGACGGTGTTCAGGATGGCCTCCTCGTCGAGCGGACGAACCGACCGCAGATCAAGGACCTCGGCGTGGAGCCCGTGCTCGGATTCCAGGATTTCCGCAGCCTTGAGGGCGGTGAGGACCGCCCGGCCGTGGGCGATCAGGGAAATGTCCGAACCCTCGCGCTTGATGTCCGCCACCCCGAGCGGGATGACGTATTCCTCCTCGGGAACCTCCCAGGGTTCGCCGTAGAGGAGGGTGTTCTCCATGAAGCAGACCGGGTCGTTGTCCCGGATGGCCGCCTTCATGAGCCCTTTGGCATCGTAGGCGGTGGCCGGGCAGACGACCTTCAGGCCGGGGGTGTTCGCGATAAAATTTTCCGGGGTGTGCGAGTGTGTGGCCCCCACGTTCGTGCCGCCATTCGCAGGCCCGCGGATGACGATCGGGCAGTTGATGAGTCCTCCGCTCATGTAGCGGATCTGCCCCGCGTTGTTGATGATCTGATCCCACGCCACGTAGGCGAAGCTCCAGAACATGAGCTCCATCACCGGGCGGATCCCCAGCATCGAGGCCCCGATGCCCATCCCGATAAACCCGGCCTCGCTGATCGGCGCGTCCACCACCCGCTTGTCGCCGAAGCGCTCCCAGAGCCCCTCGGTGACTTTGTAGGCCCCGTTGTATTGCGCGACTTCCTCGCCGATGATGACGACGTTCTCGTCGCGGAGAATCTCCTCGGCGAGGGCCTGGTTCAGGGCGGTGCGATAGGTGATGAGCGGCATCCTGGAAATTTTCTAGCAGCCCGCCGGACTTTTCCAAGCCCTCAAGCTCGAAAAAGTCAGGGCTTTTTGTTTGCCCAAAATCCCCCCCGCTCTCCACCGGCGTCCCGCCTCTTCGTTTGAAGGGGCCGTGCCCCGACGGGTGCGGGCGAGATTTTCTCCGTCGAGATTTCCTCTTGACGAAAATCAATTCCCGGCGATCATTCCCGCAAATCTTATCGAGAGTGGCTGAGGGACTGGCCCTGTGAAGCCACGGCAACCGCTGGGAATGACCGCCTGTTTGATGCGGGGGGAAATTTCCGGGCCCAGGTGCCAAATCCAGCTCCGGGTTTCCGCGAAAGCGAAGGCCAGGGGAAAAGATGAGGTGAGTCAGTTCCTTGGCACGAACCGGCCCGTTTCTTCGTCCGCTCTCGATTGGACCAACCACCATGAGCGACCAACAAACCTATTTTTCCAACCTGAAGTGCCGGGAATGCGGGCGCCTGTATCCAAAGGAGGCAATCCACATTTGCGAGTTCGATTTCGGCCCCCTCGAGGCGGCGTATGACTACGGGCGGATCTCGGAAAACATCAGCCGCGAGAAGATTTCCTCGCGCCCGCAATCGATGTGGCGCTACCGCGAGCTGCTCCCGATCGACGGTCCGCCCACCGTGGGCGAACAGGTTGGGTTCACCCCGCTGGTCAAAGCCGACCGCCTTGCCGCGAAGCTCGGCGTCGGAGAACTCTACATCAAGAACGACACCGTCAACCACCCGACGCTGTCGTTCAAAGACCGGGTGGTTTCGGTGGCATTGAGCCGCGCGAAAGAACTCGGCTTCAAGATCGTGGCCTGCGCCTCGACGGGAAACCTCGCGAACTCGGTGGCGGCCAATGCCGCCGCCGCCGGCCTGGCCAGCTACGTGCTGATCCCCGCCGATTTGGAGAGAAGCAAAGTCCTGGGTTCGCTCGTCTATGGCACCCATGTCATCGGCATTCATGGTGCCTACGACCAGGTCAACCGCCTGTGCTCAGAAATCGCCGGCAAATACGGCTGGGGGTTCGTCAACGTGAACCTGCGGCCCTACTACGCCGAGGGATCGAAGAGCATGGGCTTCGAAATCGCCGAACAGCTCGGCTGGAAGCTCCCCCGTCACACCGTCATCCCGATGGCCAGCGGATCGCTGCTGACAAAAATCCACAAGGCCTACAAGGAGTTCATCCATGTCGGGATTCTGGAGGAGGCCCCGTATGCCGTCCACGGAGCCCAGGCCACCGGCTGCTCGCCGATTTCCGCCGCACAGAAAAAGGCGACCGACATCGTCAGGCCGGTCCCGGACCCGCAGACGATCGTGAAATCGCTCGCGATCGGGACGCCCGCCGACGGCTACTACGCCCTCCGCAGCATGCAGGAGACCGGCGGCAGCGCCGAGGATTGCACCGATGACGAGGTCGTCGACGGCATCCGCCTGCTCGCCGAGTATGCGGGCATCTTCGCGGAGACCGCCGGCGGCGTCACGGTCGCCTGCGCGAAAAAACTGGTCGATTCCGGAAAAATCCCGCGCGACGAGAGCATCGTGCTCTGCATCACCGGCCACGGCCTCAAAACCCAGGAGGCGATCCACGGGCAATGCGGCGAGCCCCGCCTCATCAACCCCAGCCTCCGCGAATTCGAGGCCCTCATCGCCGACGACCATGTCGTCGCGGGGAGCCTCAAGGGTTAAGAGCCAGAAAAATCGCAGCCGACATCCGCAGCATCCATTCCCCATTTCAAATTCATCCGATGAACATCCAAGTCCGCATCCCCGCCCCGCTCCGCAAACTCACCAATGACCAGGAAGTCGTCCCCGCCGAGGGAACGAACATCGGCGAGATCCTCGGCAACCTCGACAAAGCCTTTCCCGGCCTGGGCGAGCGGATCTGCGACGAGCAGGGGAATATCCGCCGCTTCGTGAACATCTTCGTCAACGACGAGGACATCCGCTTCCTCGAAGAGAAGGCGACCGTCGTCAAGGACGGCGACGAGATCAGCATCGTCCCCGCCATCGCCGGGGGGTAGAAGGTCTCCCGGAGGAAAATCCCGGGGTGGCAGGACGACCGCAAAAATCGGATCCGGCACGGACGGGGGGATTTTTGTTTTCCCGCCGCGCCGCCGGTGATAAGGGATACGCCCATGACTGCTTTGCTGGCACTTGAGGACGGGCGCATCTTCCGGGGGGTGAGTTTTGGCGCGGTCGGAACGGCCGCAGGGGAGATCTGCTTCAACACCTCGATGAGCGGGTATCAGGAAATCCTCACGGACCCCTCGTATCGCGGGCAGATTGTCGCCATGACGTGCCCCGAAATCGGGAACTGCGGCATCAACGGGCTCGACGCCGAAAGCGATTCCCCGCACGTGCGCGGCTTCGTCATCGAGGAACTCAGCCCGGTGCCGAGCAATTGGAGGTCCACGGGCACGCTCGGCGACTATCTGGCCAAAAACAACATCCCCGGCATCCAAGGCATCGACACCCGCGCGCTGACCCGCCACCTGCGGACCCGCGGTGCCATGCGGGCCTGCCTGACTGCGGAAATCACGAGTGAACCCGAGGCGGTCCGCCGGGCCCGCGAGGTCCCGTATGCGGGAGTCGATTTCGTGCGCGAGGTGACGTCCGCTTCGCCCTACCGCTGGGATCCGGACCAGACCGCGAGCCGGCAATGGGTCGTCCGCACGACCGGTTCGGAGCCTGCGGCCACCGACGGGCACGGAAACGTGTTCGCCCCGCTCCCCCCCGTCGCCCACAAGCTTGCCGCGATGGATTTCGGCATGAAGAAAAACATCCTGCGCTCGCTCCGGCAAAACGGCTTTGACGTCACGGTCCTGCCCGCGACATCCACGGCGGAGGAGGTTCTGGCTTCGGGGGCCGACGGGATTTTTCTCTCGAACGGTCCCGGCGACCCGGAGGAAGCCACCTCCGCGCGCGAGACGGTGCGGCAGTTGGTCGGGAGGAAACCGATCTTCGGGATCTGCCTCGGGCACCAGGTGCTCGCCCTGGCATTGGGAGGGAAAACCTTCAAATTGAAATTCGGCCATCGCGGGGCGAACCAGCCGGTCAAAGACCTGCGCAGCGGGAAAATCGCCATCACATCCCAAAATCACGGATACGCGGTCGACCCGGACTCCCTGCCTGCGGATGTCGAGGTGACGCACGTGAATTTGAACGACGGCACGGTGGCGGGTTTGAAACACAAAACCCACCGGGCTTTCAGCGTCCAATACCATCCCGAGGCCAGCCCCGGGCCGCACGACGCGGGCTACTTTTTTCAGGAGTTCGCCAAAGAGGTTGCGGCGGCCAAGGCCGCCGGAGTATAAGGGAGGGCCTATGGCCAAGCTGCAGATCTTTCTCCCCGACGGGACTCAAATCTCCCACGACCTCCAGGATGAAACAATCACCATCGGGCGTTTGGCGGACAACGATCTCCAGATCGATGACGGCTCCGTGTCGAGTCGGCACGCGCAGATCGAGTTCGAGGCGGATGCCTTCCACCTCCACGATCTGGGGTCCACGAACGGCACGTTCGTCAACGGCGATCAGGTGACCGACGCGGTGCTGCGCCACGGCGACGAGGTCCGGTTCGGGATCGTCGAGACGGTGTTTCACGGCGAGGAAGAGGTGCCGGACCAGCCGCTGCCCGCCTCGACCAGCGTCGAGTCCGAAGCGGCAAAAGTCAGCTCCCGGCCGGAGCAATTCGCGAACTCCTCGCCGATCCCAAAAAACGTCCAGTCCAAAGATCCCCTGGCTGCGGGCCTCTTCGCCGCCGCCGTGCTCGGCATCCTGGCATTCGCCGCCGCCGCAGTCATCATCATGGGCATGGCCTCGCCGGCCTGACCCGTCAAACCGGGGCCGGACGGCGCGATATATTTCATGGAAGAACAAACCGACCTTCTCGCCGCGCGACGGCAAAAACTGGAGGCTCTCCGGGCCGTCGGCGTGCCGCCCTACGGGCACCGGTTCGACATCACCGGTCGGCCGGGAGAAATCCGCGCCGCCTTTGCGGAAGGAAATCCCGCGCGCACCGCCGGACGGATCACCGCCCACCGCAACATGGGCAAGAGCCATTTCCTGGATCTCTCCGACAGCACCGGCAGAATCCAGGTCTACCTCCACTCGAAGGAGGTCGGGCCGGAGGCGGCGGCGCTTTTCGGGCATGTGGACATCGGGGATTGGATCGGCGTCGAGGGCGAAACCTTCACCACGAAAACCGGCGAGCCGAGCATCAAGGCCAAATCCTTTACCGTCCTTTCCAAATCCCTCCGTCCGCTCCCCGACAAGTGGCACGGGGTCCAGGATACCGAAATCAAATACCGCCAGCGGTATCTCGACCTGATCGCGAACCCGGAATCGCGCGAGGTGTTTTTGAAGCGCGTCGCGGTCGTGCGCGAAATCCGCCGGTTTCTCGAGGAACGCGGGTTCATCGAGGTCGAGACCCCGATGATGCAGCAGGTCCCCGGCGGCGCCGCCGCGCAGCCGTTCCAGACCCACCACAACGCCCTGGGCGTGGACCTCTTCCTGCGCATCGCCCCCGAGCTTTACCTCAAGCGGATGCTCGTCGGCGGGTTCACGAAAATTTTCGAGCTGAACAGGAATTTCCGGAACGAGGGGATCTCGCGTCGGCACAACCCGGAGTTCACGATGCTCGAGGCCTACTGGGCATTTGCGGATTTCGAGCAGATGGCGGCGCTCGTCGAGGAGATGGTCTGCCACCTCGCGAAGACGGTCACGGGAGGGTTTCTCATCGGGCGCCGGAATCCCGGGGGGGAAGCCCTCAAACCCATCGACCTCACCCCGCCGTGGCGGAGGGCCCGCTACGCGGATCTGATCCGCAGTGTGAAGGGCGACTGGTATGACCTCTCGTCCGCATCCCGCCGCGCATGGTGCGCCGCGAACGGCCTCGACATCTCGCACTGCGCCGAGGATTTCGAAGTGACCCAGCACGTCTTCGAAAAGCTGGTCGAGGAAAAGACCATGGACCCGCTGTTCGTCACGCATTGTCCGAAGGAACTGGTCCCGCTCGCGAAACAAAACGCGCGGGACGGCTCGGTGGTCGATGTCTACGAGCTGATCATCAACGGCCAGGAAATTTCCCCCGGCTACTCCGAGCTCAACGACCCCGACATCCAGCGCGCCCGGCTCGAACAGCAGAGCGGCGGGGAAACCCAGAAGCTCGACGAGGAATTCCTCCACGCCCTCGAATACGGGATGCCCCCGGCCGGCGGGATCGGCATCGGGATCGACCGCCTCGTCATGATGCTCACCGGAGCCGAAAGCATCCGCGACGTCATCCTCTTCCCCCACATGCGCCCGCGGGCCTGAGCGCCTTCGCATGCCCGAGAAGAGCCCGTGAAGGTGAAGATTTCCATTGGAAGCTCCCCCCGGCTCGTGGATGATGCCGCCATGCCGCGACCCGCATCCCCGATCCCGAAAAGCGCGATCTCCGTTTTCCGGTGTGTCCTTTTCGTGCTGGCGGCGGAGGCTGTTGCAGCCCCGGCAGGCCCGGTGCTCTCCGGCCTGGACGCCATCGCCTCCCAGCCGTATGCCGCCTCGGCGAAGGTCGTCGAAATCCGCGGCGAACGCGGCAACCCCCAGCCGAAAGAATGGGTCTTCCTCCTCGGCGATTCCACGGCGCGCGGCGGAGTGCGCGAAGTCACGGTGGCGGATGGGAAAATCACCTCCGAGCGGACCCCGCTTCGGGGGGTGGCCGACGTCGCCGGGCTGGCCCCGCTTGACACGCGCGCCCTCGCCGTCGATGCGGACGAGGTCTTTCGCATCGCCCACAAGGAAGCCATAAAAAGCGAGCTGGGGTTCGATTGGGCCGACTACACGCTCCGCACCGACCCGGACAGCCATGTGCCAGTTTGGACCGTGAAACTCTACGATCACATGGGGGCGCCTGTCGGGACGGCGCGCATTTCCGCCAAAGGCGGCACCGTGGTGGCCCCCCTCCAGCCCGATCCCGGTGCCAAGGCCCGCGCCGAAGCCACCCCGACCAGCAAAGGCGGGGGGCTCCTCGGGAATTTCGGCAAGGCCGCCAGCCGCGCCGCCAAGAGCACCAAAGACTCGACGCTCCATTTCCTCGGAACATTGCAGGAGGAATTTGTCGGCGAACGGACGATCGGCCCGAAGGACGAGGAATGATCGTGCAGGCGATCATCGTTCTCGTCGTCGTCGGGTTTTTGATGCTCGCCGCCGAGGTGTTTGTTCCCGGGCTGGTGCTGGGAACCTTGGGCGGACTCTGCCTCATCGCCTCGGTGGCGCTCAGCTACGCCGCCTACGGACCGCTCTGGGGAACCGCCGCCTTCGCCGCCCTCGCCATCCTCAGCATCGCCGGATTTTTCCTCTGGCTGGAGCTTTTCCCCCACACCCCGCTCGGGAAAAAAATGATGCTCGGCAAATCCCTGAACAAGCGCAATTCCCTCGAGGCCCCAAACCTCATCGGCACCACCGGCGAAACCGTCACCCCCCTCAGACCCGCCGGAACCGCCGTCATCCAGGGCCGACGGATCGACGTCGTCGCCGAGGGTGGGCTCATCGAATCCGGCCAAAAAATTTCCGTCGTCGCCCAGGAAGGGATCCGGGTCGTCGTGCGGCGGCAGACCTGACCCCGGCAGGCCAACTTCCGGTCCCGCCCGGCGGTCGGGTGCGGGAAGAATCTGAGATTTGGGCTCAGGCCGCGCGGGCCATGAAGCTTGCGAGCAGGCGGGTGAGGACGACCTCATCGCCGATCTGGCTGGTCACCAATTTCAGGTTGGCATCGGCGCAGCCCTGGAACGCCCGGTGCAGCTCGGCGGCGGTGTAATGGGCCGAATTTCTGGCCGCGATTCCCAGCGGATAGGCATTCAATGTCCCGTCCTTTTTTCTCGGGAGATGGTCGATGTCCGCCGGGCTGAGGCGGTTGAGGGCGGCACCGAAGAAGTGTGGTTGGGCTGGCGGCTGGATCTTGTGGCGGGCGAGGAGATCCTTGACGAGCAGGAGGTTTCTGACCGTCGGCACAATCGAGGCGAGGAGGATTCCGATCCCCTTTTCCCCCTGGCGGAGGAGCTGGGCAAGGGTTTCCAACGCGAGGGGAAGGTCCCGCGCGGAAATGGCATTCCCGATATCGAAGATCCCGCTTTCGCGGGTGGCCGGAACCAGCGCGCGGACATCGGGGGCCTCGATCGGGTGGCCGGGGCCGAATGCCGTCTCCAATTTGTCCAGCTCGTTGTCGAGTTGGCCCGAGTCGAGCCCCACCCTCGCCGCAAGCGCCTCCACGGCCTCATGGGAAATTTTTAACCCGCGGTCACGGGCTTTTCCCGCCGTCCAGGAAACGACCTCCTCCTCGCCGGCGCGGAAGCCGAGATCGGGTTTGTCGTGGAGGCTCGTCTTGCAGAGCCTGGAGAGTTGCTTGTAGGCGGCGCGCCGCTTGTCCGGCTCGGGGGCGCTCACGAGGAAAACCACCCCCCCGGGCAGCGGGGTCTTCAGGATTTTGCAGAGGGCCTCCAGCGCATCGGCGACCGCCTCCGAACGTCCGGCCACGGTGTCTGAAAGGAAGGTGGCGCTCTTCAGCCAGACGAGTTTCGAGCCTCCCAGGAATGGCAGCGTGAGCAGGGCGTCCGATGCCGCATGGATCTTTGCGACCGCCGCGTCGACGGTCTCGACCGCCCCGTCGATGGTCTCGAGGCCGAAGGCATCGGCCCCCGGTGCCAGCTCGGCGGCAAGCGCGACCGCCGCCTTCCTGACGGCGGCCTCGTCAGATCCGGTGATGAAATGGGCGTGGGAGATTTCGGATGCCATGCGCCAGGACGTTAGACAGATCCCCGAAAAACCACAAAATTTATGTCGCCATCCGTTTCCGGTTCGCTCAATGAAAACGGGAGGCGCCCCGATCCATGACCAAACACGACAAGCCGGTCTGGCGGATGCCCGAGAGGTTCATCTGATGAGAGACGTTTGGAACACCGAATCCCTGGCCGCTTTGGACAAGGCCCATTGCTGGCATCCCTTCACGCAGATGAAGGCGTGGTGCGCCGATGCCCATGAGCCGCTGGTCTTGGTCGAGGGGGAGGGGGCCGTTCTCCGGGATAGTCGTGGCCGGGAATACATCGATGGGAATTCTTCGATCTGGACAAACATCCACGGGCACGGGCATCCGAAAATCACCGTGGCGATCCGGGACCAGCTCGAGCGGGTGGCGCATGTTTCTTTTCTCGGTTCGACCAACGCCCCCGCAGCGGAGCTTGCCGGGCGGCTCGCCGGGCTCTTCCCCCCACGGGCCCTGCCACGCGTGTTTTTCAGCGATGACGGTTCGACCGCAATCGAATCCGCGTTGAAGATGGCGATCCAGTTCTGGCAATCGAGCGGGGTGCCGGAGCGCAAGCGATTCGTCGCCTTTGACCGGGCCTACCACGGGGACACGGTCGGCGCCGCGAGCCTGGGGGGCATCGGCGCATTTCACGAACGGTTTGCGGGCCACCACTTTCCCGTGGACCGGATCTCCGACCCGGAGGATCTGGACGGCCTCGCGCACGGGGAGATCGCGGCGGTCGTCATCGAGCCGCTCATCCAGGGGGCCGCCGGAATGCGCGTGTGGCCGCGCGGGCTTTTGCGCCGCCTGCGCAAAAAGTGCGACGCCCTGGGGACGCTCCTGGTCCTTGACGAGGTGCTGACCGGGTTCGGGCGCACGGGAACGATGTTCGCCTGCGAACAGGAAAACGTGACCCCGGATTTTCTCTGCCTCGCCAAGGGCCTGACCGGCGGATACCTGCCGCTCGCGGCCACCCTGACGACGGAGAGGGTTTTTTCCGCGTTTCTCGGGGAGTTCGCGGAGCAGAAAACATTTTTCTACGGCCACAGTTACACCGGAAACGCCCTTGGCTGTGCGGCGGCGCTGGCGAATCTCGACGTCTTTCGCGAGGAACGGGTCCTGGAAAAGTTGCAGCCCAAGATCGCGGTGCTGGCGGGGCTGCTCGGGCAACTGGCGGACCGGCCCTTCGTCCACGAAGTCCGCCGGTGCGGGTTCTTGGCCGGCATCGAGGTGAGAGACCGGAATGGGAAGGAGTTTCCGTGGCAGGATCGGACGGGAGGGCGGATCTGCGAGGCCGCGAGGAGGCACGGGCTGCTCACGCGGCCGGTTCTCGACACGATCGTGCTCATGCCCCCGCTTTGCACGAGCGAAAGCCAGCTCGAGACGGCGGTGTCCGCGATCGGGCTGGCCATCGAAGACGTCTGCGGCAGATAATCCGGGCCGGGCCGCCCGGTGATGTCAGATGGGGAGCCGCACACCGAGGATCGTCATTTGAGGAACATGGAAAAATTCGCGACGAGGAAAAGGGCATTCGCGGCAAGCCAGGCGACCGGGCCGGGGGCCCATCGGCTGAGGCGCATGCGGGAGTCTGCCGGATACGCGAAGGCGAGCGCGAAAGCGGACGCCCCCAGAAACGCGAGCCCGAATACCGCGCGCCCCGGAGCATCCGGCCGACCGAGGGGATTCCACACCCACCAAATCCTGTCGTCCGCGAACAAGGCGAGACCGTTGACGACAGAAAAAAGAAATCCTGCGGCGGTCGCGAGGGCGAGGCCGTTCCGTCCGGCACCGGGGAACGCTGCGGATGCGGCCTGGGCGCTCACCGCGAGCAGCGAGAAGGCCAGCAACGGCAGGGCCAGGGGGAGCGCCCCGCCGAGCCGGAGGCCGGCGTGCGCCGTGAACAGCAGCGGGCCGCACGGCCAGCCGGTCTGCCCGGAGAGACCGAGAAGAACCGCCATCGCGATCACAATGGTCCCCGAGGACAAGCGCGCGCGCGAAAGCCCGGCAGTGCCGACAAGGTCCGCATACACCGCAACGAAGAAAAAAAAGACCCAGGTGGAATCCCACCAGGGCCACGAGCCGGGGCGCAGGAACGGAAGGGCCGTCCCGGCGGCGGTCGCCGCCAAAAACAAAATCCAGAAGATCTTTTTCACGGGTGTTTTTCGGCGGCGCGGGCGAGGGTTTTTTTCTCCCGGTATTGGAGGAGTGCCAGCATGCCCGAATACGACAGGACGGCCGCCGGAGCGGAGAGGAACAGGGAACCGGCCAGCAGGGGGAGGCCGACACTGAAGAACGTCGTCCATTCCAGCATTTCCTGGAAGCGGAAATGGTGCAGGTCGAGCTTGTTGGGAAGGTGTTGGAAGTGCCCGAGAACCCATGCCCCGATATCGTATTCGGCCTTGAGGAGCACCGGCCAAAACGGAGTGACCACATCGTGGAGGGAAACGGCGATCACGGCGGCGATCGGGCTGCATCGGAACAGGTAGGCCAGCCCGAGGCACAGCAGGGTTTTGATCCCGAAAAGCGGCGTGAAGCCGATGAACATCCCGATGGCCACCCCGCCCGCGATCGCATGAGGGGTATCCCTGAGCGCGAGGAGCTTCCGTCCCAGCGCGGCAAAGTAGGCGGCCAGTCTTTTCATGCCCCACCAGTGAGGACGTTCCCCGCAGGGCAGGCAAGCCGCAATTTATCGTGGCACCGTCTTCGCTCCGGCAGTGCCGCCGCCAGGCTCTCGCCCGGACTTTTTGAGGTCACTTTCTTTTCCCCTCGGGCATGTCATCCGGGAGTTTCCGGTTTCTCCGCAAGCGCGGAAGCGATCAGGCCGAGGATTTCCGGGCGGCCCCGGCCGAGCTTCGAGGAACTGAGCAGGAATTCCGGACGGTCCTCGCTGATCTCCCGCATGCTGCCCAGGAATGCCCCGACGTTTTTCTGCGCCGCCTCGCCGGCGAGTTTGTCGGCTTTCGTGAAGACGAGGATGAACGGCAGCCCGCAGCCCACCATCCAGCGCAGGAATTCCAGGTCCAGCTTCTGCGGGCTCAGCCGGGAATCGACGAGCACGAATGTGCCCAGCAGGTTCGGGCGGTGCCGCAGGTAGTCGGCCACGAACGCGCCGAAACTTCCCCGCTCCTTCCTGCCCGCCTTCGCGTAACCGTAACCCGGCAGATCCACCAGGCTCCAGGTGCCGCCAATCACGAAAAAATTGATCAGCCGCGTCTTTCCCGGGACGCTTGAAACCTTCGCCAGCCCCTCCTCGCGGGCCAGCATGTTGATCATCGAGGACTTCCCGACATTCGACCGCCCGATAAACGCGAACTCCGGCAGGCTCCACCCCGGGCACGAGGCCAGATCCGGCGCGCTCGAATGGAAGGCGGCCCCGGTGGTTTTCATTCCCATTGGGTTTGACACTCCGATGCTTGCCTCAGCTTTGTTTCGTGGCTCTCCGAATTCATATTTTTACCCGCACATCCAACGGGCTGTTCCTCAGCACGGAGGTCACCCGGCAGATGAGCGCATCCTCGGCGAAATCGAAGAGCACCAGGGCGGGCCGGATCTTGAATTCCCCGTCGGAGGTGAAGGGGAACCGGCAGAGATGGATTTCACCGAACCGCATTGCCTGATCGCTCGTAAATCGCGTCTTCCGGGGTGTCGTCGCGCAGGAACTCCCCGTAGGCCGCCAGCCCCCAGCCGACATCTTCCTCGTCCATCCCGGTGAGAATGATAATCCGGGCGCGGCCTCTGGTTGGAAGTTGACAGACGACTCTCTCCGGCAGGTTCAACTCGCTCAGATCGGCCACAAAATTCCACAGCGTTCACGCATCCACCCTACCGGTGGTTTCGTCCCGGGGCAAACGCCAAATAACCTCCCTGATCCGCGCGTAACGCCAACGATGGGAGGGCGAACCTCCGTGTGAGCCCATTTATTACGGCTCAGACGGAGCTTCGCCCTCCCTCGCGTTATCGACATGTCGTCGAACCGCTCCCCTCT
>JBAYTU010000066.1:0-19254 GCA_041675465.1 Terrimicrobiaceae bacterium | reverse complement strand
CTGCACCCTGAACGGGCCGGCCGTCCAAAACAAAGGCATGGCCCTCTTCCCGAGACCGGTGAACGGCCTGTATTGCATGCTGTCCCGCCAGGACAACGAAAACATCCGGATCATGTATTCGGACGACCTCCACTTTTGGTATGAGTCGAAGATCCTGCTGCGCCCGACCGAACCCTGGGAATTCATCCAGATGGGCAACTGCGGGTCGCCGATCGAAACCCCGGCCGGCTGGCTGGTCCTCACGCACGGGGTGGGGGCCATGCGCAAATACTGCATCGGGGCGATCCTTCTCGACCGCGACGACCCCTCGCGGGTCATCGGACGGCTGAAGGAACCGCTGATCAAACCGGAGGCCGAAGAACGGGAGGGATACGTGCCCAACGTCGTCTACACGTGCGGATCTCTCGTCCACAACGGCACGCTGATCATCCCCTACGCCATTTCGGACTCGATCTCGACCGTGGCAACGGTGCCCGTGGATGAGGTCATCGCGGCGATGGCCCGCGTGTGAGCGGGATCCCGTCCCCGGGGACCAGGAGCGGGATCCCGCCCTTGACCGGATAAAGGACCCGCCCGTCCTCGCTGACGAGGCCCTCCGCCAATCCGGAGCCAAAGGCGTCGAGATCTTCGCGCGAAGCCGACCGCAGGGGCTGGCGCGTCACCGGGCAGCAGAGCAAAGCGATGAAATCGTCCCCGATCATGGTCGCCGCAATCGCGCGTCACACGTTGGCTTCGAGCCACGCCAGCACATCCTTGTTATGATGGGCCATGTAGAAGCGCGAGAGGGCGATGACCACGAGACAGTCGTCCTCGTCGATGAAGGGTTCGAGCTTCGCGAAGATGTCCTTGGGATACTCGTCCGTGGCGACGGCATACACGGTTTCAGACAGTTGGACATAGTCGTATTCCTGCAGGACGCGGGCAAAACCCTCGTAGTCCGTCGTGCTCGGGTCGCTCTTGAGGTGATAGGTGATGAGTCTGGCAGCCATGACTTTCAGGGGCGTGTCCGGGACATTAGCGCAACAGGAGGGAAATTGCCACAAGTTAGCCGAAAAATTAACTTGGGGTCAGTGTGGAATGGAACTTAAGGCGGTTTGGGGATGATTGGGGTAATCGGACTGGAAGTTTGCGGCGGGAGCGGGTATCGGTCGTCGTGTGCTCCCGCAAATTTTTCCGCTGCTGATTGTCGCGGGCATCGCCCTGGTGTTCCTTCGCCGGGCGGTCCCGCTCGCGCTCTCGAATCCCTGCGGGTTTCCCGCGGCCCGCTGGAGATGGCCGGAAATGGCGTTCACCGCCGGGCTCGTCCTGTTTTTTCTTGTGATGGCGGCGGTTCCGTCCGGGCGTTCCGCCGGGCGGGTCGACATGGGGTCGCTGGGGGCCAGCCTCGCGCTTTATGCGGCCCTGATCCTCCTCGTGGCGGGTTTTCTGGTCTTCCGTGATTTCAACATCCGCGAGATTTTCGGGCTCCGGGCCTGCGGATGGGGCTGGCGCGTCGTTGCGGGCTGGCTGTTGATGTTTCTGCCCCTCGTCTATTTCGTTCAATCGCTCACCTACGCGATCAGCGGCCCCGACCAAAGCCCGCAGGCGATCGTGGATTTTCTCATGAAAAGCAGCGGATGGCAGCCGAAAGCGGCTGTTTTCGGGATTGCGGTCTTCGCCGCGCCCGCGACGGAGGAGCTGATTTTCCGCGGTTGCCTCTACGGGATCCTGCGCCAGTCTGGCGGGCGGGTGCCCGCGATCCTGGTTTCGTCCGTCCTGTTTGCCCTGATCCACGGCCACCTGCCATCCCTGCCCGGCCTGCTCGTCCTGGCGGTTGGCCTGGCGTTGGTTTACGAGCGGTGCGGGTCGCTTTGGGCGCCGATCTCGATGCATGCCGCCTTCAACGCGCTGACGATCATCGCCGCGATTTGCTGGCCGGATCTGCCAAAATAACCCAAAAGCTCAGGGTTTGAGCGGGTAGTGGTGCCACTCGTGGCCGCTTTTTTCGAGGAGGTGGTCGGAGGCGGCGGGCCCCCACGTCCCCGAGTCGTAATTGGGGAAGTCGCGCGCCGGGAGGGCCTGCCAGACATCGAGGATGGGGGTGACGATCCGCCAGGAGGCGTCCACGCTGTCGTAGCGGTGGAAGAGTGTCGTTTCGCCGATCATGCAGTCGTAGAGGAGGGTTTCGTAGCCGGTCGCGGCCATTCCCTCACCGAATTCCTTGTAGGAGAAATCGAGCGGGACGTTGACCAGGTTGATGTTCGGGCCGGGGCGTTTCGCGTGGATGTCCATCGTGATGCCCTCGTCCGGCTGGACATGCAGGACCAGGCGGTTCGGCTTGACGTTGGCCTGAAGATCCTCGCCAAAAAGGAGGAGGGGAGTGCGGCGGAACCCGATCACCACCTGGGTCGTGTGTTCCCTGAGCCGCTTGCCCGAGCGGATGAAGAACGGCACCTCCGCCCAGCGCCAGTTCTCGACGAAGAGCTTCATCGCGACAAACGTCTCGGTGTTCGACTGGGGGTTGACGTCCGGCTCCGAGCGGTAGGCCGGCACATGTTTTCCGCCGATGTTTCCCCCGGCATACTGGCCCCGCACGGTGTTCGAGATGACGTCCTCCGGCTGCATCGGGCGGATGGCCTCGAGCACCTTGACCTTTTCGTTGCGGACGCTGTCGCCCGAGATCGAGCTCGGCGGTTCCATGGCGATGAGGGAGAGGACCGAGAGGATGTGGTTTTGGACCATGTCCCGGAGCACGCCCGAGTGGTCGTAATATCCTCCGCGCAGTTCCACTCCGAGTTCCTCCGCCACGGTGATCTGGACGTAGTCGATATACCGCCGGTTCCAGATCGGCTCGAAAATCGAGTTGGCGAACCGGAAGACCATGATGTTTTGGACGGTCTCCTTCCCGAGGTAATGGTCGATGCGGTAGATCTGGGATTCGTCGAGGTGCCTGCTGAGATTCTCGTTGAGGGCCCTGGCGCTGGCCAGATCGCGCCCGAACGGCTTTTCGATGATGACCCGCCGCCAGGCCTCTGGGGTTTGCGCGGTGAGCCCTACCGCGCCAAGCTGGTCGACCACCTTCGCGAAGAAGGTCGGCGACACGGCCAGGTAAAAAAGCACGTTGCCCGGGAGGCTCCATGCCGTCTGGGCCTCCGCGATCCTGGCCTCCAGCTTTTTGAAGGTCTCAATGTCGTTGAAGTCCCCCTGCAAATAGTAGCTGCGGTTGCGGAAATCCTCCCACTCGGCATCTTCGACCGGGCGCGTGGCGAACTCCTTGATGTCCGCTGTCATTTTCGTGCGGTAGCCCTCGTCATCACCGTCGCTCACGGCCACGCCGATGACGGCGAAATTCTGCGGGAGGAGGCGGAGGACCTTGAGGTTGTAAAGGGCTGGGAGGAGCTTGCGCTTCGTCAGATCGCCGGAGGCACCGAAGATGACGATCGTGCAGGGGTCTCCGGGACAGTTGTGGCCGGTGAGCGGTTGGTCGGGCATATTGTTTGCGGGGCTGTCGCGGGTTTTGTGTTTTCCGGAAAGCGGGGGGGGAAACGGATCAATGGCCGCCCACGCTGGCTGTTTTGTTCTGCTTCGTGAGGTTGATCAGGTCTTCGGTGACGCGCAGCGTTTCGTTGCGGATGGGGTCCGGCTCCGGGGGCTTGGGACCGTCTTTTTTTTCCTCTGCGGCTTCCTCCGGGTCGTCCACGTAGTGTTTTTCGCGGTCGCGCTCGTAGGCGACGGGCTCGAGTTTGTCGCGCTTTGAGCGGACGTCATCGAGCGTGAGCTGCCAGACTTCCGCGTTGACGAGCGGGCCGTGCCGGGCGCGTTCCTTCTGGCGTTCCTCCTTGCGCGCCTTGTCCTGGGAGAGTTCCTCACGGCGGACCTTTTCGTTCAGGGAGAGGCGGTTCTCGGCGATCCGCTCGCGCAGGCGCTTCATGTCCTGGCTCACGTAGGCGAATTCCGGGTCCGAGGCGATACGGGCCTTCGAGTTCGCCTGCAATTCTTCCAGGAAGAGAGGGGAGGGCCATTCCACGAGCTTTTGCGGGGCGACCTCGTCATACTCCAAGCGGTTTTTCAAGGACCCTTCGCCGATTTCGACGTTGTCGGTCCGCGAGGGAAGGACGATGTCCGACGCGACCCCGTTAAGCTGGGTCGAACCGCCGCGGACGCGGTAGAATTTGTTGATCGTGAGTTTGAGGGCTCCCGCATCGGCGGCACCCAGGCTGAAGAAGGGCATGACCTTCCCGATGTCGAGAACCGTCTGCACCGTGCCTTTGCCGAAGCTCCTCTCGTCCCCGACGATCACCGCGCGCCCGTAATCCTGCAGCGCCGCCGCAAAAATTTCGCTGGCCGAGGCGCTCAGGCGGTTGGTGACCACCACCATCGGCCCACTGTAGGCGATTCCCGGGTTGGTGTCGCTCGACACGGTGATCTTCCCGTTGGAATCCTTGACCTGGACCACCGGCCCCTTCGGGATGAACAGGCCGGTAAGGTTGATCGCCTCTTCGAGCGAGCCACCACCGTCCTTTCTGAGATCGACGACGAGCCCTTCGATGCCCTCCTGCTTGAGGCGGACGAGGAGCGCCGCAATGTCTTCCGTCGCGCTTTTGGCCGCCCCCTCGCCGCTCATGTTCGCGTAAAACGCGGGGAGCGTGATCCATCCGATGCGGGTGGTTTTTTGGTTCGGGCCCTGCACGTCGATGACCTCGGCCTTCGCCTCCTGGTCCTTCAGCTCGACCTTGTCCCTGGTGATCTCGACGATATGCCGCTTCGAGGGGTCCGGGGCGTCGCCGGGAATCACCTGCAGGCGGACGACGGTGCCTTTTTTCCCACGGATTTTTTCCACGACCTTGTCGAGTTTCATGTCCACGACGTCTTCGAACTCGTCCTCTCCCTGGGCCACGGCGGCAATCCGGTCGCTTTCCTTGAGCCGCCCGTCGCGGTCCGCCGGCCCGCCCGGGACGATTTCCATCACGCGGGCGAACCCGTCGTCGTTGCGAAGGACGGCCCCGACGCCCACGAGGGAGAGCTTCATGGAGATGTTGAAATTTTCCATTTCGCTCGGGCTGAGGTATTCGGAGTGGGGGTCGTAGCTCTGCGCCAGGGCGCTCAGGAAGGTGTTCACCACATCGTCGGGTTCCATTTCGCGCACGTTCCGCAATGCCTGGTCGTAGCGCTTGACGACGGTCTGCTCGGGCGGGCGGGGTTTGAATTCGTTCAGGTTTTCCTGGAGCAACTCCGCCGCGACGCGCTGGGCCCAGAGCTTGTCCGCCTCGGCGGGATTTTTCGGCCACGGGGCCTTCTGCCGGTTCAACTGGACAAACCCGGAGTCCGGAGCCGCCGGTTTTTTTGCGGCCAGTTTCCTGTTGCTGGCGACGCGGTCCTCGACCCGCTCCTTGAAGCGGGCAAAGATTTCATGCGCGGGCGAGAGGTCGCCGCGAAAAATCGCGTCGTCCAGGTCGGCGGCATATTTTTTCTGGAATTCGTCCACGTCCTGCTGCGTGAAGTAGAGCTTGTTGTAATCCAGCGCCTCCAGGTAGGTGGTCAGCAGCTTCGCCGACATCTCGTCGTCGAGTTTTTTCCTGCTGTAGTGGGCCTGTTCCAGCCACCGGGCCACCGCGAGGGCGACCTGCCCGGAGTCCGGCGACGTGGCCGCCCGGGCGAAATGCGGGAGGGGGATTGCGAGCAAAATCAGCGCCGCCAACAGGGCCTTGGAAAAGTAATTACTCATGGGTGCCGCGAAAACCTTGCAGAGCCCGGCGGGAAAATCAAACATCGTCATCAACTTTCAGACCATTCCCAGATGAATCAGTTCAAAACATTTACCGGCGGCCCCCTCGACACCAACGCATTTTTCCTGGAATCCCCCGGCGGGAACATCCTATTCGACGCCCCGCAGGGGGCCGACGAGCGGTTTGCCGGGGAGAAGGTGGACTGGCTCCTGCTGACGCACGGCCATTTCGACCACACGGCGGATGCGGCGGCGATCAAGCGTCGGCATGGATGCCGGATCGGCTACCACCCGGAAACCACGCCGATGGCGACCGACCCCGGGTTTTTCCGGAGGATGGGATTCGCGCTCGAAATCGAGCCATTTTCCGCAGACCGGCTTCTGGACGAATGCGACGGATGCGAGGTGGCCGGAACTGAGATGCGCCTGTTTCACGTCCCCGGCCACTGCCCCGGGAGCCTGTGTTTTTTCCTCCCGGAACCGCTGGTCCTGATTGGCGGCGACGTGCTGTTTCGGGAGGGGGTGGGGCGTTGGGATCTCCCCGGCGGCGACGGCCCTCTCCTGTTCTCGGGAATCCGCGAAAAACTTTTTCCGCTGGCTCCGGAGACCACCGTTTATCCCGGGCATGGTCCCGCCACGACGATCGGCCACGAACGCGCCCACAATCCATACGTGGGGGGCTGATTTTGCTTGGCTCGATTTTCTTTGCTCGACACAGGAAACGGCCCAAGTTACTTGGTAGACACCATTCCCCGCCAATTTATGCCGCGTTATTCCTATGTTGCACTTGATGCCCGAGGGCAGGAATCCTCGGGAGTTATCGAAGCCGAGTCCCAGAACGACGCTGTCGGCCAGCTGAGGCAGTCGGGGTATTTTCCGAAAAGCATCTCGGAGGAGGGCAAAGGGCCGAAGCCCAGGACCAAGGCCCCCGCAAAGGCCCAGTCTGCGGCCAGGAAGGAAATCAAGATCAGCATCCCCTTCCTGAAAAAAAAGACGATCAAGCCGAGGACCCTGATGATTTTCACCCGGCAGCTCGCGACGCTGATCGACGCCGGCCTGCCCCTGCTCCGAGGGTTGACCGTCCTGGCCAAGCAGGAGCCGGATCCGGTGCTCAAGGGAGTCATCCTGAGTTTGGCGGAATCCGTCCAGGGCGGGGGGACATTCTCCGAGAGCCTCGCCGGCCACCCGAGGATCTTCAACAAGCTTTACGTCAACATGGTGAAGGCCGGCGAGCTTGGCGGCGTGCTGGAACTCGTCCTCCTGCGCCTGGCGGAATTCCAGGAAAAGGCGCAGAAAATCAAAAACAAGGTCGTGGCGGCGATGTTCTATCCGATCATCGTCCTGGTGATCGCCATTGTGATCCTGGCGTTTCTGCTCGTCTTCATCGTCCCGAAATTCGAGGCGATTTTTGCGGACATGCTCGGGGGCAAGCCGCTTCCCGGCCTCACGCAGTTCGTGATCGGGGCCAGCAACATGGTGAAGGACCACTCGCTGGTCATCGTCGGGGTCATCGTCGTTTTTGTCATTCTCTACAAGATCATCGGGCGCACGAAGAAGGGGATCCATGTCATCGACACCGTCAAGCTCAGGGCACCGCTGTTCGGCGACCTGACCCGCAAGAGCGCGATCTCGCGGTTCACCCGGACGCTGGGAACGCTCGTGACCAGCGGCGTGCCGATCCTGCAGGCCCTCAACATCACGCGCGAGACCGCCGGCAACATGATCATCGCCGACGCGATTTCCAAGGTCCACGACAGCGTCAAGGAAGGCGAATCCATTGTCCAGCCTCTCGAAGTCAGCGGGGTTTTCCCGCCCATGGTGATCAGCATGATCGACGTGGGCGAGGAGACCGGCCAGCTCCCGGAGATGTTGCTGAAGGTGGCGGAGGTCTACGATGACGAAGTGGACAACGCGGTCACCGGTCTCACCTCGCTGCTCGAACCGGTCATGATCGTGTTTCTCGCAGTCGTCGTGGGGACCATCGTCATCGCCCTCTTCCTGCCGCTCATCAGCATCATCACCGGCATGCAGGCGCAGACATGATGAAGAAAGTGTTCAGTGGTTCAGTGTTCAGTGTTCAGGGAGGAGGCCCCTCCGTGGGGGGGCCGCTTCTTGGTTTCGGGCTGAAAACCGAAAACCGAAAACTGAAAACTTCTTTTGCTTTCACCCTGCTCGAGCTTCTGGTCGTCATCGCGATCATTGCGATTCTCGCGGGTCTGATCCTGAGCACGGCGGGTTTCATCCAGAAAAAGGGCGCGATGGCGCGCGCGGAGGCTGAGATCGCCGCGCTCTCAGCGGCGCTGGAAAGCTACAAGGCGGATAATGGGGATTACCCGACCAATGCCAATTCCGGGGTGGCATCCAACTCGCTTTACGGGGCGCTCTCGCCGACTTCTGGAAAAGTTTACTTTGAGTTCAACAAGGGCATGACGAGTTCCCTCGGCGTTGTGGATCCCTTCGGAACAAACTACGGCTATAAATATCCCGGCGATTCCAACCGCAGCGGCACGAACTTCTTTGATCTTTGGTCCACTGCGGGCGCACCGGCAAACTCGAACGCCTGGATCAAGAACTGGTAGGGGTAGCCCGCCAAGCAGATGACATCCCTATCGCGCGACAGGGCCTGTTTGTAGAGGCCCTTGTGTCAGGGGCCTGTGGAAATTCGACAGGCGGTTGGCACAACCGCCTCCACAACATAACCCGCAATCCGTTGGGGGGGCTTACAGGAGATTTGTTTGAAAGGAGAACGGGCGCAGTGCCCGTCATTGACTGATCACGGTTTTCCATGTCCGACGAAATCGAGCAATTCCTGGCCCACCTGGCCACCGAGCGGGGGCTTTCGACGAACTACCAGTCGATCGTCCAGCGGAGCTTGGAGACATTTGCGGAATGGGCGTCCGCGCGGGAGTTGACCTTGGGGGGGATCGAGGCCGGGCACATCACGGAATTTCTCGCGTTCCGGAAGCGTTCGGGTTTGCAGGCGGCCTCGGTCCGGCTCGACGCCGTGGCGATCCGGATTTTTTTCCGCTTCCTGGTTTCCCGCGAGGGTTGGGCGCGGAATCCTGCGGAGACCCTCTCGCTGCCGCGTCCGGAAAAGCACCTGCCGGAGACTTTGAATCCAGAGGATGTGCGAAGGTTCATCGAGAGTGTCGGGCAGGGCGATCCCCAGGGGCTGCGGGACCGGGCCATGCTCGAGCTTCTTTACGCGAGCGGCCTGCGGGTTTCGGAACTCTGCGCCGCCCGCCTCGAGAATCTGGATCTCGATGAGGGGTTCATCCGGGTCACCGGAAAGGGAAACAAAACCCGCATGATCCCGGTCGGGGCCCCCGCGATCACTGCCCTGAGAAGGTATCTGGAGTCCGCCCGGCCCGCGCTCGTCAAGCCGAAGACCGGAGCGGAGGTCTTTCTCTCGATCCGGGGAAGGAAGCTGACCCCGCAGAGGATCTGGCAACTGGTCAAACAGTATGCGGCGCGGGCGGGGCTCGACACCAATGTTTTTCCGCACCTGCTGCGGCACAGCTTCGCGACGCACCTGCTCGGCGGAGGAGCCGACCTGCGGATCATCCAGGAATTGCTCGGGCATGCCGACATCTCCACCACCCAGATCTACACCCACGTCGAAAAGAGCGGGCTGAAGGCAGTGATCAAAAAGTTTCACCCCCGGGGGTGAGGCGGGAGGCTGCTCCCATTGTAGAGGCGGTTGTGCCAACCGCCTGTCTGGGGTTCAGGCCCTTGGCACAAGGGCCTCTACAGCATGCCCGATCTGGCGTTGTGTTTCGGGCCATCGGTCCGATTTGCATCTTTCGGAGATTATCCCCCCCTCGGATTGGAGTGAGCCCGCGATTGTTGACGCGGGTGTCGACAAACTGGCAGGCTCACCCATCCTTGTGATCGAGCAGAAAAAGAAAAACTACCGCAAGCTGGTTCTGCCCATCCAGGCCGCCGTCAGCATCGCCCTGCTTGCATGGCTTTTCACGAGACAGGATTTTCGGAGCCAAATCACCTCCGTTTTGTTCGCCGCAGACGTCCGCTGGCTGCTCGGCGGGTTTTTCCTCGCCGGTGTCGTCCAATTCCTCTGCCTTCTGCGCTGGAGGATCTTTTTGAAAATGGCGGGGGTCGAGATCGGGTTTGCCGGGTCGGCGTCGGTTTTTTTCGCCGGGCTGTTCTGCAATTTGTTTCTCCCCGGAGGTGCGGGGGGGGACGTGGTCAAAATCGGCCTGCTCGCCGCCGGGGGAAAAGATGTCGGGAGATCCGCGATGTCCGTGCTCATGGACAGGCTCTGCGGTTCGGTCTCCATGATCGTCCTCGGCGGGGCCCTCATGTCCCTGCAATTTTCTTGGCTCTCCCAAAGCCCCGTCGTGTCGGGGCTGGTCCGGTCGATCTCCATCTATCTCTCGGCCTTGGGTGCACTCATCGCGTTGACGGTTTTTCTCTCCGCAGGCGGAATTGTCGCGCGGCTGCCGACGCGCTGGCCGGGGCGCAGCCGGCTGGCGGAATTCGCCGGGGTCTATTCCCAGTGCGCCGTGCGATGGCCGGATACCCTTCGCGCCACCGGCATCTCCCTGGCGATGCTCGCCCTCTTCTTTCTCACCTATTTTTGTTCGGGCCGCGCTTACGGCGTGGACATCCCTTTGTCGAAGTTTCTCGCGCTGATGCCGACGGCGGACATCATTTCCGGGCTTCCCGTGAGTCTCGGCGGCCTGGGGGTGCGGGAGAACCTCTTCGTTTTTCTGCTCGGAAACCTCGCGTCGGTTCCGGGGCCGGTCGCCGTCTCGGTCTCGCTTGGCGGATACATGATGTCGGCGGTGTGGAGCCTGCCGGGCGCGTTCTTCTGGCTGGTGAGAAGGGAGGGGTTGCCATGACCCCCGCCAGACGGGCGGCGGAGAGGTTCCGGCACTCCCGGTTTTTGCACGGTTACGCCAAAGGCAAGGCGTCATGGGATCCCGCCTATGCCGCCGCTGCCACGCTGCTCCGGGAATCCCGCTTTCCGCTGCTGGACATCGGATGCGGGATCGGGCTCCTCGCGGCCTATCTGCGGGAATCCGGATGCCACCAGCGGATTCTCGGCATCGAACCCGATGCCGCAAAAATCCGGATGGCCGCCGCGCGGGTCGCGGGGGCGTATCCGATGGTGGAATTCCAGGCCGGTGACGCGCGCGCCCTCCCGGAGTTCGCCGGGGACATCGTGATGTTCGATGTCCTCCACTACCTGGAACCCGCTGCCCGGCGATCCGCGCTGGAGCAAATCGCATCGCGCGTCGCGCCGGGAGGGCGCGCGCTGATCCGCACCACGTTCCGCGACAAATCCTGGAGATACCATGCCACGCTGCTCGAAGAAGCGGTCGTGAGGGTTTCCGGCTGGATCCGCGGAGGGGGCTGCCACTTTCCGACCAATGACGAGGTGGCCGCCCCCTTCCTCGGCCCGCAATGGGAAACCACTGCGAAACCGATGTGGGGCCGGACCCCTTTCAACAGCTATCTCATCGAGGCCCGCCGCCTTTCCCACTTTGCCGGTGGGGAGACCTCGCCAACCAGGCGGCCCGGGAGGCCGCTCGGTGGACTGCTGAAAGGCAGCCCGCAGCGAGACGCCGGAGGGTCGGCGCGAGTCAACTGATCGGCATCCGTCGGGGGAAAGTCGGCGGGCTCGGCGAGCCCGCCCTACCGAATCGCGGACGTGAGAGTGCCCACTGTTTTATCCCATCGTGCGACAGGGATTTCTGTAGATTGAAACCGATTGCGTTGTCGATGAGGAACATTCTTGTGTGCCGGAAAATATTTTCCCGTGAAGCGGCGGTTCGTTCTTGTCGTGGGCGGCTGTTCGCGGGAACAATCCGCCGGTTATGATCCCTGTCGCCATCGTTGGAGCCAACGGCTACTCCGGGGAGGAGCTCTGCGCGATTCTCTCGCGGCATCCTTCCGCGCGGGTTGTCGCCGTCACCTCGCGCCAGCATGCGGGGAAAAGGATGGGGGAGGTTTTGCCGCGGCTGGCGGGGCGCGGGGATTTTTCCGGCCTGGTGTTCGGCGAGCCGGATGTGCCCGCGCTCCTGGCGTCGGGCGCGGAGTTTTTTTTTCTGGCATTGCCGCATGGCCTGGCGGCGGAGTTCGCCGCGCCGCTTTTTGAGGCGGGGCGGAGGGTGGTGGATTTGAGCGCGGATTTCCGCCTGCGGGACGCGGCGACATACCGGGAGTTTTACGGGGGGGGCCACGGGGCCGAGCACCTGCTTCCGCAGGCTGTTTACGGCCTGCCCGAGCTGTATCGGGAGGAGATTTCGAAAGCCGGTCTGGTGGCCTCGGCGGGGTGCTACCCCACGGGCATCCTGCTTCCGCTCGTGCCGTTGCTGAGGGCGGGCCTCATCGCGGCGGACGACATTTCCGTTTCCAGCGCCAGCGGGGTGAGCGGGGCGGGGCGGAAAGCGGAGGCGGCGCTGCTTTACGGGGAATGCAACGAGAGCCTCCGGGCGTATGGGCTCCCGAAGCACCGGCATCTTTCCGAGATCGAGCAGGAGCTTTCGCTGGCCGCAAGGAAGCCGGTGGTCATTTCGTTTGTCCCGCACCTCGCGCCGATGACGCGGGGGATCCACACGACGATTTTCACGCGGCTTGCGGGCGGGGTGGCTGCGGGAGCGGTCCTTCCCGCTTTGGAATCCGCGTATGCGCGGGAGCCGTTCGTGCGGGTTTCGCGGAACCTCCCCGACACGAAAAACGTGAACGGCACGAATTTCTGCGACATCTCGGTGCGGCATGACGGGCGGGCCGGGCGGCTCGTCCTGCTTTCGGCCGAGGACAACCTGGTCAAAGGCGCGGCTGGACAGGCGGTGCAGAATTTTAATTTGATGGCCGGTCTGGAGGAGACGGCGGGACTTATATGAACAAGATGCGAAAAATTCATGGGGGGGTCTGTGCGGCGGAGGGATTTGTTGCCGGGGCCACGGGCTGCGGGATCAAAGCGGGCAATGTCACGCGCGATGATCTGGCGGTCATTTTTTCGGAATCCGCCGCCACGGCCGCCGCCACGTTCACGACGAACAAGGTGAAGGCGGCCCCGGTGCGGATTTCCGCCGAGCACCTGCGGGCGGGCCGCGTCCGCGCCGTGGTCCTCAACAGCGGGAACGCCAATGCCTGCACGGGTCCTACCGGCATGGCCGATGCCCGGGCGATGGCGGCGGCGACGGCGAGGTCCCTGGCGCTGAAAAGCTCCCAGGTCCTTGTCTGCTCGACCGGGCGGATCGGTGTCCCGATGCCGATGCCGCCTGTCCTCGAGGGAATTTCCGCCGTCAAGCTCACGCGTTCCGGCTCGGCCAAGGCCGCGAAGGCGATCATGACGAGCGATACCTTCGCCAAGGAAATCGCCCTCGAAGTCACCACCCATGACGGGAAATTCCGGATCGGCGGGCTGGCAAAGGGGGCGGGGATGATCGATCCGAACATGGCGACGATGCTTTGCGTGGTGACGACGGACGCGATCGTTCCGGCGGATGCCCTGCGCAAGGCGCTGCGCGATTCGGTCGAGGATTCGTTCAACCGGATCACCATCGACGGGGACATGAGCACGAACGACACGGTGATTCTCCTCGCCAACGGCGCGAGCGGGATTTCGCCGTCCCCGGCGATCTTCCGCAGCGCGCTCGACCTGGTCACGCGGTCGCTGGCCCGGATGATCGTCGAGGATGGCGAGGGGGTTTCGCGTTTTGTCGAAGTCGAGGTCCGCCGCGCGGCGAGCCAGGCAGACGCCCGCCGGGTGGCGGAGGCGATCGCCAACTCGACGCTCGTCAAGTGCGCCTGGGCCGGGGGCGATCCGAACTGGGGCCGCATCCTCGATGCCGCCGGCTACTGCGGTGCCAGGATCAAGGAGTCCGTGACGGATATTTATTACGATGCGCTCCCCGTTGCGGTGAACGGGGTGGCCTCCAGGACCCAGGTGAAGAAGCTCCGGCAGATCGCGGCGAAAAAGGCCTTCCGCGTCACGGTGGACCTCAAACTCGGCAAGGCCTCGCATGTCGTGTGGACAACAGACCTGACGGAGGAGTACGTCCGTCTCAACCTCGGGGAATAAATGGGCGGACTTCTGACACCCGAGGCACGTTCCGAGAGCCTGATCGAGGCGCTGCCCTACATCCAGGAATTTCGCGGCCACACGTTCGTGATCAAATACGGCGGGGCCGCGATGGAGGAGGACCAGATCGTGGAAAAATTCCTGCGCGACGTCGTCTTCCTCGAGGCGGTCGGGATCAACCCGGTCCTCGTGCACGGCGGGGGCAAGGCGATCACGGCCAGAATGCGCGAGGCCGGGCTGAAGGCGCAGTTCGTCAACGGGCTGCGTGTCACCGACGGAGCGGCCATCCGGATCGTCGAGGCGACATTGGACGGCGAGATCAACCCGTCGATCGTCAGGCTGCTGCAGGAATTCGGCGGGCGGGCGGCTGGGTTTTCCGGGAAAACGGTTTTTCAGGCGAGGCCGTTGCCGCCGCAGACGAACGAGGCCGGCGAGGCCGTCGAAATCGGGTTCGTCGGCGAAGCCGCCAGCATGAATGCGAAGGAAATCCGGGCCGCGATCCGCAAGGAAATCGTGCCGGTGATCAGCCCCATCGGGGCTGCGGGAGACGGCACGGTGCTCAACATCAACGCGGATGTCGCCGCAGCCGCCCTGGCGGCGGAACTCAAGGCAACGAAGCTCATCTTCGTCAGCGACGTGCCGGGGATCATGCGCGACCAGAACGACAAAGAGTCCCTGATCCCGTCGGTCACGGCCGGGCAGGTGGAATCACTCATCAAACAGAAGGTCATCGCCGGCGGGATGATCCCGAAAGTCCTCTCCGCCGCAGCCGCGCTGAAAAAGGGCGTGAAAAAAACCCACCTCATCGGTGGCCATGTCCAGCATTGCCTCCTGCTGGAAATTTTCACGAACGCGGGCATCGGCTCGGAAATCCTTCCCTGAAAGCGGCGCGGCTCCGCCGCCCGCTTCCCGTCGAATTGAAAATTCAAATCCTCACGATTTTTCCCGAAGTGTGCCGAGCCGTCCTCGGAGAGAGCATTCTCAAGCGCGCGCAGGAGAAGCGGCTTGCCGAGCTCGAGGCCCTGGACCTCCGGGAGTGGACCTCCGACAAACACCGGAGCACGGACGACGCGCCTTACGGGGGCGGGCCGGGGATGGTGATGACGATCGGGCCGATCGACCGCGCGCTCACGGGGCTCCGCAGGCCCGGCACCCGGGTGATTTTCCTCTCCCCCCAAGGGCGGCGATTCACGCACAAGGTCGCCGAGGAACTTTCCCGGGAACCGCACCTCATCCTTCTGTGCGGCCATTACGAGGGGGTGGATCAGCGGGTGTGCGACCATCTGGTGGACGACGAAATTTCGATCGGGGACTATGTTTTGACGAGCGGCGTCCTGCCCGCGCTGGTCGTCACCGATGCCGTCGTCAGGCTCATCCCGGGCGTCCTCGGCGACCTCCGGTCCGCCGCCCAGGATTCCTTTGTCACCGGCCTGCTCGACCACCCGCATTACACGCGGCCGGAAAACTACCGGGGCTGGGAAGTCCCCGGGGTTTTGCTTTCGGGAAACCACGCGGCCATCGAAAAGTGGCGCAGGGATCAGGCCGGGAAAATCACCCGGGAAAAGCGTCCGGACCTCACCTCCCGGGACGTGGGGTAGCTGCGGTTTCCGGGTTAAAGTCAGAGGCTCGGAGGAGCCGGGAGGACCGAGATCGTTTCCCCTTCGCGGAGGGCATGCGCCTCCTCGACATAGTCCAGCCCGGACGTGAAGACCGGCTGTTGCGGATACGCGGACAGGGCCGGGAAGGTGCGTTTGGCGAGCGCGTAAAGTTCCGCGACCGTGGCCTCCGGCGAAAGGTCGGGGCACCATTCGTGCCGTGCCGCCAACTCGCGCAGGATGTCGTAGAATTCGACCTTAACGCGCATAGCGCCGGATCCCTTCCTCGTTGAGGACGCCGATGAACGGGAGGTTGCGGTAGCGTTCATTGTAGTCCAGCCCGTAGCCCACCACGAATTCGTCGGGGATGTCGAACCCGACATAGTCGGCATCCACCTGCCGGGCGCGCCCGACATTTTTTCGGAGGAGAACGCAGACGCGCAGGCTGGCGGCCGCAGCCTCCTTTTCGAGCCGGCCCTTGATCGAATGGATTGTCAGGCCGCTGTCGAGGATGTCGTCCAGCAGCAGGACGTGACGGCCCCGCACGTCGGCCAACTGGGTCTGGCGAAAATTGATCAGCCCGGTCGTCTTCGTCCCGTGGTAGCTGGACACGCTCCACCCGTCCACTTGCAGCGGCAGGGGAATCCGGCGGAGGAGGTCGGCCATGAAGATAAAACTGCCGTTGAGAATCGCGATGACGGTGAGCTCTTTGCCGGTGTAGTCCCCGGTGATCCGGTGGGCGAGCTCATCGAGTCGGGCCAGGATCGTGGACTCGTGGTAAAGGACCCTGGCAATATCGGAGATCATGGCGGTTGGAGTGCGAGGAGCCCTAGTGTTGTCCGCCCAACGGATTGCCGGTTATGTTGATCGGGAGGCGGTTGTGCCAACCGCCCATCGGTTTTCCACAGGCCCCTGACACATGGGCCTCCACAACAAGCTCTGTCGCGCGGCAGGGATAATATGTCATCTGCTTGGCGGACGACGCTAGGGTCTCCGGAGCGATTTTTGAACGGCGTAGGAATTGTCCATGATGTCGTGGATGCGCTGCGCGGGCAGGACGCGGCGGCCCGAATAATCGAGGTTCCCGTCTTTGCCGATGACGGCGACCGCAAACCCATTGTCCGCCTGGAGATCGTAGGAGAGGCGCGGCCCGTCCGCGGCCGTCACAAACGGGATGTTCGAACGGACGACGCCGGGGGCCTGCGAGAAGGCCGCCACGCAAACGATTTTCTGGGCGGCGAGGCGCTCATACATCTTCTGCAACTGCCCGACCTGGGACCGGAACGCCCACGAGCGCGGCGAATCGGCCACCAGCACCACCACGGGCTGGCCGAGAAAGGCCTTGGAACTCTTCTTCGCGCCGGTCGAGTCCACCCAGAAATATTCCGGGGACGGGCGGACCACATCGGCACCCAGGGTGCCTGCCGCAAGGGTGAGAAAAAGGATCAGGGATTTCATATTTTCATCAGTTCCGCTTCCTTGGTGGCGGTGTGCTTGTCGAGTTCGGCGACGAAGCGGTCCGTGAGTTTCTGGATTTCGACTTCCGCATCGCGGAGACCATCCTCCGTCAGGTCGCCTTCCTTTTCCAACTTTTTGGCCGCGTCCATGGCGCTTCGCCGACAGGAGCGAATCCTGACGCGGCCTTCCTCCGCAAGTTGTTTGACCGTCTTGGCGAGGTCGCGCCGTCGCTCCTCGGAGAGTTCCGGGATCGGGATGCGGATGATTTTTCCGTCCACGACCGGGTTGATGCCGAGGCGGGACTCGTTGATCGCGCGCTCGATATCGCGGACGGTGGAAGCGTCGAACGGCTGGATGACGAGAAGCCTGGGTTCCGGCGCGGAGATCAGGGCGAGCTGTTTGAGCTTCATCGACGAGTCGTAGGCCTGCACGTCGAGATTCTCGACCAGTGCGGGGGAGGCCTTGCCGGTGCGGATGGAGTTGAACTCGTGCATCATGAACTCGACCGCCTTCTCCATGCCCTCTTCCGCCTCGAAAACCAATTCGTCGATGCTCATTCCGCGCCCTCCGGTTTGTCCGAGACCAGGGTCCCCACTTTTTCCCCGACGATCGCCCGCCGGATGTTGTCCGGATCGTTCATGTCAAAAATGATGATCGGCATGCGGTTGTCCATGCAAAGGCTGAAAGCGGTCGAGTCCATCACCTGGAGCCGCCGCGCCAGGGCCTCGCTGTAGGTGATGTGGGCGAAGCGTTTCGCGTCCGGATTTTTTTTCGGGTCGCAATCGTAAACCCCGTCGACCTTGGTGGCTTTCAGGATCACCTGCGCGCCGATTTCGTTCGCCCGGAGCGCGGCCGTGGTGTCGGTGGAGAAGAATGGGTTTCCGGTGCCGGCGACAAAGATCACGACGCGCTGGAGCTCGAGGTGGCGGGTCGCCCTCCGGAGGATGAACGGTTCGGCGATGTTGTGCATCTCGATGGCGGTCTGCACGCGGACGCTGACGCCGAGGGCTTCCAGGGCGCTCATCAAAGCGAGGCCGTTGATCACCGTGGCCAGCATCCCCATGTAGTCGGCGGTCGTCCGGTCCATGCCGCGGTGGCTGGCCGCGAGCCCCCGCCAGATGTTGCCGCCGCCGACGACCACTGCGAGCTCGACGTCCATTTTTTGGACTTCCGCGATCTGTCCGGCGATTCTCGAAACAATCTGGGGAGAGATGTTGTCGCGGTTGCCCGACTCGCGGAGTGCCTCGCCGCTGAGTTTCAAGACAACGCGTTTGTAGCGCGGGGTGGAAGATTTGGACATGAGGATGTCCCGGCATCCAACCGCATCAGGGCGGAACTGAAAAGGACAAATCGAACATCGTTCCGGACGGCAGGGGGAATCCCCGGAGAAATTCGTCGGCGGGAAGGCGCTTTTTTCCCTCGAGCTGGACTTCGCGGAGCACGAGGCTTCCCTTTCCCGCAGCCACTCGAATCCCTCCGGGGTCGGCGGAGAGGACCGAACCGGGAGCCCCTCCCTCCAAGGATTCCGCCGCAGAGTGGATTTTCAGGATGTTCCCCGCGAGCCTGGCGGAGGCCCCGGGCCAGGGATTCATGGCGCGCACCCTGCGCGCGAGCCGCCCGGCGGGTTCCCGCCAGTCGAGCCGTCCGTCCTGCCGGGCAAGCTTCGGGGCATAGGTCGCGAGCGAGGAATCCTGCGGGGTCCGGACGGCGGACCCGTTTTCCAGGAGAGCCAGGGATTCCAGGAGCACTCCGGGAGCCAGGGCCGCCAGCCGGTCATGCAACTCCCCGGCGGTTTCGTCCGGAAAAACCGGAATGCCGCAGGCGAGGAGGATGTCCCCGGTGTCGAGCCCCTCGCCCACAAACATGGCGGTCACCCCGGTTTCGGCATCGCCCGCAAGGATCGTGGCCTGGATGGGCGAAGCCCCGCGGTGGCGCGGCAGAAGGGAGGCATGCAGGTTCAGGCAGCCAAGCCGCGGCAGATTCAGGACCTCGCGCGGGAGGATCTGCCCGTAGGCGGCAACGACCATCAGGTCCGGATTCCACGCCGCAAGCGCGGTGAAATCTTTTCGGATCCGCTCGGGCTGCGCGACCGGGATCCCCCTCGAGATCGCCTCGGTCTTCACTGCGGGCGGCCGGGGGCGCAGGTCCCTGCCCGCCGGACGGTCGGGCTGGGTGATCAGGCCGACGACCTCATGGCGCGGCGAGTCTGCCAGCGCTTTGAGCGAGGGCAGACCGATGTCGCCGGTTCCGCAAAAAACGATTTTCATCAATGCCCACGCCGGTATCTCATCCCGGCCCGCCCGTCAAGAAGCGCGCCCGGACCCTGATCCGCGGGTAACGTCAACGATGGGAGGGCGAACCTCCGTGTGAGCCCATTTATTACGGCTCAGACGGAGCTTCGCCCTCCCTCGCGTTATCGACAGGTCGTCGAACCTCTCCCCTCT
>JBAYTU010000065.1:0-19444 GCA_041675465.1 Terrimicrobiaceae bacterium | reverse complement strand
TAAATGGGCTCACACACCACCGGCAGCCGGGAGGCTGCGGGGAAGCCTGCCGCAGGCAGCCCGTCAGGGCATGACCTGCTGGGAAGCGGGCATGGCAAAGGTTCGCCCTCCCATCGTTGGCGTTACGCGCGGATTGGGGCGGACACGCGGGGGTTGCCAAGCGGGCGGGCGGGCGGTAATTTGTCCGGCTCTCATGAAACCGGTTATTTACCTCGATAACAACGCCACGACGGAACTCGCGCCGGAAGTTTTGGAAGTCATGGTGCCGCTGTTGCGGGACGGTTACGGGAATCCTTCGAGCGCTTACGGGCTCGGGCGGCAGGCGGCGAAGGTGCTGGAGGAAGCCCGCGCACGGGTGGCCGCCCTGGCCGGCTGCCTTGAGAGCGAGATCCTCTTCACGAGCTGCGGGACGGAATCGATCAACACGGCGGTCGGGTCCGCCCTCGCGACCGATCCGGACAAGAAGCATATCGTCACGACCGCAGTCGAACACTCGGCGACGATCAAGCTGTGCGAATCCCTGGCCCAGCGCGGCTACGAGGTCACCTGGCTGCCGGTCGACTCCTCCGGGATGCTGGATTTGGACCAGCTTGCTGCGGCGATCCGCACGGATACGGTGCTGGTGACATTGCTCTGGGCGAACAACGAGACCGGCGTGCTCTTTCCGATGCACGAGATCGCGGAGATCGTCCGGAAGAAAAAAACTCTCCTGCATGTCGACGCGGTGCAGGCGTTCGGGAAACTGCCGGTTTCCCTCGCCGATTCGGGCATCCATTTCCTGTCGGCCTCCGGCCACAAAATCCATGCGGCGAAAGGTGTCGGAGCCCTGTATGCGAACCGCCGGGTGAAGTTCTCCCCCCTGCTGCGCGGGAGCCAGGAAGGCGGACGGCGCGGGGGCACGCAGAACCTGGCCTCGATCGCCGGTTTCGGGAAAGCTGCGGAGCTGGCCGCCGCGCACATCGGCAGCCGCCAGGTGCTGGATTGGCGGAATGCCTTCGAGGAACACATGCTGTCCGCCGTCCCCGGTTGCAGCGTCAACGGGGACCGGACCCACCGGCTCCCGAACACCAGCAACCTTTCCTTCGAAGGAGTCGAGAGCGAAGGGGCATTGATCCTGTTGGACGAGCAAGGGCTCTGCTGCTCGGCGGGGTCCGCCTGCACGAGCGGGTCGATCCATCCCTCGCACGTCTTGAAGGCCATGGGATTCTCGAACGAGCGGGCCAGGGCAAGCCTGCGATTTTCGTTCGGGCGCTATAACTCGGCCGGAGACTTGGCCGGAGCCTGCGACCTGGTCCCGTCCGCAGTGGCCAAACTCCGCGAAATTTCCCCTTCGGGCAGCCCGGTTCTGGCGGCCTAAAAATGGGTTCATCCGCAAAAAATCAGTGTATTGTATCAGTGTATTGTAATACCTGAAACCAGCAGATCCCCCACCGAATCCCACCCCCTCCGCTCCCGGTCATATTGACGATCGTGCCAAAGAACAATTTTATCTTCCACGATACCCGGGGTTCCCGGTGGCGGCGGTTCAAGTTTCTCGCCGGGTTGGGGGCGCTTGTTGGAATCACCGCCTTGGTCCTGTTCGTCCAAGCCCTTCTGGTCTCCCCAAAATTCGACCGACCCAACTCGCTCCAGAACCTGAAAAAGCAAATCAAGGCGTATGCGAAGCTGGCCAAACCGTCCGGACAGAGCGAGAGCGACAAGGCGCTCTTCAAACGATTGACCCGAAGGGCACCCGCAGACAGCCTCCCGCCCGCTCCCTCCGTGCTGAATCCGGGCATCCGGGCCGCATTTTTTGCGGGCCGGGACGAGGGGGCATTCCGTTCGCTGTCAGCGAATCAGGCGCTTCTGACCCACCTCTGCCCGGAGTGGCTTTCGTTCGCGGGCGTGGAAGACGGCATCAAGGAGGATGAGGATGCGGAGCTGGAGCGAATCCCTGTCTCAAAGTCCATCAGGCTCATGCCGGTGTTGTCCAATCTTTCGGGCAGCAGGCGGGCTCCCGAAGGGGTGGAATCCCTCGCCCAATCGGACGGGCGGAAGAAGGAGGAATTCATCGCGCAATTGGCGGCGCGCCTCCACAAAGTGAAGGCGGCAGGGGTGGTCCTCGACTGGGAGGAGATCGATCCCGGCCTGTCCGACGAGCTGACCGGCCTGGTCATTTCCATCGCGGACGGACTGAGGTCCCGCAGGCTCGAGACGTGGCTCTGCGTGACGATGGACGCGGGTTTCGGAGCCTTCGATTTTGATCGCATGTCCCCCCATGTCGACCGGTTTGTGGCCCTTCTCCACGACGAAAACGGGGAGGACGACGACGCGGGACCGATCGCCTCGCAGGACTGGTTCGACGGGTGGATGAAAGTCATCAGCCGCTGCGCCTCGCCGGAGAAATGGATCGCGTCGCTTGGCAGCTACGGCTGCGACTGGGAGGAAGGGGCTTCGACCGGCGAGCAGATCTCCTTTGCGGACGTCATGAGCCGGGCGGGAAATTCCGGCTCCTCGGGAATAAAAACCGCAGGGCCGACATTCAACGGAAGCTTTTCCTATTTTTATGAAGGGAAAGGCCACGATGTCTGGTTTCTTGATGCCGCCTCCTTCGCGAACCAACTGGACGCCGTCAGGGATTACGGTTTCGGCGGTGTGGCGGTGGACCGCCTGGGGACCGAGGATCCCGCCGTATGGAACATCATCGGCGCGGAAATGGAGGGCAGGCCGTTCAAGCCCGGACCATTGATACCGGGTGGAAACGAGATCACCTCCATCGGAACCGGTGAAATCGTCAGCCTTGACCCCACCTCGTCGGACGGACGCCGCACATTCTCCAAGGGATCCCACGGAGAGATCTCATGCGACTACGAAATCCTCCCCTCCTACCCGACCCTTTTCCGCATCGGCTCCGACCAGGATGGAGCGGTCGCCCTGACATTCGACGACGGTCCGGACCCGGATTGGACGCCCGCCATTCTTGACATCCTCAAAGCAAAGGGAGCCAAGGCCACGTTTTTTGTGGTGGGTGCCGAGGCGGAACGCCACCCGGCGCTCGTCCGGAGAATCGTCGCGGAAGGCCACGAAGTCGGAAACCACACGTTCACCCACCCCAATCTCGCGGAGGCTCCGCCAGCACTCATCAAGCTCGAGCTCAATGCCACCCAGCGCCTGATCGAGTCGCTGACAGGACGCTCCACAACACTCTTCCGGCCACCCTACAACGCCGACTCCCGTCCCGCGAACCTCCGGGAACTGGTGCCCATCGAGATCGCACAGTCCCTCGGCTACATGACGATCCTCGAAAACGTCGATCCGCAGGACTGGCAGAAGCCGAAAAAAGACCGGCTCCTCCAACGCGTGAAGTCCGAGCTGCCCCGCGGCAACATCATCCTGCTCCACGATGGCGGCGGAGATCGCAGCGCGACGGTGGCCGCGTTGCCCTCCATTCTCGACCACCTCAAAGAACGCGGCAACCGGGTGGTCCTGATCAGCGACCTGCTCGGTCTCGATGAGGAAAAGATCATGCCTCCCGTGACCGCGGAGAAGAGATCCATACACAACCTGGCAAGCGGGGTCGGATTTCAGATCCTCCGGCAGTTTCAGGATTTCCTGCACGTCTTTCTCGAGGTGGCGACGATCCTGGTGCTGCTCCGCACCGTGCTGGTCCTCATCCTGGCGCGCGCGCACAAAAACCCCTCGGCGAAAATGGGCCGCGTGGCTCCCCCCGTGACAATTCTTGTTCCCGCTTTCAACGAGGAAAAGGTGATCGCGAAAACCGTCCGCTCCCTGCTCGCCTCGGAGTATGCGGGGGGGATGGAAATTCTGGTGATCAACGATGGCTCCACGGACGCCACCGCAGATGCCGTGCTCGCCATCGAGGATTCCCGCGTCCGCCTGATCAGCCAGAAAAACACGGGAAAGGCCCACGCGCTGCAAAGGGGGGTCGAGGAGTCGACGAGCGAATTTCTGGTGTTCGTGGATGCCGACACCCAGTTCGAGAGCGGTGCGCTCCGCCATCTGATTTCGGCCTGCCAGAACCCGAGAGTCGGAGCCGTCTCCGGCCACGCGAGGGTGGGAAACCTGAGGAAGTTTCTGGCGAGATGCCAGGACTTGGAATACGTGTGCGGATTCAACCTGGACCGCCGGGCCTATGCCGCGTGGAACTGTATCACCGTCGCACCGGGAGCGATCAGCGCCGTGAGAAAATCAGCCATCCGGGCTGCGGGGGGATTTTCCTTCGACACGCTCGCGGAAGACACGGACCTGACGCTTTCCATCCACAAGGCCGGTTACCGCATCGAATACCAGCCGGAAGCCGTCGCCCACACCGAGGCCCCCGAGACATTTTCCGCGCTCGCCCGCCAAAGATTTCGCTGGGCCTACGGCACCCTGCAATGCGCGTGGAAGCACCGCGACATCATCTTCAACCCGCGCTTCAAAGCGCTCGGCTGGTTCAGCCTCCCGGGCATCTGGTTTTTCCAGGTGATCCTCGTCGCGTTTTCGCCGTTTATCGATCTCCTTTTCCTGCAGTCGCTGCTCTTCGGCAACATGTGGGATATTCTCCCTTACTTCCTGGCCTTTCTGTTGTGCGATCTCCTCCTTGCGGTGGCGGCGGTGGCCATGGAGGGCCTTCCTCTCCATACCGCCCTCCGCATCATCCCGCAGCGGTTCGTCTACCGCCCGCTCCTGAGCTATGTGATCTGGAAATCGATCCTGCACGCGCTTCGCGGTGCCATCGTCGGATGGGGGAAATTGCAGCGGACCGCATCTGTCTCGGTGCCATGACGCCTCTCCGTTTCATACCGGGAATCCTCGTTCTCCTTTGTTGCGTGTCTTCCGTGCCCCGACTGCCCGCCGCCCCGCCACCCGGGAGGCCGGAACTCATCCGGCTGCCGGAGGGGGTCTTGTTCGGCGCGTATATCGATTTCGGAGAAACCGAGGATCATGTCACGCTGGAGGCCATCGAGGACTTCGAGAAGCTCGTGGGAAAACCGCCCGCGATCATCGCCTCTTCAAGTTACTGGGGCGAGCAGAGCTTTCCGTCCCGGAACCTCTCGCTGATTGCCCGCCACGGGGCGATTCCCATGATCTACTGGTCGCCTTGGGACAGGCCCTACGACGAAGAAAAGGGGCCGGACCGGTTTTCGCTCCGGGAGATTCTGGCGGGGAAATGGGATGCCTACATCGACGGGTGGGCCGACGGCGCGAAGGCGTTCGGCAAGCCGTTCTTCGTCTCATTTTGCAACGAGATGAACGGAAGCTGGTTCCCCTGGTCGGGGGTTTACTACGGAGGAGAAAACGGCGGCAACGAGGTCTTCAAGCAGACTTGGAGGTATGTGGTCGACCGGGTGAGGGCGCGTGGGGCGGACAACATTTTGTGGGTGTTTCACGTCAACGCTTTTCCCGCGATCAATGACGTGTGGAACGTGATGGCCTCGTATTACCCCGGTTCCGGTTACGTCGACTGGCTGGGCCTCAGCGTCTACGGAAAACAGTTCCGCAACGAGGGGAGCTGGGCGCTTTTCCCCGACCTGATCAAATGGCCCTACGAGGAAATCACCGCCCTCGATCCCGCCAAACCCGTAATGCTCGCCGAATTCGGCGTCGGGGACTTTCCCAAAGCCGGAGACAAAGCCCGGTGGATCGGCGATGCACTCGCCATGATCCCCGCCCATCCCCGGATCAAAGCCGCCGTCTACTGGCACGAACGCTGGCAAAACGATGACGGCACTTACAGCAACCTGCGCATCAATTCCTCCCCTGCGGCCCTCGAGGCTTTCCGCGCGGGAGTTGCGCGCCCGGAATGGGTGGGATCAAAGGCGAAACCCCCGATCCCATGAGCCGTTTTTTCCCAGGCCGATCACGCGCATACGCAGAACCCGCCCCGGAAGATCTTCCATCTGGTTTGGAAGGGAGGGCAGGCCGAATCCCGGTCGAAAGACCCGGCCCTGTGCGGGACACGGTTGAAGCAACTGAAAAATTGGCGTTCCCCACATTTTCTGTTACTGTTCGTATCCGATGATAGCGATGACCCACCCGGAAAACGGAGTTTTGCAGCGCGAGCCCATATCGCTCCCGCTCCTGCGGCCCGTCTCCAAACCCCCATCCATCCAACCCCGGGACATTCAGCCGAAAGCCGGGGAACAATCTCCCGCTCCGGCCCCGGCTTCCCCGCCGACCGTTCAATCGCTTCAGAAACTGAATCTCGATCTGCTCGGGAGTGGCGACAAGGTTGTGCTCCGCACCGCGAACAGCACGTACAATTTTGAAATGGGCGAAAACCATTTCTGCAAGGTCGTCCCCGGAAAATCCTCGGCGAGAAGCGGCGAGGCGGTGCTGATGGGCGGGACAAATGCCGAAGCCTCGGAATACACGCCCAACCGGATTCTGGTGGGCGGGCGGGCGGCCTATCAATTTCCCGATGAGGAATCCGCGATTTTGACTTCCGCAGTCAAATCGATATTCTGGGTCGCGGCCAAAAAGCCCGCCTGCGCCGGAGGCCCCTCACACCAAGGATCTACATGACGTTGTCCTGGGCGACCGAAAGAACCCTGTTCAGTTCTGTCAGGGTCGCAACGGCGCGTTCCCCGAGACGGGCGAGTTGATCGGCCCGTGCGGGGTCTGCCGCATCCTGCATTTGGGCGATGTCCCAGACGAGCATCCTCGCCGAGGCGATGACCGCGCGGAGCTGCTTGATCGACTGCTTGTCCGTGCGGTTTTCCTTGTTGATCTGCTTGAACAGCTTGACTTGGAAATCGAACCAGGCGAAGGCCGCATTGATCGCATCGTAGCCGCCAACAAGGTGCCCGTCCGGCGTGAAGGCCGGCGGTGTCGGGTCGTTCGGGCGGATCGGGATCACGGTTTCCGGCGTCTCGCCGATGCCCCGCGTGGCCTTGGGGTTCGCGATGATCGTCGGCGTGATGAAGACGATCAGGTTCTTTTTTCTGCGCGTGCGGGTCTTGCTCCGGAAAAAATGGCCGACGCCCGGGATGTCCTGGAGCACGGGAATCCCGTTGTCGAACCGGGTGTCGCCGGTGGTCTCCAATCCCCCGACCGCAAGGGTGTAGCCGGAGTTGACTTGGAGCGCCGCATTATACACGCGCTCCGAGGTGACGGGATACAGGTTGATTCCCGTGCCAAGGTTCAGGGGCTCGAATCTCAGGATGTCCGAAATCGTTATGGCCACCGTCAACGCGACCTGCTCGATCCCCACGGATTTTGGGAGGATGTTGATCTGGGTTCCCACAGGAAGGTAGCCCAGGGTGCCGACGTTCTGGGAGCTGGCACCCACGGTCGAGGAGACGGAAGTGACGCCCGCGTTGATGGGCGTGTTTTCGGCGCTGGTGATCGCAACCTCCCGGTTGTTCACGGTGAGAACCCGCGGATACTGGACCATGCTGGTTTTGTCGTCCGACATGAATGCCTGCAAGGCCAGCTGCACGTCGCTGGCGGTCAGGACAGCCGAGTAGGGCGCGGCCAAGTTGACATTCGTCACCTTGTTTCCGGTGTTGTAGTCATAAGCGGAACTCCCCGGAGGAAGCGTTCCAGACTGGTTCTGGTGCTGGTTCTGCTGGTCCACGGTGATCGTTCCTCCCGGCGAAACGGTGATGCCGCTGGCGGTCAGCTTGATCCCTCCGTCCCCGGTGATGGGATCGGGATGCATCGTCCCCTTCCAGTTGATCCCAAATTCCTTGCTCGGGTTCTTTGTCGTCTCGAAAAATTTGACCTCGATCGCGATGAGAACCTGGGGCTGGTCAACGGCCAGAAGATACTCCGACACCCACTTGTGTTGCGCGCGGGTCGCCACGACCCAGAGCGTGTTCGTGTCGGAGTTGTAGATGACCTGCGGCGTCTGCGGCGGGACGTAGGTGGGATTCAGCCTCTGCGGGCTGTTCGGCGACGCTTCCTGGGTTCCCGTGGGGGAAGTGGATTGCGCCGTGGTCCCGGCATTCACCGTTTCCCCCTGAACCGAGCCATCCGGCCCGTATGTGATCGGCGGCAGGCCCAGCATCACCCGGATCTCGTTCACGATCCGGGGGGCCTTCGCGGAGAACACCCTCTGCGAATTCTGGAGCGGCATGTTCGCCCCGGACGCTATGATGGAACTGCTGCCGGTGCTGCCACCCTGCGTTTGCGCCGCTCCGCCGGCTGCCGAGTCCACGCGGAAATCGACCCGGTCCACCGGGTCGTAGCGGAGCCGGTAGGCGATCCCGATGAGTTTGTTGTCATCCTCCTCCTTGATGCGCCGCTCGCGTTCCTCGTCCACCGTGCGCATATACCAGACACCGTTGTCGAAGGTGAGGCGGATCCCGTTGTCCCGACACACGCTCTCCAAGGCCGTGAACGGGCTGGCCTCCATGGTAAACGTAACAAGATGCTTGTTGGCGGCATCGCTCTCGGGAATCCCCACGAACGGAATCCCCGCATCATCGGCGAGATACCGCAGCACATCGCGCAGGGCGGCACGATCGAAAGTGAACAGCTTTGCGGGCTCACGCCGCAGGCGCGACGCGGCGGCGTTTCCCGCCCCGTAATCCGGGTAGGCCGCGTTGGGCGGCGGTTCGACAACGAATGGCGCGGGCTGTTGCGCAATGGCGACCCCAGCGAAATACAGACAGAGCGTTCCCAACCGGAGCATTCGGAACAATATCGGGGGCAATTTGGGTCTCACAAGTTTCACGGGGATCTGCAGGGAAAAGTTATTCACCAAATCGGTGCCGATGACACGGCTATTTCGAATGTGAATATCTTTTTCAACATGGGTTTTGGGGAATTTCCGGTGACAAAAAAACGTCAGAAAGTGCTTCTAGCTCATTTTCCTGCCCACTTGCTAGCCGAAAGTTATGCAACTATGCAACAATAATATTGACACCCGGCAAGTTTGGAACGAATGAAAAACCATGAAGGTGACACGCTTCCCCCCCACCTCCGGGTTTACAATGATTGAGGTGCTGGCCTCGCTTGCGATCTTGTCCGCAATAGGAGCCATCGGCTACGTGACGGTAACGGACAGCCGGAAGAATGCGGCGGAGACAAAGCTCGAGGCAGACACAGCCACCGTCAACAGGGCGATCGAGATTTATGCGGTCAGCGGCGGAAACACGAACGCGCTGACCGGAACGGGGACCGCCGGTGTTGAGACCGTGCTGACCGAGTTGAAGAAGCGCGCCTCTTCTTCCGCAGCCCTCGGGGTGACAGGAAGCACGTTGGATGCCAGAGTCTGGTATCGGGCAAGCTCGGAATCGGACCCTGCAAGGGCGGTCTGGAACAACTCCACCCAACGCTTCGAAGTCGTTCATGGCGGGGGTGTCGGGGTGAAGGAGTTCACCCTCAACGAGGACCTCGCCGCAGGGGACCCCGCGACCGCTTCGCGCGCCGCGACGAAGGAAACCGCCGGAGAGGGCTGGGTCTGGGCGCATGCCGACCCTCCCCCGGTCACGCTCGCGCAGGCCAGCGAGCCGGGGACCGGATCGGCGGTGAACCCATCCATCGCCGAGATCGCCCTCCCCAGTTTTCCGCACAACGGCGTGATGGAGGTTGACGAAACCGGGCGAGTGGTGACAGACGACAAGTATTACGATGGGGCCGGTTATGAGGGAGAGGTGGGGTATGCCTCCCTCGAGGGCATGGGAAATCCCCCGTATGACCTCACGACCGCGAACGGGCTCCGGGATTTTATGCGCGAACTCGTCCGCAGGGTGGCCGAGGGGGGAACGCAGGGCGGTGTGGCCTTGAGCAAGGACGGCACCGGCCACACGCTCAATTTCCCCCCTGGCACTCTGGTCGCCCTGGTTCTGATCCCCAACGACACGTTTGCCAGCCACGCCGCTGTCACCGCATCCACATGGACCCCCACAGGAAACATCAATATCACCTACAAGGGTTCTGCGGATTTCATGGCGGGAAGCAACCCGAGCATGAGCGACGTGAGATACCCGCTGACTTCATTGTCCTTCGACACGGGTGACGTCGCCGGCTTCTCCAAAAGCCAGGTCGTCGACCTGGGGCACGGCGTCGTCGCGATGGAGGATCTGCCGGGAGGCGGCGACAGAGACTACGAAGACATCGTTTTGAAATCCACCGGGCTCAAGCACCCGTCATGGTCCCCCATAACCCAGGTGGACCCCAACACCTACTACACCCACTGGGATAACCCGCTGACGCCCGCGACAGAGGATATCAACCGGCTGGATGTCACGGGAGACACTCTCAAGAACGGCGCGGATCCCACATTGCGCCAAGCGCTCACAAACGCGGGAGCGCTTCCTTGATATGCCTCGCGAAACGCCACCACTGAACCCTTCCCATGCGACTTCTTGATCTCCCCGAAGACTCCCCGGTCGGCGAACGGATCCGGGATCTCTCCACGTCCGAGGGCGTCAGCGATTTTTACCTGACCCCTGGGGATCCCCTTTCCTACAAGCTCAACGGCCAGCTCATCTACGATGACACGATCTTCGAGATGGCGCTTCCGGAATACGTGGAGCCGGGCTGCGACGACAGCGCGATGGACTTCCACGGCCGACGGTTCCGCGTGAGCCAGATGATCACGCAGGGGCGGCTGCGGTGGGTCATGAGGTTGCTGCCGAATGAAATCCCCCACCCCTCCTCGATCAAAGTCCCGACCCCTGCCTTGAAGGCCTTCCTCGAGGCCAAAAACGGGCTGTTCCTCATCTGCGGGGCGACGGGAAGCGGGAAATCCACGACCATCGCCTCGATGGTCCTCCACCGCGCCTTGCGGAGACGCGAGCATGTCATCTCGTTCGAGGACCCGATCGAGTTTGTCTATCCCGACGGCCTGCCTTCCCTGATCTCCCAACGCGAGATGGGCAGTGACGAGCTGGACTTTTCCAAAGCCCTCCGGGCGGCCCTGCGGCAGGCACCGGACGTCATCATCATCGGGGAGATCCGCGACGGCGAAACCGCGGAGATCGCCTTGCAGGCGTCCGAGACCGGCCACGTGGTCGTGGCCACCCTCCACACTTCGTCCGCCTCCCAGACCGTCCAGCGGTTCCTCAAACTCATCCCCTCCGAACGCCTCGACAGCTCGCAGGAAACGATGGCGGATTGCCTCCGCCTGATCATGTGCCAGCGGCTCTTGCTGGACGAGCGGAAAGGAAAACGCTTCCCCATCCACGAGGTTCTGTTGCAATATGACGGCGTGGTGAACATCATCCGTCGCGGGGATTTCAAAAAACTTGATCAGGAGCTCGAGACCGGGTGGAAGAAGGGCATGTATAACTTCGAGAAGAGCATTTCCCTCCGGTTCGACGAGGGATTCTCGGCCGGCCTCGCCCCACAGGCCACCCCGTTCGCCTGGGATGAAGTGCAGGAATACCTCGAACGCCAGGCGGAAATCTCCCGATGAACTCCATCGACCTCAAATCCATCCTGAACTTTTCGGCCTTCCGCCCGGAACCGGACGACCCGTCCGCGCCTTGGAAAAAACGGTTTCCCGCGGAGAAAACGGTCTTCTTCGGCCTGGGGCGCGCCTCGCTCTCCTGGCGCGCGATCAGCCGTTCCGGAAAACCCGGCGACCTGGAATCCGTCCGCGCCGAGCCGAAGGAAATCCTCGCCCAGTCCGCCGAACACATCAAACCGCTGGCCGAGCAGGGCTGGTGCGCGGTCTCGCTCAACACCCGCTATGTCATCAGCCTGGAAACCAACCTGTCGCGCCGGACGGGAAGCGAGGAAATGCTCAAAACCAACGCGCGCGGGGTGCTGGGAGGAAGATACGAGCGCGGCAAACGCTATGCGCTCACCCACAATCCGGAAACCAACTCGTCGATCCTTCTGACCTTTGACGAGGACCAGACCCGGAAGGTGGAGAGCATGTTCAGCGAGGCGGGTTTTCGCGTGGGAAGGGTCTGCTGCGGAGCCTATGTTCTTTTGAAGCACGCCCTGGCCGTGACAAACACCGCGAAAGGTTCGGAAAAACCCGTCAGCGCATTTTACATCGTTTGCTGCGAAGGGGCCGTGTGCGCACTGGTCCAGGACCAGGACCGCTGGCTCGAGCTCCGCTCGCGCACGGATGTTTACGAGGAAGACGTCACCCCCATCACGGACCTGCTCGCCCCCTTTCACTCCCGGCTTTCGCCGGACGTCGGGATCACCCTCGTCTGCGATGAGCCCATGGAGGGGCTCGAAGACCGCCTCGCCAAGGTGTTCCCGAACCGCGAGGTGCGCGATTTGTCCGAACCGGCGCTCCTCGCCACATTGATGGTCCAAAACTGACCCATGCAAATCACCGGACGACAGATCGACGACTTCAAGAGCGACCGCAAGGACATCACTCCCCCGCTGCCCGTGGTTCTGCGCCTCGTCCCCCTGCTGTTCTACTGCTCGATTGCCGTGGCTGTCATCCTGAGCTCCATTTTTGCCATCCAGTTCCAGTTGGCGGTCCAAAAACGGGACACCCATAAGGCCATGTCCGCCTCGCTCGGGGCACAGACCCAGGATGCCAGAAACCAGCGCGCGGCCTTGGAAACGCAGATCAAAAAAGCCACGGACATCCAGAACTGGGTCGCCGGCTCGAGACCCCTGCAGCCGCTTCTGGTGGAAATCGCCAGAAGCATGGGACCCCGCTCCTCGATTGTGAACCTCCGCCTCGACAGGGAGGCGGACAACCCCTCCCAATACAAGATGGCTCTCAGCATGGGGACGGATTCCACGAAACAGATCGACCTCACGATGGAAAAACTCGCCTCCCTGAATTACCGGGCCTTCTCTCCCACCCAGACCTTGGGCCGGGGGGAACTCGACTACAAAGCCACCCTGGTGCACCAGGATCCATTCCGCCAACAAAACGAGGAGGCACCCCGGTGAACAGCAAACACATCGCCTGCGGGATTGTCGCTCTCTTCATCGCTCTCCTCGTCCAGCTCACGCTCTGGGTCCAAGGCAAGCGCACAGCAGTCCAGAATGAAGCCGGCGCGGCCCAGCAGGCGGAAGCGACTGCCAGCGCGCAGCTGAACCAGGAACGCGTCCAGATCGGAGAGCTCCGCAGGCAGTCGGCGGACCTGATCGAATTCCTCCGAATCTGGCAGCCTTATTTCCTCGTTGACAGCCCCCAGAGCGCCGAGGTCAACCTGTCGATGAAGGTCAAGGATGCCAACCTGGTCAATCTGGCCCAGAGGTTCGAGCTGACCCCCTTGAAGGGAAACACCTCGATCCCGAATACCATGCGGGGCTTCCTCACATTCGAGGACGACTACGCCCGGCTGATGAACTGGCTCGGGGAGCTGGAAGTCAAAATGCCGACGGTGAGGACTAGCAGCGTCCGGCTTTCCAAGGGCACCAGGGCGAACGATCTCAGGATGGAAGTCATCCTGGAACAACCGCTGCTGAAACAATGACGACGAGACGGATTCCAGAAAACGGGAAATGCGGCACGCGGCATGCGGGATCGGACCGCCGCTCGGGGCGCGGGAAGCGTTCCTTTCCCCCTTCCTCCTTCCTCTTTCCTCTTTTTTTCTCTCTCCTTTGCCCTCTGCTTCTCCGCGCTTCGAGCGATCCCTCGCTCTTTCCGGACGGACGCCAGCGGGTGGATCTGCTGGCCACTGAGAGGAACCCTTTCATCCAACAGGTCACCCCGGAGGCGGCTGCAACCACGACGCCGTCCGTGGCGACCGAGGAGTCGCGGCTGCGCGCGATTTTTCGGGCGATAAAAATCGGCGGCGTATCGGGAACCGCCGGGCGCAGGCAGGCGCTCCTCGGATCCTTGATCCTCAAACCCGGAGCCGTCCTGCCACCGGTCTTGAAAAACCAATTCGAGGTGCTGAAGGTGCTTTCCGTGGACGACTCGGAGGTCGTGCTGGCATTTGTCGAGAGGGACGCCTCGGCGGAGTCCCGCCAGATCGTCCTTCCCTTCCGGCTCAAACCCGAAGTCGCGCGGGTGATGTATGGGGAGGCATTTCAAGAACTCACGAAGATCGGGGCGACAGGAAAAATCGAGCTTCCGCCGCTCACCCTGCAGGGAGTCGACGACTTCCTCAGGGGCAGCCAGGAAGCAGACCTCAGGAACATGGTGGACCGCGACGTCCGGATGACGGGGGCTGGCTCCAATGCGAAAGACTTCCAAAAAGGCAAATAAAGTTTTCAGTGCTTCAGTGTTCGGTGTTCGGAAAGACAATCCCGGGGGCTTCGCCTCCGGTCTGAAAACTGAAAACCGAAAACTGAAAACTTGTTCCGGCTTCACGTTTGTCGAGATCATCGTCGCGCTCGGCATCGGGGCCATGGTGGTCGCGGTGGCGACGATGGCCTACAGCTCCATCGGTCGCTACGGGGTTTCCAGAAGGCAGACGACCGTCAACATCGGCCTCACCAACGCGGCGGCATTTTACGGCGCGGCAAGCGGCAGCGTGGGCGTGAGCGAGGCTCCCAGTTTCGCGGCTGCGGCGATGGCGAACAGCCTCCGCGAGCGTTTCCTCGGAGATCTTTCCTCGGCGACCGCAGTGGTCTGCCTGGCCCGGAACAAGGCGAACACCAACCGCCCGACCAATTTCACGCTCCCCGCAAACTTCGATGCGCGCACGCTGGTCACCCCGGAGAATTTCCGGACGAACCTCATCGACACGAATGGCACCACCTACACGAGTTTCAGCACCAACAGCCTCGGCAACGGCGCGACGGTGGCGACAAACCTCTCCATCTACATGCTGTATTCCGCCACCAATGCCACCTCCATCACCGTGGATGCCATCTACGAAAGCGATTGGGTCGCGGTCACCAACGCCCCCGCCGGGGTCTACGCGTCTGTCCGGCGATACGTCGGCACAACCTTGACCGATTACTACCACGTGTTTTATCCCGAAGCGACACACAACGCGACCGTCCGCCCATCCGCCGCCTTCTTCACCAGAAGCGACACGGCAACCGGCGACGCCCGATACCGGCTTGCCGAACATCGCCCGTTTTATTTCGTCTGGTGGCCGGATCCCATGAATCAAACGAACGGCTCACAGTATCCGGGCGAAACAACGGTGCCGGTCGGCGCGCGCGGCGACTACATGCTCCAGTCCGGCGCCACCTCGTATTTCCTGGTTTTCCCGGCTTTTCCCCCGCTATGAAATCCCCGGGCAAACACACGGCGGGCGTCGAAGGCGCGATCATGATCTTCGCCCTCGTCATCATCCTCACAGCGACGTTCGTGCTGGCCGGATGGGTCCAGATGCTGGCAACCGCCAATATTTATCCCGACGCAGCCGCCGAGGGGATGAAAAGCCGGATTGCCCTCGAGAACGCCCGCGCCCTCTCGAGGCAATACCTGCTGGTGGCGCTGCCGACCGGCAGCAACGCCAACTCTTCCGCGAACCTCCCCGATGACTGGGGAGGGTTTGACATCAATGCCAGCGTGAATTTTTGGACCAATACCAACTTCATTCTGGCCAACCCGTTTTCCCCTTTCGGCAACCGCTGCTTCACCGTGACAAATCTGGCGACACTCTCCGGCGGCAACCGCTCGGTCCTTTGGCGGTTTTTCATAAAATCCCGCAGCCCCCTGATCGCCGGATACCCGCTTGTCGTGCAAAACCCGGCCACCACGAACCTGGCGTGGGTCCCGACCGGCGGGAACAAAATCTACTGGGACGACGTGACGGGGTTCTCCGAGGCCCCCGTCGTCCCGTTCACTTCCGGCACCAATTCCTCCGGTTTTGGCTACATCGGATTTTTCTCCTCCCCGATGACCACGAACTACTCCTCCACCGCCGCAACCGTAACCTATCCCACGAACACTTTCTCCACGAACACGGCCGTGCTTGTCCCTCCCGCCGTCACAAACGGCTCCAACATCACAAGGTATTTCAACGGGGGATCGGTGGCCGCCAGCATCGATCCCGGCCAGACCAATGCCATCCTGCGCTATGCGGTCCCGGGCACCATAACGAACACGTTCACGTTCACGCATACCGTCACGAACGAGTATATGGCCACCAACACGAACATCAGCACCAACAAGCAAGTCTACACGAACGGCACGAACCACTACACGAAGCCCCCAAAAACATACCGCACCGCCAAGTATATGGCCAACCATCCCGACCTGACATACTACCCCGAGTATGTCCTAGCCACCAACTACACCTACTCCACCAACACCATCACCGTCACCAACTACGCCACCAACAACTACACCGACAACTACACGAACTCGTCGCCCACCAACGTGACGCTTGTCGCCTCCGCGCAGACGAACACCCTGCATGTCATCGTCCCCGCCTCGAATACCAACACCACGAGCATCACCCTCAGCGGCACGAACAGCACACGGAGGGTTTTTATCAACCACGCCGGCGGCAGCCTGACACTTCAAACGGCCACCGCCAACGAGAACTACACGTGGTGGCTGGGGATGACGGTCTCCGATGCCTCCTCAACCTTCACGGTCTTGGCACCCACGAACACCAGAAGCCTGACGCTTCAGGGAGGGATCAGGGCCAACCGGACCATCAACATCAACCAGGGAAACCTCACTCTCAACTCCGCGCCCGAGAGCGTCGGGACAAATGCCGCCGCCATCGAGTTCGTCACCGACCGCCTCCTCTGGATCGAGGATGGCCGCAACCGCTGACCATGAAAAAGGTCTTTTGCCCCCGGCGGGCACGTCCGCCCTTCGCACCGCAACCGGGAAGGAAACGCGCCCTCGCCTATTCCCTCATCGAAGTCATGATCGCCGGAGCGCTCCTGGTCATCGGGATTTCCGCCGCCGCCCTCCTGGCCAGCGCGCTCCTGGTCCAGGAGGAATCGAACGGGGTTGCCCTGCGGGCCTTCAACGCCCAGGAACAGGCCGCGCGCCTGTGGCAGCTCGGGCTCGATCCCGAAACCATCACCAATATCCTCCCCGAGAGATGCGCGGCGTCCGACCCGCCTCCCGCCCACTCGATCCATTTCAGCTTCGGCACCAATCCCGTCACCACGAACGTCTCCGGCGTCGTCACCGTGGAGCAGATCAACCCCCTCCGGATCGTCTTCCACTCGGGAACCCGCTCCGATGGCACCATCGTTTTCCGGACGAATGACATCGTCGTGGTCCGCCCGGCCATCAGGTAGTTTTTCGGCAGGAGAGGCTCAGACATCCTGACGTGCGGGGAAATCAGCTGAGACGATCATCCTAAAAAGAGCAGAAGAGGCCCGCGAATCACGCAGGGATTTGCTTTCCGGCGGGCGGGAGTTGGGGCTAAATGGATTTTTCCCAACATGGCAGATCGCTTGGTTTATATCGTCGCTTCGGTCGCAGTGGGTGTTGTCCGCCGTCTGCCGCTCTCCGCGTGTTTCCTCCTCGGCCAGGCCGCCGGGGCGGTGATGTGGCTGATCCTGCCAGCCTACCGGCGGCTCGCGAGGGAAAACCTGGGCCGGGCGTTCGCCGGAGAAAAATCGGCGGCGGCGATCCGGGCACTGGCGTTCAAACATTTCACGACGCTCGGCGCGAACGCGGTTTGCGCGTTCAAAATCCCGGCGGTCGCGCAGGAAGACATCCGGCGGATTGCGAAAATCGAACACCTCGACCGCATCCGCACAAACATCGCAAACGGACGCCCGGTCGTGCTGGCGATCAACCACATCGGCAACTGGGAATTGTATGCCCAGCTTGTCTTCCAGGTCCCGGAGGCCCGGTTCGGAACAGTCTACCAGTCGCTGCGCAACCCCCTGGTCGACGACCTTGTCAACCGCGACCGCCGGAGACTGGGGGTGGCCACGTTCGACAGGAAAAAGGGGTTCCATGCCGCAGTCGCCCTGCTGCGCGAACCGGGGATCGTCGGCGTGCTCGTGGACCAGAATGCCGGCGACGCCGGCCTCTGGACCCCGCTCTTCAACCGCCTGTCCTCGACGTCGCCACTCGCGGCGACGCTCGCCATGCGGACGAACGCGGCAGTGATCCCGGTGGCGATCTACACGGACGGCTTCGCAAGGTGGAAAGTCGTGCTGGGCGAGGAAATCCCGTGGAGCGCGGACCACCCGGAAAAACTCACCGCCAACATCAACGCGGCGCTGGAACGCCAGATCCGCGTGTCCCCGCAGGATTGGTTCTGGGTCCACAACCGGTGGAAAACGCCGTGGCCGAACTTTCTTACCGCCACCGCGAAACGCGGCGCGTTCATCCCCCCCGGGACAAAGGATCTCCAGCCGTTCCGGGTCGTCCTGCGTTCGCCAAACTGGCTGGGCGACACGGTCATGTGCCTCGAAGCCGCCCGCGCCTTCAAGACCAGCCGCCCGGATGTCCGACTCTCCGTCCTCGCCCCCGCCAAGCTTGCCGGGCTCTGGAAGAAAATCCCCGAGGTGGATGAAGTGATCGGGTTTTCGAAAACGGACTCCGTGTTTTCCGTCGCCCGGAAACTGCGCGGACGCTTCGATGCCGCCGTGCTTTTTACCAACTCCTTCCGCTCCGCGCTGGAAGTCCGCCTGGCGGGAATTCCACGGCGCGTGGGATTCGAGGGACACTGCCGCAAGGCGCTCCTCAACCAGGTGATCCCACCGCCGAAAAAAAAGCCCCGCCAGCCGGAGCACCACGCGGACCGGTATTGGCGGATCGCCGCCCGCTGCGGGGCGGCCACTCCCCCACCCCCGACCCCGCGCTGGAATCCGCCGAAAAATGAAATCGTCCTCGGCCTCTGCCCCGGTGCCGAGTATGGCCCCGCGAAGCGCTGGCCGGTGAAGCGGTTCCGCGAAGTCGTCGACCGCATCAACGCACTGGTCCCCTGCCGGTGGGTGATTCTCGGAACCGCCGCGGACACCGCGCTCGCGCAGGAACTCGCCACCGGATTTTCCAATGTCTCCGACCTCGCCGGAAAGACGACCCTCGAGGAATTGATGGACACGCTCGGCGGACTCTCCGCGCTGCTGACCAACGACACCGGCACGATGCACCTCGCGGATTTTCTCGGCGTCCCGCTCGTCGCGGTCTTCGGCTCAACCGAGCCCGCATTCACCGGCCCTCGCGGGCCGCGAAGCCGCGTGATTCGGCATCAGGTCGAATGCAGCCCCTGCTTCCTGCGCGATTGCCCGCTCGATTTCCGCTGCATGAACGAGGTCCCCACAGAATCCGTCGCCGACGCGCTGGAGGCATGTCTTTCCCGCACAGACGAAGCGGCCTGACAAAGCACAATCCCGTTTCCCTGGAGCACCCCTCCTTGTTTTTATTTTAGATTGAACTCTTTCCCGTAGGGCGTATTCTCACTCCATGCAAGTGATCGATTCCCCTGCGGACACTGCGACCCGCCAAAAGTTTGAGCAATGCCTGATCTCGGTTTTTTCCGATCTGGCGGACCTTTTTGGCAATCCCCGTTCCCACGGCCAGGTCTATGGAATCCTTTTCAGCTCGCCCGTGCCTCTTACGATGGAGGAAATCACCAACCGGATCGGGATCAGCATGGGTTCCGTGAGCATTGGGTTGAGGGCCTTGGAAGAGTTTGGCGCTGTGGAACGTCACGCAAACGGAAAATTCGGAGTTTATACCGCCAAGCTG
>JBAYTU010000064.1:0-19561 GCA_041675465.1 Terrimicrobiaceae bacterium | reverse complement strand
AGTCGCCCCTTCATCAAATCAAACCTTTGCGCTATTGCCTCCAAGTCGCTGGTGCGATCTTTCACATCGGCACAATCGCCGAAACTCCATGCTGTATCAAGTTATTTCTGGACGATTCCTAAAAGGAAGATGATGGCCTGCTGCGCGGCCGACACCCAGGGTGCTATCCTCGCCTCACACGCTCCTTGTGCAGTTGATCGGCTCTGAACCCTCCCGGCGAGCGCCCGGTGAGCTTCCGGAACTGCCGGTTGAAGTGCGGGATCGAGTCGAACCCGCAGTCCATCGCGATCTCGGAAATTCTCGCGTGCGGCTTGGCGACAAGCTGTTCGCAGGCACGGTTCACCCTGACCCACGCGAGATATTCCGCAACCGACCGTCCCGTGCTTGCCCGGAAAACCTTGCTGAAGTGCCCCGGGCTCAGCGCGGCTCCCCTTGCGACCGCAGCCAGATCCAAGCGTGAGGTGAAGTGGCTTTCCAGGAATGCAATCGCCCGGCGGACCGGTTCCGGAAAAGTCTGGAGATTGAGATCGAACGCGGCGCACGCCTCGCGCTCCAACTCGCGCAGGAGCGGTCCGGACAGCTCCAGCGCGGCTTCGCTTGCGGAGCAAGCCCCCCCCGGAAGCGGTCCGAACTCTACGAGCCCGATCGGAAAATCCCGCGCACGCAGGGGCACCGCTGCCGTTAACAAACCTTGCTCACAAACCGCCCGGAGCAGTCCGTCGGACCCGCCGGCTGACTCCCGCATCGCCGAGTGCCACCTGGCGCAACGGATGGCAGAGTCCGACATCGAGCGGGCTTTCCGGCAGGCCTCATGAAAAAGCGGGGGCAACTGCCGCATCTCGCCCGCCGGGATCAGGCGAGCGGGCACCCGTGTTGCTGTCTCGAATGTTTTCAGCGACGCACAGGCCCGCTCATGAAACCGCGTGACAGATGGGCACGCCCCCCGCTGCGCAAGGGAAGCACCCGGCGCGCTGGGGACGGAACCGACAGCGAACCCGTTCGAGGCAATAAATCCCGTATCCATCAGACCTCAGGTAAAGGTCAGCCCCGTGTTCCGACAAGCGACCGAATGTTACGAATTTGTCACACCGGAATCGCGGATTCCGTCAAGCATTCCGCCGCTCCTGCGTAGATGCCCTGCCGTGCGGTCGCTAGTGTCGCCGCGTCCCGAAATCCACGGGACAACCAAAAAACAAACACGCCATGAAAACCATTCGATTCGCAAAACTCGGCCTTGCGGCCGCGCTCTTGGGAAGCCTCCTGTCAGCGCCTTCCGCACAGGCACAATCGGCAAAAAACGTCATCCTCATGATCAGCGACGGCGCCGGATTCAACACGTTCCGGGCCACCGACCTCTACACCGGCATCACGCCGGTTTACGAAGGGGCCGACTTCGTCAAATACGGCATGCAGACGTATTCGGCCAGCCGCCCGGTCGCCTACGACTCGTCCCTGATGTTCAACGGCACCGACGCCATGTTCGCCATGACCAACTTCACCGACTCGGCCTCCGCCGCGACGGCGATGTATACCGGCGTGAAAAACTACGATGGTGAGGTCAACTGGACCACCGACGACAAGCCGCTGACCACCTACTTCGAGCAGGCGGCCAGCGTCAAAGACCGCAGCATCGGAGCGGTAAGCTCTGTCGAGTTCAGCCACGCCACGCCGGCGGCGGTCTATGGCCACAACAGCAGCCGGAACAACTATGCAGCCATCGGCTCAGAGGGGGTTTATGGCTCCAACCCCCTGGATGGATCCACTGCCAACAACAGCAATGATCCCGCCGCGGGAAACAATGCGTTGTATGATTCCTTGAATTACAACGGCAACCTCAAGGTTCTCATGGGCGCGGGCAGCGGCGACTACGATGACAACGGGACCGGAAACACGGCAAAAACCGACCAGTATGTCGGCGGCAGTGCCACTTGGACCGACATCAAAGACGGGGCACCCAACGACTGGACCGTCGTGCAGACCAAAACCGAATTCGAGGCGGTGGCGAACGGAACCGTGGCCTCCGCGCCCGACAAGCTCCTTGGCGTCGCCCAGGTCAACACCACGCTCCAGCAGTCACGGACGAATCCCGCAGGCGACTTCGACCCGCTCAACACCAATGTTCCGACCCTGGAAACCATGACGAAAGCCGCACTCAACGTCCTCGCGAAAAACGAGAACGGCTTTGCCGTCATGATCGAAGGCGGGGCAGTCGACTGGGCTGGCCACGCCAACCAGTCGGACCGCAACATTGAGGAACACATCGACTTCAACCTGTCGGTTCAGGCAGTTGTGGATTTTGTAAACCTCGGTGGAGATAACATCGATTGGACCAACACGCTCCTGATCGTCACCGCCGACCACGAAACCGGCAACCTCTGGGGCAGCGGCAGCTATACCGATGTCAATTCCAACGGGAAATACGACGCTGGTACCGACACGTTCAACGGCTACCAAAGCATCAACGGCAGCGGTGATGCCGTGTTGACCGACATGCAGTGGCTCAGTGGCGAGCACACCAATGCTCTCGTGCCGCTCTACGCCAAAGGCGCTGGCAGCGAATTATTCGCAAGCTTCGTCGTCGGCACGGAAGACATCAACGCTTACTATGGCACCGCTACGTCCGGATTTTCCGACGGACAGATCGGCTACATCGACAACACCTCGGTGCATACCGTCATGAGCAATGCCTCTGCGGTGCCCGAGCCCTCGACCTACGCTCTGATGGGCTTGGGTGCGGTTCTCGTCGTCTGGACCATCCGCCGGAAAAACCGGACGGCCTAATTCCACAAACCCCAAACCGAAAAGCCGGGGCGCGGCCAGTTCATGGGCGCGCCCCGCATCGTTTGTTGCCCGGCGAGCGAGGTTCAGGCATCCTGAGGTGCAAGGAAGTCGGCTGAGACGATAATTGGATGAGGGCGGGAACTCTCCGCCGGTTGCCTTCCCGGCCAAACATTCGACTGGCCCATTGTTTTACAGGTGCGCTGGCGCGCTGGTTTTGCCGAGCCCGCCGACTTCTCTCGACGGACGACTCGGCAATCCGTCCCTACCATCGCGGGATGGGATCAGCGGTTTTCCACGATCTGCGATTTTCTCCGGGTGACATCAGGATGTCTGCGGTTCCACCCCGCCGCGATCCCCCTTTCTCCCCCGGCCGAGCCGTTTCTCTACTGACGCCGCAGCGCCTTGACGGCGAGCGTGAAAAAGAAAAAGCCCATCGCGACGAGGACGACCGTGGCCCCGCTTGCCGTGTCGGCATAATACGAGACCAGGAGCCCGCAGATCCCGGAAGCGAGGGCCACGGCGATCGCAAGCAGGACATACTGCCGGGTATTTCCCGCGATGTTGCGGGCCGCCGCGGCAGGAAGGATGAGCAGGGAGTTGATGATCAGGATCCCCACCCAACTCAGGTTCATCGTGACAACCATCACGATCGATGCCACGAAGAGCACCTGGGTCCACCAGGCATTCAGCCCCCGGCTCCGGGCCAGGGAGTCGTTCAGGCCGATGAGGAGAATGCGGTTGTAATGGAACAGGAGCCCGCCGCCGACAAGGAACACGGTCACACAAAGCCACCCGATGTCCCCGGGCGTGATGCTCAACAGATCCCCGATGAGGTAATGGCTGTAGCGGTTGAAATTTCCCCCGCGGGAGAGCAGCACCACGCCGAGCGCGATGCTGAAGGACATGCTCAAGGAGATGATGGTGTCCATCGAGGCGCGCGTGATGCGGTGCAGGGCGAGGATCCCGATCCCGAGCAGCAGCGCGAACCCGACGAGCGCCAGCAGGGGATCCGCCAGCCCGAGCAAAACCCCCAGCCCGATGCCAGTGAGAGAGGCGTGGCCGATGGCATCGGAAAAGAACGCCATCCGGTTGTTCACGACGAGCGTCCCCATCAGCGCGAAGAGCGGCGAGACGAGGACGACGGCCACCAGCGCGTTGCGCATGAATTCATACCGCGCCCACTCGAACGGAAGACGGGCCAGAAAATCGGTGCTCATGTCTGGTCCCCGCAATCGGATGGTGGCGTGCGCATGGTCATTCGGAGATCCGGACTGTTACCATATTCCACGAACGGCCTGGAAGAGGAAATCCCGGCCCCGCTGCCCGCGTTCAGGGGAATTCGGGTTCGACTCCGCCGGGCGGATCGGGCAGAGTTTCCGGGATGCTTGTATCCGTCCCGCTTCAGAGATCCCCCTATAACGTGCATGTCGGCCCCGGGCTCCTGGACCAGGCGGGAAGCCTGGCGGCGGGCGTCCTCACACCCGGGAAGTGCGCGGTGATCTCGGACAGCCACGTTGCCCCGATTTACTCGGACCGCGTCGCGAGGTCCCTCCGCAGTTCGGGTTTCGCGGTTACGACCCTGGTCTCGGCGGCCGGCGAAAACTCGAAGAGCATGGAGGAGGCGGCTTCGCTGTGCGGGCAGATGATCGCCGGGGGGCTGGATCGAAGCTCTGCGGTCTTTGCGCTGGGGGGCGGGGTCGTGGGCGATCTGGCGGGTTTCGTGGCGGCCATTTACCACCGCGGGCTCCCCTGCGTCCAGATCCCCACCACCATTGTCGCGCAAGTGGACAGCTCGGTGGGAGGGAAAACCGGCGTGAACGCCACGGGCGGAAAGAATTTGATCGGGGCCTTCCACCAGCCGCGCCTGGTGATCGCGGACACCGGCACGCTTTCCACCCTCCCCGCGCGGGAGTTCAACGAGGGGTTCGCCGAGGTGATCAAACATGCCGCGATCCGCGACTTTGACATGCTCGATGCGCCCGACGATCTCCCGGCCCTGATCGCGCGGAACGTGGCGATCAAGGCCGCGATCGTGGCGGAGGATGAATTCGAAACCAAAGGCGTCCGCGCGCTCCTGAACTTCGGCCACACGATCGGCCACGGGATCGAGAACGCCGCCGGATACGGACGCTACCTTCACGGGGAGGCGATCTCGCTCGGGCTCGTCGCCGCCTGCCGACTGTCGGTGGAAAAAGCCGGGCTCGACCCCGCGGCCCGCGACCGGATTTTCTCCGCCCTGGCACGCCACCGGCTTCCCGTAAGCCTGCCGCCGGACATCGCGACCGAAGCGATCCTTTCCGCCATGCGGAAGGACAAAAAATTCCACGGCGGGTCGGTCCGGTTCGTCCTTTTGAAGCGGCCTGGCGAGGCATTTGTTTCGGGCGATGTGACCGAGGCGGACATCGCGCGCCAGATCGAGGCCCTGCGGGGTTGATTGCAAAATTGAATGGGGGGAAGACGGGGTGGAACCGCTGCGCCGGGGTTTTGCCACTCCCCTCGTCATTGTGCAATCATCTGTCTGGCGGGCCCCACGGGCCAGACTGCGGCCATGACCGCCGATGCGCTCAGTCTCGCGAAAGGTCTTCCCTCAGGCGACGGAGACCTTCGAGGATCTCCAGGTCGGCGCGGCTGAGCTTCGAGGACGGAAGCTGGAACTCCATCTGCACGTGAACCGGACGGGCCGGACGGCGGGAATTCCAGAGGATCTTGCGGAGTGATTTGATGTTCATAACGCGGGACATCCTGCCACGCGAAGTAGGACAAATACTGTCCCACCCATGAAAATACCAAAAAAAACCGGCGGTTCATCCGGGCGTGCTGAAACACGCGGGCGAATGCCCGTTCCGGGGCCGCCCCGATTTTCGCAGTTGCGCGCGGCACCGTGCCGGAGCAAAATGCCGGGCATGGGCACCATACTTCTCGGAATCCTCCTGGCGATCGCCGCGTCCGTCGTCCTCGCGGGGCTTTTTGCCATCGGCCAATACAACGGGCTCGTGGCGCTGCGGAACCGTTTCAAAAACGCATTCGCGCAGATCGACGTGCAGTTGAAGCGGCGCTACGACCTCATCCCGAACCTCGTCGAAACGGCGAAGGGCTACATCAAACACGAACGCGAAACGCTCGAAGCGGTGACCCAGGCCCGCAATCTCGCGCAGGCCGCCGGCAGCCACGCGGCCGCGAACCCCGGCGACCCGCAGGCCATGAAGGAACTCTCGGGAGCGGAGGCCGGGCTCACCGGGGCGCTCGGACGCCTCCTCGCCGTGGCCGAGGCCTATCCCGACCTCAAGGCCAACCAGAACATGATGCAGCTCACCGAGGAGCTGACCTCGACGGAAAACAAGGTCGCCTTCGCCAGGCAGGCATACAACGACTCGGTCATGGCCTACAACACCGGGCGCGAGGTTTTTCCGACAAACATCATCGCCGGCATGTTCCAGTTCCAGGCGGCGGAATTGTTCCAGATCGACAACCCCGAGGAAAAGCAGGCCCCCAAAGTTTCGTTTTCATGATCCGCCCCACGCGATCCGCCTTTGCGGAACAGGCGGCCGCAGCCCGCGTGGTGCCGGTCTGGACCGAAATCGTCGCGGATGGCGACACCCCGGTCTCCGCCTTCGCGAAGCTGGGCGGCGACGCCCCGTCCTTCCTGCTCGAGTCGGCGGAGCAAAACGACCAGGTCGGCAGGTATTCGTTCATCGGCTTCGGGGCGCAGGCCACATTTTCAGCCTCTGGAAAATCCTTGACGCTCACCGAGGACCGCCTCTCGAGGACCTTCGAGACCGAACGCGATCCGCTCGACGAAATGGAACGCTGGATGGAAAGATACCGGGTCGCCCGCAACCCGGAGCTCCCTCCGTTCTGCGGCGGCGCGGTCGGCTACCTCGGCTACGACTGCGTGCGGTGGTTCGAGCCGACGATCCCCGAACCCCCGAAGGATGATCTGGGGATCCCGGACATGTTTTTCCAAGTCACGGGGTCGGTGGTGGTTTTCGACCACAAGCGTCGGCGCATCCAAATTGTGGCGAACGCATTTCTCGGCGACAGCGGCATCGACGCGGCCTACGATGCGGCCGTCGCCCGGATCACGCAGATCCTCCAGGCCCTGCAGCGTCCGCTGGCCTTCGAACCCATCTTCACCGCCCCCTCCCCCCCGCGGGTGGAGGGCAGTTCGAACACCACGCGGGAGGAATACCACGCGATGGTCGCGAAGGCGCAGGAATACATCCGGGCGGGCGACATTTTCCAGATCGTGCCTTCGCAGCGATTCGAAACACCGTTCCCCGGTGACGCGCTCGACCTGTATCGTGCGCTGCGGTTTGTGAACCCCTCGCCCTACATGTTCTGCCTGCGGTGCCCCGGCGGGTATTCGCTCGTGGGCAGCTCCCCCGAGGTCCACGTCCGGCTCACGGATTCGCTGGTCGAGATCCGGCCCATCGCCGGCACCCGCCCCCGCGGGGAGACCCCGGAAAAGGACGCCGCCCACGCGGGGGAACTGCTCGCGGACCCCAAGGAACGCGCCGAGCACCTCATGCTCGTGGACCTCGCCCGCAACGACGTCGGGCGCATCGCGGAGTTCGGCTCGGTCCAAGTCACCGACTTCATGACCGTCGAAAAATACAGCCACGTGATGCACATCGTCTCGCACGTTTCCGGGAAGCTGGCAGGCGGGCGGAGCGCCTACGACGTCATGCGCGCGACGTTCCCGGCCGGCACGGTCTCCGGTTCCCCGAAGGTCCGCGCCATGCAGATCATCAACGGGCTCGAGAAAAGCAAGCGTTGCTCCTACGCGGGGGCTGTCGGTTATTTCGGGTTCGACGGAAACCTCGACTCGTGCATCGCCCTGCGGACGGTGCTGCTCAAAGACGGGCGCGCCTATGTCCAGGCCGGCGGCGGCGTCGTCGCGGATTCCACGCCCGAGGGCGAATACCAGGAGACCGTCAACAAAGCCATGGCCGGCATGCGCGCGATCGACCGCGCCAGAAAGGACGCATGATCCTCGTCATCGATAACTACGACTCCTTCACCTACAACCTCGTCCAGTATTTCGGCGAACTGGGCGAGGAAGTCCTGGTGAAACGCAATGACGAGATCGCGGTCCCCGGGATCGAAGCGCTCGCCCCGGAAAAAATTTGCGTGTCCCCCGGCCCCTGCACGCCGGACGAAGCGGGCATCAGTTGCGCCGCCATCAAACACTTCGGCGGAAAGCTCCCCGTGCTCGGCGTCTGCCTCGGCCACCAATGCATCGGCCAGGTCTACGGCGGAAAGGTCGTGCGGGCGGACCGCCTCATGCACGGAAAAACCTCCCCGATCCACCATCACGGCGAGAATGTTTTCGCGGGTCTCCCGAACCCCTTCGAAGCCACCCGCTACCACTCTTTGCTGGTCGAACGCGCCACCCTTCCGGCTTGCCTCGAGATCACGGCCGAGACGGTGGAGGGCGAGATCATGGGGCTCGCGCACCGCGAGCTTCCGGTTTACGGGGTCCAGTTCCATCCGGAATCGATCCTCACCACCGAAGGGAAAAAACTCCTCCGAAATTTTCTGGGCCTCTGATGCCGGACGCACGGACACACCGGTAAAATATCACGGCGGCTTCGGCGATCCCGCCCTGCCACCACACGGCAGGGATGGCTCGCCGGGCCGTCCGCCAAATGGACTTTCAGCTCATGATTCCCCGCCACGAAAAGACCGCCGGAGAACGCAAACAGGCCGCCGCCGATGTCCGGAAAATCTATGCCGAACTCGCCTCGCGTCCGGTCGAGCGCGACTGCGCGCTCCGCGCCGGGTGCTGCCAGTTCCTGCTCACGGGGAAGACCCCCCACCTCACCAAAGGCGAGGCCCTCGTGGCCGCGCAGGCGCTCAAAGCCACCGGCCGCCGCGCGCTGCCCACCCGCAGGGACGGCGCATGCCCGTTGCTGGATCCGGCCACGGCGAAATGCCTCATCTACGATTCCAGGCCATTCGGCTGCCGCACCCATTTCTGCGCAGCGGCCGGCGGCCCCTACCCCCGCCGCGATGTGGCCGACCTCATCCACAAGCTGGAAGACATCGCCCGTCGGCTCGGCGGTTCGGAAGCCCGCCCGCTGGCCCCAGCCATCGAGGGCCTCCTCGCACAAGACCGGCAGCCATCCCGCGTAATTGGGTCCCGAACCCAATGACCAGACCGGCAGCCATCCCGCGTGATTGGGGTCCCGAACCGCTTTTGGCCGAAGAGACTTCGGTTCAGGCAAAGCCGGGATTTCGCGCGATGCGCCGGTATCTCCGGATCGTGTAGCCATCCCCCGCGAGGACGATTTCGCCCGAATCGAACTCCGGTTCAAAAACCGGGAACCATGTGTCGCCGCCCACGGAAAGAGCGACGTGCGTGAGCAGGACTTCCCGGCAACGCGGGAGCAGCGCCGCGTAGAGTTCCGCCCCGCCGATGACAAAAACCTCCCGCCCGTCGCCGGGCGGAACAATTTCCGACGGATGCCGGAAAACCCCCGCGCCCTCGGGCTGGGCGGTCCGCGAGAGCACCCAGTTCTCCCGCCCCGGCAGCGGCTTCCCAAGCGATTCGAAGGTCTTCCGGCCCATCACGACCACGTGCCCGAGCGTCGTGCGCTTGAAAAATTTCAGGTCGTCGGGGATGTGCCACGGGATCTTCCCCCCGGCCCCGATCACCCGCTCCCGCGACATGGCGGCGATGGCTACCATAAGAAATGCGGGGTGCGGGGCGCGGGGCGCTGGATGAAAGACGCAGGATCCACTTGATCCTTGAAACTGGTTTTCATACGGAGATCGCGGCCTTGATCGCCGGGTGCGGGTCGTAGCCTTCGAGGGTGAAATCTTCGTATCGGAAATCCTCGGGAGCCTTCACCGCCGGGTTGAGCGCCATGCGCGGAAGCGGGCGGCATTCGCGGGTGAGCTGTTCGCGCGCCTGATCCAGGTGGTTGGCATACAGGTGGAGGTCGCCGAACGTGTGGACGAACTCCCCCGGCTTCAGCCCTGTCACCTGCGCGACCATCATGGTGAGCAGGGCGTAAGACGCGATGTTGAACGGGACTCCGAGGAAAAGGTCCGCGCTCCGCTGGTAGAGCTGGCAGCTCAATTCCCCATCCTGGACATAAAACTGGAACAGCGCGTGACACGGCGCGAGCGCCATGAGGTCCAGCTCGCCCGGGTTCCACGCGCAGACCACCAGCCGACGGCTGTCGGGGTTGGCGCGGATCTGCGCGACCACCTCGCCAATCTGGTCGAACGAGGAGCCGTCCGGCTTCCGCCAGTCCCGCCATTGCGCTCCATACACACGCCCGAGACCGCCCGAGGCATCCGCCCACTCGTCCCAGATCGTCACCTTGTTTTCGCGCAGGTAGGCGACATTCGTGTCCCCTTTCAGAAACCAGAGCAACTCGTGAATGATCGAGCGCAGGTGCAGCTTCTTCGTCGTGACCAGCGGAAACCCGTCCCGCAGATCAAAGCGCTCCTGCGCCCCGAACACCGAATACGTCCCCGTGCCGGTGCGGTCGGATTTGCGTTTTCCTTTTTCGAGAACCAGGCGGAGGAGTCGGTGGTATTGTTCCATGACTGAGCCGGGAAATTATCCTGCGGGGCCAATGGGCACACGGAGAAAAAACACATCTGCAGAAGAACTGCACCCCCCCGGGCTCGAACCGGGAACCAATTGATTAAGAGTCAACTGCTCTACCATTGAGCTAGGGATGCTTTTACGAGGGAAGCCCCGCTCGGAACGCTTGACTTTTCACACCTTTTGAAAAAGCGGCGGAAAACCCATGAAACTGCCCGAAAAAATTCGGACTTGGGAATCCACTAATGTTCAAGGTCGTTGTGTTCACAAGAGCTGGGGACTCTACCACCGAACGAAAGTCCAGGGCAAGCAAATTTGGGAGCCCCTGAACACAAAAACACAAATGCCTGTGTTCGCGATGTGTCTTCTGGGGAAGTGTCCCTGTTCATGCTTTTCTACACCACCGAACGAAACGAGGTAAAGCCTCGTGTTGCATGGATTTCGTTTCCGCGACGATTCGCGGCATGCCATCGAAAAAGCCGGTGCCCTGTTCCCATCGCGCACGTTTCGGGAGAAATGTCGCCGCCATGCGGATCAATGCGGACATCACGCAGGAGCAGGTGGCAGAACGATCTGGGCTCAGTTCGCGATATTGGCAGAGCATCGAAGCAGGAGAGTATTTCCCTCCGGTTGCGACACTTGCGCGGATCAAGGCCATGCTCGATTGCTCGTGGGAAGCCCTCTTTGAAGGGTGCGATTGACACGGCAAGGTTGATCCCGCGCGAGGTGGGACAGACTTTCATCTGCCCCACCCTTTTCTCGCGGACCCACCCGCAATGACGCGGATGGGAGTTTCTTTGGCCGTTCGGAGGCATCACCGGGGATTCATCGTGCTGCCGTCGCTGGGACAGTTGACTCGCTCGCTCCCGCTCGTCTCACCCTTCGGGTCCCGCAGGCGCGGGATCTCCCCCGAGGCTCCCCAGCCTCCGGTTGTGTAGGTGAACGTGGCTGCGATGGCCAAGCCGGTGACAAGGAGCAGGACGGCGATGGTGAGTTTGGTCTTCATGGTGGAGTGGTTTCACAAGCCATTTCGCCGGGGGACGGGAAATCTCTCACCGAATGCAGAATATTTTTCAATTGATATACCAAGCTGCTTGGTATATTTTCCCTCCATGACGAAAATCAGCCGTAATATCCTGATTGGCCGGAAGGGTGGGAAGGTCAGTTCAGATCAAAAATCCCTGGCGGCACGGCAGAACGTGCGCCTGCGCTGGCATGGAAAGACGGCTGATGGTGTCATCCCCGTGGCGGCTTTGATCGATGGGGCCTGGTATCGTGGGAAAGGACGCACGGCATCGATGGCGCTCTGGGATGCCCACAGCGGGACTTTTCACACCGTTGGGATGAACACCTATCGCGATCCCCTGACGTTTCCCAAGATCAGCAGCCGTGTGACACGGCTCAAGCAGGAGGGGCATGTCGAGGTTTCCGGCGGTTCTTTCGCCCCACTCCAAGTCCTGTCTGCCGAATGAATGCCTTCGAACGAAAGGAGGAGATCCACGAGGCGCTGACCACCTTGGGAAAACAGATGGCGTTGGCCTACGCCGGGGATGTTCAACTTCTCTGCTGTGGTGGTTCAGGCTTGTGCGTGTTGGAGATTCTGTCCCGCAGCACGAAGGACGTTGATGCGCTGGCGTTCATCGTTGATGGCCACACCCTGAAATCCATCGAGGCTTTTTCCCCGGAGATGAATCTGGCCATCCTCAAAACCGCCCAGATTCACGGGCTTGAGGAAGATTGGTTCAATGCGGAGGCCACCATCCTTCTCAAACACGGCCTGCCCGAGGGAATCCTCGAACGCTCCACCCAGCATGCCAGGCAATACGGTCCCTGCCTGCGGGTTCAATTTATCGGGCGTGCAGACCAGGTGGCGCTGAAACTCTACGCGGCCATGGACCCGGCAAAGGGACGGCGGCATGAAGAGGATCTTGTCGCCATGGATCCCACAAAGGAGGAAATCAAACACGGATTGAACTGGCTGCTTTCATGGCCGTCCAATGAGGCTTTCAAGAAGCGTCTGGCATTCCTTGTCGAAGGGCTGGGATTCGGGGAGCTGCTGTAGGCGCTGAAAAGATGCCTTCCAGATAGTCGGCGGGCCAGCCTGCGCGGCAATTTTACTCGCCCTTCGATTCCTTTTCTTCCGGCTTCTCCGGTTCTCCCTTGGCAAGACGTGCCTTCAGGATCTCTTTGGCCTCGCGGTGCTCCGGGGAGAGTTGGAAGGCTTCGAGGGAGTGGTAGGCGCGGCGGATTTCAAGCAGTTCCTTTTCTGAAAGTGGTGCATCGCTTGGGGTGGCAGGCTTGTCGTTCATAATTCTTGTTGGATTTCTTCGCGTTTGCTGATTTCCCGTAATCGCTTCATCGCTTTGAAGACGGTATTGTCGATGACATTCCGCTGGACGCCCAACTCTTTGGCCACTTCTTCCGGTGACTCGCCGTTGAGTTTGACCAGTTCGAAGATGAGGTATTCCAAAACCTCGACCGCAGACGAGAAATTCTATTTCAACGACCACATCCGCCCGAGTCTGGAGCAGGATTTTCAGCGGATCTTCAAGTGGAAGCCAGGCATCTACCCATTCGACACGACCGGAACGAGCCTGCAAAATGCTCTCACCGGTCCGAAATGGTCCGCTGCCGACAAAACGGTGGTGGAAGAAATCCAGTCAGCCGTCAGCCAGATCAAGAAGCGATTGGAGACAAAGTAGGAGAGAACTGCTTGGCGGAATTGTTCTATTCGCAGCGGATGCCAGTTCAATTATCCAAAAACCAGATTCACCCCGATGCACCGGCAGACGCTGGTGCGGTTGTTCGAAAATGGGGTGCCAATGACAAAAAGTGTCTACTTTGGTAGTCGCGGATTAAAAAGTGTCTACCTGATTTCGCCGAAGGAAGTCCGAAAAAGCCACTCCCTCATTTCTGAGCCCACGCCAATACTTCGCGATCCGTATAATCCCCGGCAGATTGAAGCGGATGAAAACGGATTCCGAATGTGGTCATTTTGAAAATGGGATGGTCCAAAAACCGTTCACACCCTTTTTCACACCTTTTGAAAAAGCGGCGGAAAACCCATGAAACCGCCCGAAAAAATTCGGACTTGGGAATCCACTAATGTTCAAGGTCGTTGTGTTCACAAGAGCTGGGGACTCTACCACCGAACGAAAGTCCAGGGCAAGCAAATTTGGGCAGCAATGCAAAACTCACACCGCCAACACGCGGGGATTCTCACGGGTGCCGGATCTCAAGGTGGAGAACTTGTTGTCCTGAGGGGGGAAATCAGTCCTTGGCGGGCATTTTGAGGGCGGTTTCGGGGATCTCCATGGTCCGGCGTTTCCGGCGGAGTTGGGCTTCTGCCAGAAACTCGGCCTGGGCGTCGAAGGGGGGGGTGCCTTCCGCGATTTTCCGTGGCGCGTAGTTGCCATCCGGCTGCATGACCTTGGCCTTGACGTTGTCCTTCCAGAACCATTCGAGGATTTCTTCCACATGCTCGACCATGCGTTCCTGGACGACGGGGAAGACGGTTTCCACCCTGCGGAAAAGGTTCCGCGGCATCCAGTCCGAGCTCCCGAGATAGATTTTCGGGGTGCCGCCATTTTCGAAGCGGAAGATCCGGCTGTGTTCGAGGAAGCGTCCGACGATGCTGCGGACCTCGATATTTTCGCTCACGCCCGGGACGCCGACCCGGAGGGCGCACATGCCGCGCACGAGGAGGCGGATGGGGACGCCGGCGGCGGAGGCGCGGTAGAGGGATTCGATGATCCCCTCCTCGACGAGGGAGTTGACCTTGGCGTAAATGCCCGAGGGACGGCCCGCTTTGGCGTGGTCGATTTCGTTTTCGATCATCTGCTGGAAGGCGGGGAAGAGCGACCACGGGGCCACGAGGAGCTGGTGCAGGCCGGGAAACTTGGAAACTCCGGTGAGACAGTTGAAGGCCTCCGCGAGATCGCCGGTGATTTCCTCACGGCACGTGAGCAGGCTCAGGTCGGTGTAAATTTTCGCCGTCGAGGGATGGTAGTTGCCGGTGCCGAGGTGGGCGTAGCGGCGGATGCCGTCGCCCTCGCTGCGGATGATCAGCATCGCCTTGGCGTGGGTTTTGAGCCCCGCAACCCCGTAGACCACGTCGACGCCGGCCTCGCGCATCATGCGCGCCCACTTGATGTTTGCGGCCTCGTCGAAGCGGGCCTTGAGCTCGATGACCGCCGTGACCTGCTTCCCGTTCCGCGCGGCTTCGATGAGGGACTGGACGATGGGGGAATCCGAGCTCGTGCGGTAGAGCGTCTGCTTGATGGCGAGGACATGGGTATCCTCGGCGGCCTGCGCCAGAAGATCCACGACGGTCTGGAAATTGTCGTAGGGGTGGTGGAGGAGGATGTCGCCCCGGCGGATGTGGAAAAAAATGTCGCTCTCGGTGTCGAGCGAGACGACCGTGCAGGGCGAAAACCGCTTGTAACGAAGCTCCGGACGGTCGATTTGCAGAGCCAGCGGCATGAGCCGGGAAAAGTTCAGCGGGCCGTTGATCCGGAACACATCCTCTTCCTCCAGGTTGAAGATTTCGAGCAGGCGCCCGACGACGCGGGCCGGGCAATCGTCCTGCACTTCGAGCCGCACGGCCGCCCCGCGTTTGACCTTGCGGAGCTCCTCCTCGATCGCATGCAGGAGGTTCTGCGCCTCCTCTTCATCGAAGTAGAGGTTGCTGTTGCGGGTGATCCGGAAGAGGTGCGCCCCCTTGACGGTGACCCCCCGGAAAAGCGAGGCGACATGCTCCTGGATGATGTTGCCGAGGAAGACGTAATCATCCCCGTTCCCGGTCTGGGAAAACGGCACGACGCGGGGAAGGATCCTCGGGGCCTGGACGACTGCGATGTCCGTTTCCAATCCGTCGCCCTCCAGCTCCACGATGACGTTCAGGCTCTTGTTCAGGAGCTGGGGAAAGGGGTGGGAAGGGTCCACCGCAATCGGGGTGAGCACCGGATAGACCGTCTTCTCGAAAAACTCCGCGAAATGTTTTTTCTCCAGATCCCCGACATCCGGATAGCCATGGAAACGGATCCGCCGGGCCTCGAGGGCCGGCATGATCTGCTCCCTCCAGCAAAGATACTGGTCGTCGACCATCCTTCGCGTGCGCTCGCTGACGAGGGCCAGCGTCTCGCTGGCCGAGAGCCCGTCCGGCCCGGCCTCGGACGAATGCGTCTGCCGCTGCTGCTTCAGTCCCGCGACACGGACTTCAAAAAATTCGTCGAGGTTCGAGCTGACGATGCACAGGAACTTCAGGCGTTCCAGGATCGGGTTGGCGTCGTCGAACGCCTGGTCCAGAACCCGCTGGTTGAACTCCAGCCAGCTCAGTTCCCGGTTGATGAAAAGCGACCTGTCGGAAAAGTCCATCGCCACATGCTGGGATTTGCAGGATTTTGGTCAAGGTGAGAATTGCGACCCAAATCCAGCTCGTTTGGTGTCCGTTTTGGTGTCCGCTTTTCCAACCGAAAACTCGATCAGATTGATGATCATGCGGCGAATAGAAGGGCTATTTGCCGCAAATAAAGCGGAGATTAAATTGCCTTTGCGGTGAATGCCGCTTACATTCACCGCAACCAAAGCGGAGATCACATGCCCTATATCCATGAATGCAAGAAATGGCCAGCCCTCACTTGGGATAACGCCAAGCTGTCTTCGCTGTTGGCGGATGTGCGGCACAGGCAGGGGCGGCTGCTGGGCAGGATGGAGGGTCTGGGCTTTCAGCTTCGTGCCGAAGCGAGCCTGAGCACCCTGACCAGCGACGTGGTGAAGTCGAGCGCCATCGAAGGCGAACGACTTGATGCCGAGCAGGTGAGATCCTCGATTGCACGGAGACTCGGCATGGATTTTTCCGGCACAGCTTCGACGGATCGAAATGTGGAAGGCGTTGTTGAAATGATGCTGGATGCAACCCAGCAATACTCGGAACCACTGACGGAAGAACGGTTGTTTGCCTGGCATGCCGCCCTCTTCCCCACAGGCCGGAGTGGGATGCGACCGATCACTGTTGGAGCATGGCGACCGGCGGAGGCAGGAGACATGCAGGTGGTCTCGGGGCCGCTGGGACGCGAGCACGTTCATTTTGAAGCGCCATCGGCTGATCGACTGAAGCGCGAAATGGCTATTTTTTTGAAATGGTTTGGAACGCGAAGCGATATAGATCCGGTTCTGAAAGCCGGGCTGGCGCATCTTTGGTTTGTAACGATCCATCCCTTTGAGGACGGAAACGGACGCATCGGCCGGGCGATTGCCGATATGGCTCTGGCACGAGCGGAGGAAACGAGCGGGCGATTCTACAGCATGTCCGCGCAAATCGAGGCGGAAAGAAAACAGTATTATCTGCATCTGGAGCAATCCCAGCGGGGTGGAGTGGACGTCACTTCATGGCTGGAGTGGTTTCTGAATTGCCTTGGCCGCGCCATCGACGGAGCGGAGAACGAATTGAAGGGCATCCTGCGAAAAGCGAAAGTTTGGGAGCGGATCAATGTGGCTCCGGTGAACGAAAGGCAACGCATCGTCATCAACCGACTCCTCGACGGTTTCGAGGGGAAGCTTTCGACATCGAAATACGCAAAGCTCACCAAATGCTCCGCAGATACGGCATTGCGGGACATAAAGGAGCTGATCGATCGGGGCATTCTTGTGCAAGATGCAAGTGGAGGACGAAGCACGAGCTATCGACTGAACGGCCCAGAGGATTTGGGCAGGGTAAAGGTTGAATAAAGCATCTCAGGATTTCTCAAGCCGGCATGCTCGGAGTGACCTGGCCGGGAAAACGCCTGGACATCGGCAGCCCGGCCGGGCTCGTCGAGGCGGCGCGGGTCATGGGGATCTGAAGCCCCCCCGGCCTAGCCGACGGCCCAGAGTTTGATGAAAACCGGAATGATCAGGATGGCGACGATGTTCACCACTTTGATCATCGGGTTCACAGCCGGACCCGCAGTGTCTTTGTAAGGATCGCCGACCGTGTCGCCGGTCACGCTGGCTTCGTGGGCGGGGGAGCCTTTCCCGCCGTGGTTGCCAAGCTCGATGAATTTTTTCGCGTTGTCCCAGGCCCCGCCGCTCGATGTCATCGCGATGCCGGTGAAAAGCCCGGTGACAATCGTGCCGACCAGCACCCCGCCCAGGACTTTCGGCCCGAAGAACGGGCACCAGGCGACGGCGATGACGACGAGCACCGGCAGGATCGCCGGGACGATCATCTCCCGCAGGGCGGCCTTGGTCACGATGTCCACGCAGGTGCCGTAGTCCGGGACGTCCCTTCCCTCGAGGATTCCCGGCTTGGCGGCCAGCTGGCGGCGGACTTCCTTGACGACCGCGCCGGCGGCTTTGCCGACTGCGTCCATGCTGAAGGCGGAGAAAATAAACGGCAGGCCGCCGCCGATGAAAAGCCCGATGATGACGGTCGGGTCCTGGAGATCGAACGCGAGGTTGAAGTGTTTTCCGAGCCGTCCGTAGGCGACCTTCAGCTCCTCGACATAACTCCCGAAAAGAACGAGAGCCGCGAGGCCCGCAGAGGCGATCGCATACCCTTTGGTGACAGCCTTCATCGTGTTCCCGATGGCGTCGAGATCGTCGGTCGTCTCGCGGACTTTTTTGTCGAGCCCGGACATCACCGCGATCCCGCCGGCGTTGTCGGTGATGGGGCCGAACGCATCGAGGGCGATGATGATGCCCGACATCGAGAGCATCGACATCACGGCCACCGCGATGCCGTAGAGCCCCGCAAAATGGTAGGAAAGCAGGATGGCGATGCCGATGAAGGCCACCGGAAGAGCCGTCGCATGCAGGCCGGTCGCCAGTCCGGCGATGATATTCGTGGCGTGCCCGGTTTCCGACGCACGCGCGATCAGCCGCACCGGACGGTGGTCGGTGGATGTGTAGTAATTGGTGATCAGCAAAACGACGTAGGTCATCACCAGCCCGATCAGGGAGGCGAGGAATATGCTGTCCGCCGAGCAGTCCCCTTTTCCGCCAATCACCACGCCGTCCGGGAAAAGCGTGTGGGTGAGCGGCCAGAAGACGGCGGCCGACAGCAGGGCGCTGACAAGGACGCCGCCCTGGAGGGCCCGCGTGGGAGTGGTCCTCACAGAGTTGACAAACAAAATTCCGACCACCGCGCTGATCACCGAAACTCCCCCCAGAAGAAACGGGTAAACCAGGGCGCTCTCCGCCGAAGCCCCGGACGTGGTGAGGGAACCCACCAGGACCGCCCCGATCAGGGAGACGGCATACGTTTCGAAGACGTCCGCCGCCATGCCGGCACAATCCCCGACATTGTCCCCCACGTTGTCGGCAATCGTCGCGGGATTCCGGGGATCGTCCTCATCGAGTTTGCTCTCGATTTTTCCCACCAGGTCCGCCCCCACGTCGGCGGCCTTCGTGTAGATGCCCCCGCCGAGCCGGGCAAAAACCGAAATCAACGAGCTTCCGAGCGCGGTTCCAATCAAGGCATCCAAGGCGGAATGCACGGCATCCGCAGGATCCGGGGTGAAAAATTTCACCCCGGCAAACATCAGGCCGACCGAGAGAAGGGCCAACCCCACGACAAGCAGCCCGGTGATCGCCCCGCCGTTGAATGCCACCCGCAATGCCGCATGCGGAGAGCGGGTCGCCGCCTGGGTCGTGCGGACGTTCGCCCTCACCGCGACCGTCATCCCGATATAGCCCGCCGCCAGCGAACAGACCGCCCCCACCAGAAACCCGATGCCGGATTCGAGCCCTCTTCCCACCCAGACCAAGGCAAATATGACGGACGCGATTCCTCCCACGCTGACAATCTGGCGGTTCAGGTAGGCCTTGGCTCCCTGCTGGATCGCGGCGGCGATCTCCCGCATCCGGTCGTTTCCGGACGGGGAGGCCAGAACCCATCGGATCAGGTAGGCGGCATAGAGCAGCCCGAGAAATGCGCAGGCCAGAGAAATCGAGAGCCCGTGTGTGACCATGAAGGTTGCAAATGTTTGGGATAAAACCGCCGCAGGGGAAGGCAGGAAACCTACTCTTCCGCGTTCCTCTGGCAAGCACAAATCCCCTCGCCCGTTGGGGAAGAACGAGCGGAAATGGAGCCCAAATCCGCGGGTAACGCCAACGGATGGGAGGGCGAACCTTTGCCATGCCCGCTTCCCAGCAGGTCATGCCCTGACGGGCTGCCTGCGGCAGGCTTCCCCGCAGCCTCCCGGCTGCCGGTGGTGTGTGAGCCCATTTATTACGGCT
>JBAYTU010000063.1:0-19773 GCA_041675465.1 Terrimicrobiaceae bacterium | reverse complement strand
GGAGGGCGAACCTCCGTGTGAGCCCATTTATTACGGCTCAGACGGAGCTTCGCCCTCCCTCGCGTTATCGACAGGTCGTCGAACCTCTCCCCTCTCATTTCTTCCCTTACGCGCGGATTTGGGAATAGCGCATGATTTTTCATGCATTCTTTGGTGCGCCCAATCCTGTGCCGGATAAAACCCCATCTGTGAACCGCTGCATTTGTGAAAGATCCGTCACAATTGACACGGGTCATAACCCTCCTGCCAATCCTGGGCGACCCGCCGCAAGGCCAACCTCCGTGTGAGCCCCTATATTACGGCTCAGACGGAGCTTCGCCCTCCCAGGACGGAGCTTCGCCCTTCCTTGGGTTATCGGTATGTCGTCGATACGTTTTCTTCGCGTTTCTTTCCCTGGGAGCCGCAAGGGTCTCTACAACGGCCCGTCTTTTTGGCCGGAAATTTTTTTGAGGAACCCGCGACACCAGCCGGGTTGTGGGGGTGGCGGCGGTTCCTCGCGCACGATGGAGGATTCCCGGCGTTCCGCCCACGACCACAGGTCGTCTCCGGTTTCCCGGGTTTTTCTTTTTCGCGCGGCTGTTTTCATGTGCGGTTGTGGTTGATGCGGATCAGGGCGCGGAAGACTCCCTGGATCACGAGTTCCTGTGCGGGAATGAGGTCCGCATACTTCGGGTTCTCCGCCCGGAGAAACGGGCGGTTATTCTGCACGAGATACCTTTTGAGCGTCGTTTCCCCATCGATGAGCGCGGCGACGATGTCGCGGTGCCGGGGTTCGGCGAGCTCGAGAATGACGACGTCCCGGTCGAGGATGCAGGCATCGACCATCGAGTCCCCGCGCACCTCCAAAGCGAACGCGCGCGAGTTTTTCGGGAGGCGGATGCTGTCGGCGTCGACGGTGATGCAGCGGTCCGGTTGCTCGACGGCATCGGTCGGAAGGCCCGCCGGGATCGCCCCGAGCAGGGGGATGTTCAACCAGCGCGGCGTATGCGGGTCGTTGAGGGTCATGGAGCGCGCCCGCCCGCCGGCGCGGTTCAGAAACCCCTTGTTTTCAAGTGCCATGATGTGACGGGTCGCGGCAAACGGGCTCGAGAACCCGAACTGCTGCTGGATCTCCCGCACGGTGGGCATGGCAAACCCCTCCGCCCTCCGCTCCCGGATATACTCCAGAACCGCCGATTGCTTGCCAGTGAGCCGCATGGTGTCCATATGAACACTTGCGCCGTCTGACGTCAAACGAATTTTTGGGTTATTTGCGGGCGCCGTAGGCGTTGTTGCGGTCCGCGACAAAGAGGTCTTCGCCGCGGCGCTGGAGGACGAAGGTGTTGTTGTCTCCGAACTTCGTCCACGGCCCGGGGGGGACATCGCGCGCTTCCACAAATTTCCAATCGGTGACATCTTTGCTGCCCATGCCGAGGTAATCGCGCACGGCGGGGGAAATATCGAGGCCGGCATTCTGGTTGAGGTTCGGGAGCGGTCGCTCGTTGGCGAAGACATACTGCCAGTGGTCGGTCCGGAAGGGGCCGCAATCCTCCCATTGGGCGTAGGCGATCCGGTTCCGGAAGCGGACGGCGATCCACCTCCCCTTGCAAACCGATTTTCCCGGACGCTCGAAAGCCTGCTTGAACCAGGGGATGGCTTTGCGGGACTCCGGTTTCGTGGTGCCGCGCGTCACATCGTTGTAGGGAAGCGCGACATAGAACGGGTTTTGCCGGGGGAGAAATCCCTTGGGGACAAAATTTCTCCGCGCATCGGGCTCGGGATTGTCGTAGCCGCCGTAATTGGCCGCCCACCTGGCGTCCCAAGAGCTCTTGTAATTCGGGACGGGATTGCGGGCGGTCGGGCGTTCCCCCACCCAGAAGACCGTCGTCACGATGCCTTTTTTCCAGGGGAACCGGTTGAAGCCGGAACGGAAATTCGTGGGGGCAACGACCTGGGGCTCCACCTTGAGAATGACATTTTCCCTCAACGACATCGCATATTTTTGAAAATCGGAGCCGCTCTCGCCCCGGGAAAGGAGCGGGAGCATGGCCAACCCTGCCAGAATTGCGGCTGTCAATCGTCGTTTCGTCATTCGCTGCAAAGGAAGCGGCAGTATCGCCCCGAAGGGGCCTCGCGGCAAATGAAAAAACCCGGGGGTTCCGTGGGGGGGGAAGGACCTTTTTCCAGTCACTTTCTGATCCTCCATCGCCCGTCGCCGACGCTGAGGACCTGGATGCGGACCGGGCAGAGTCCGGCCTCGCGGAAACCCAACTGTTTGGCGACCCCGGTTGTCACATCCAGTTCCCTCCCTTCGACAAACGGTCCCCGGTCGTTCACCCGGACCACGGTCGACCGGCCGTTGCGGAGGTTGGTGACACGTGCTTTGCAAGGGAGCGGCAGGGTTTTGTGGGCGGCGGAATGCGACCAAGGGTATTGGTTTTCCCCGAGGGAGGTTTTCCCGGGAAAGAGGACGAGGAAGCTCTCGTCGTAGTGGGATGCGAGCCCTTCGACGACATGGCCGACCGCCTCGCGCGGAGCCATCGGCGTGTAGGTGACGCCGCGAACGGCATACGGCTTGAATTTGTAGCCTTCGTAGCTGCTGCCGCATGCGGCGAGGAGGAGGCAGGTGAGGCAAAGGAGGATTTTCATAATGGCGGGAGGTTTTTTCGGATGGGGAAGGCGTTGGTTTCGATGCGGCGATTCAAGGGCCGCCACTTCGGGAGTCCGAGGATAGGCGAAAACCAAAAATCCCGCGCGAAAAAAATAGAGGGCGAAAAACATGGCTTTCCCGGATCACCTCTCCTCCCCCGGCCCCTCGATGGCTTCGCAAACATCGCGCCAGCCGGGGAAGTTCCAGGTATTCGGGAACCCTATGCACTGGCGCGGCTTCACCGGCTGGATCCGGCAGTCCCGCCCCTCGAGAAAGACGCAGGCCCCGTCCGGTTGGTCGACGAGGGCGAGGCCGTCCCGCGATGGCCGCAGGCGGGTGTAGTTTTCGACAAAATCCCGTTCGCCCATGCCCAGGTGGGCGGAGATTGCGGTGATGTCCTCGTCGCTCACCTTGACAAATCCCGGCCACCGGCAGCAATTCGTGCAGCGCTGGCAGAGGAAGCGGTTCATGGGACCCAACCAACACGAGAACGCCCGGCGTGACAAGACCCAGGCGCGCATCGCGGGTGTCGGTTTTCCTACCCCGGAATGGACAGGCACCGGAAATTCCGACAGGATTTGCCATGCTCAGACATCCTGACCTCTCCCGGAACAAACCGGCGGTCCCGGCGGTCCCGCCCCACCAAATGACCGTCTCAGGAGCTTTCCTCGCAGGTCAGGATGCCTGATGCTGGATTCCTCGTGGCAATGGGCCTGCGCGTATGGGGCGGCGGTCTGCATCGGGCTGAGCAAAACCGGGTTCGGCGGTGTCGGCATGGTCGCGGTTTTGCTGATGGCCCAGGTGATGCCTGCGAGGGAGTCCACGGGGGCCGTGCTCCCGCTGCTGATCGTTGCCGACCTGTTCGCGGTCTGCGCATTCCGGCGCTTTACGGTCCGGAGGCACCTCGTGAAAATGCTGCCCCCGGCGGTTGTGGGGATCGTTTCGGGGTGGCTTCTGATGCCGCGCATTCCGGCGGGAATATTCGGCCCGCTGATCGGCTGGATGGTCGTGGGGCTGGTGCTTCTGACGATCGCCCAGAAGCTTTCCGGCAGGCTTTCGGCGGGTGCTGCGGAACACCCTTCGATCGCCTGGCCGCTGGGCTGGACGGCTGGCGTGACGACGATGCTCGCGAATGCCGCCGGGGCGGTGATGACGGTTTACCTGCTCGCCTGCCGCCTGCCGAAATACGAATTTGTCGGGACCGCCGCTTGGTTTTTTTTCATCGTGAACGCGGTCAAGGTCCCCTTCAGCGCCTCGCTCGGGCTGATCAACCCCTCCTCGCTCTGGCTGAACCTCCTCCTTGTCCCGGGGATCCTCGCTGGCGTTGCGGGCGGACGGGCCCTCCTCGGGAAGATCAACCAGCAGGTTTTCGAATGGCTGATGGTCGCATTTTCTCTGGCGGGCGGGCTCCGGCTGATTTTGGCCGGATGAGGAGGGGGCCGCTTTTTGCTGGCACGCGGCCCCGCTCCGCGCCAAAATCCCCCCCATGCAAATCCACCTGAGTCCCCGCAACATCGCCCTGACGGCGGCGATCCATGCGTTCATCGCCGAAAAAATCGCCCACTTGGAGGAGCACGGCGAGCAGATCCTGGCCGCGCACGTCGTCCTCCTCCACGACCAGAACAAAAAGAAACCGTTCGTGGTGAAAGTCCACCTGGCGATCCCGGGCCCCGACATTTTTTGCGAGGATGCGGAGGCGGACCTTTACGCGGCGATCGACAAGGTCGTCCACATGCTTGCCGGGCAGCTCAGCAAGCGGAAAACCCGGCGGAAAGACCACAAGAAACATCTGACCCAGCTCGAGCGGGAAGCCGCCAAGCGGGGGTTCAAGCGGCGCTGAAGCCCGGTGGAAGACTACAAGGTCAAGCTCGACGTCTTCGAAGGGCCGCTCGATCTGTTGCTCTATCTCATCAAGCGGGATGAGGTGGACATCTACGACATTTCGATCGAGCGCATCACGAAGCAATACCTCAGCTACATGGAGGCGTTCCATGTGCTCAACATCGATCTCGCCGGGGAGTTCATCGTGATGGCCGCCAACCTGCTCTACATCAAGAGCCGGACGCTTCTTCCCGTTGACCAGCAGATGGCGGAGGAAGACGCCGGGGAAGACGACCCGCGCTGGGAGCTCATCCGCCAGCTCATTGAATACAAGAAATTCAAGGAGGCGGCCGCCCGGCTCCGCGACAAGGAGGCCCTCATGGAGAACCTCTTCCCGAGGGTCCCGGCTGTGCCGGATCTCGCCCCCGCAGAAAACCTCCTCGTCGAGGAAGTCGGGATCTTCGACCTCATCCACGCATTCCAAAAAATCCTCAAACGCCTCGAAAAGCAGCCGGAAAACCTGCGCGAAATCTTCGAGGAAAATTTCACGGTCTCCGAAAAGATCGACCACCTCCTGATGGTCACGTCGGGCGGGGTCGCCGTGCGGTTCGAGGAGCTCTTCGCTGATGTGGCCAGCCGCGCCGAGATCGTCGTCACGTTTCTGGCCATGCTCGAGCTCATCCGCATGAAACAGCTCTGCGTCCGCCAGGAAGCCCATTTTGGCGAGATCTGGATCGACCGGGCCGCGCATTCCACCCCTTTGTTTTCAAGAGCATGAGCGACGAATCCTCCCTTCCACTGCACCGGGTCGTCGAAGCCGTCCTCTTCGCCTCGCAAAAACCCGTTTCCTTCAAGGAGCTCGCCGCCATTTTCAAAGGGGCGGCCGAGGGGGCCAAGGAAAATCCGCAGGTGGCCTGCTTCGGCAAAGTGAAGCCGGAGGAAATCGCGGAGGCGATCCGGCGGATCGAGTCCGAATGCCTGGAGACCGGGCGGTCCTTTGAGGTCCGCGAGAGCGCGGCGGGGTGGCAGCTCGTGACACGGGCGGAGTTTTCCCCCTGGCTCAGGCAGCTTTTTCCGGAGAACCGTTCGGCGAAGCTCAGCGCGCCGGCCCTGGAGACGCTCGCGATCGTGGCCTACCGCCAGCCGATCACGCGGGCGGATTTGGAAGCCGTGCGGGGGGTCGCGGTGGACGGCGTGCTGCAAACCCTGCTCGACCGCGGGCTGGTCCGGATCGCGGGGCGCGCCGAGGTCCCTGGGCGCCCGCTCCTCTACGAGACCACGCAATATTTCATGGAGCACTTTGGCCTCAAAGATCTCGACGATCTGCCGAATGCCTCGGAACTCCGGCGGATTCCGCTTCCCACCGCCACCCCGCCCCCCGAGGAAAAGCCGCCCGAACTCCCGCTGGGCGACGTGCCCGCCCAACAGCAGCCGGAAACCGAAAAAGCGGTCGCGGAAGCACTCGAAGCCGCAGAGGACCGTGTGCAACCGACGGATTTCGAAGCGGAAATTCCTGCGGAAACCGCCGACGAGGAAACGAAATGAGCGCGTTGGCCGGACTCCGCAACAGGATCGATGCGCTTGACGGCGAGCTGTTGAAGCTCCTCAACGAGCGGACGCGCATCGCCCGGGAAATCGGGGTGATCAAAAACCGCGAGAGCCTTCCGATCTATTCCCCGGACCGCGAGATGAAACTGCTGCGGAGCCTCGTCGACCGCAGCGAGGGCCCACTGCGACCGGAGGCGATCCGCGCGATTTACCGCGAGATCATGTCCGCCGCCCTCGCCGTCGAGAAGGACGTCGCGATCGCCTGCGTCGGCCCGATCGGCAGTTCCTCCTACCAGGCGGCCCTCGGCAAATTTGGGTCGAGCGTGCGCTACACGTTCTCCGCCGAGATCGCGGGGGTTTTCGAGGAAGTGGCGGCGGAACGCGCGGATTGCGGGGTCGTGCCGCTCGAAGACCCGGCGCACGGGCTGGTCAACCTGACGCTCGACGCTCTGGCGGAAAACGAGTTGTCCGTCTGCGCCGAGATCATCCCGGATCCCGCATCCGAAGACGCGCGCTCGACGGCCCGTTACCTTGTCCTGGGCAAGCAGCCCAATGCCGCGTCGGGAAACGACCACACGATGCTCATGCTCCGGATCGAGGACAAACCCGGGGCGCTCGTCTCCGCCCTCGAACCCTTCAAGGAACTCGGGATCAACCTCGACCACTTCGCCAGCCGCCCCGCCATGAAGGGCAGCGACGACATCTTCTTCTTCCTCGAGGCCGACGGCCATACCAAGGAACTCCAGTTGGCCGACCTCTTCCGCGAACTCTCCAAGAATTGCCGCGCGATCAAAGTCCTCGGCAGCTACCCGAAAAAAGAAGCGCAGGCAATTCGTGCAGGGCGTTGATGGTGTGATTCGGAGAGACATCCGCAAATTCCTCCGAGCCCGGAACTTTGAGCCAGACGGTGACGGCAATTCCGGTCGCCATTGCTCCGGCGATGTCGCGGGAGAGGCTGTTGCCGACCATCATTGCGGCTTCGGGCGGGGTTCCAAGTTCCCGGAGAAGGATGTGGAAGATGCCGGGTTCCGGTTTCCCGACCCCGTGTTCACCGGAGACGGTAATCGCGTCAAAAAAACGGGCCAGTCCGCTGGCTGCGAGTTTTTCGCGTTGGAGATCGGGTGCTCCGTTGGTGAGGAGCCCGATTTTGTGGTTGGGCTTCAGCCGGGTCAGGGTTTCCTTGGCGTCCGGCATCAGCCGCCGGAGCCTGCGGCGGGACGAGGCGAATTCTCCGGCCAGCACCCCATCGTCGTCCGACAGCCCCTGCCTGCGGAGGATGCCTTCGAACAGGGTGCGGCGGAAGCCGGACGACCAATCCCGCAGGATGGCCAGATCGGGCGATTCGCCGGTGAAGTTTCCCCACAGGCATTCCTCGGCGGTGATGCCGATCGCGTCGCAGTAGGCCAAGCAGGGGTTGTCACGCCAAAGGGACTGCGACAGGTTCTTCGCGTCGGCGAGAAACCGCGCGACCTCCGCGCCGTGGAGCTTCGCCGCCAGAGCGGCGGTCTTCTCCATCGCGGATTCCGAGATGGCTTCATCCACAATCAGCGTGTCGTCGAGGTCGAACAGAATCGCTTGGACCGGCATCCCCATCCCCTCTCAGAGCGCCCGCCCGCTGTCCATCTTGTAAAAGAAAAATCTCTGCATTCCGCATTTCGCATTGTTCCCAAAGCAACGCCTGCGGCGACATGACCAGCCTCACCGACGGACGAGGAAAAACAACCTCCTTCACCTTCGACAAGCGCCGTCTGCCCAAGACCCGCACCGAATGGCCATGTCTGGATTGTCTATCAAACAGGGCCGGTGATCGCAAGTGGGGGAAGTGTTCCCCATTTCCCGGGAGGGCGAACCTCCGTGTGAGCCGAAAAATATCCGGGCTCGGTCGGAGCCTCGCCCTCCCGGTATTGCCGGTGCCCCGGCCTGCGCGTCCTCAATCCCGCGCGAGCATTTCGCGCAGCGAGGCAAACGAGGCGGCGATGTCGTGTTCGGCGACCGGCTTGTTCACGATTTCCTCGTAGCTTTCGACCAGCACGCCTTCGCCTTCGATTTCTTTGAGGAACGGGCTCGGGCGGCAAGACATGGCGGAGCCGAATTTCGTGCGATGGAGGCAGTGGGTGATGGTGAGCGATTTCATCGCGCGGGTGATGCCGACGTAGAAGAGCCGGCGTTCCTCATCGACCGTGCCCTCGGATTTTGAGCGCTCGTGGGGGAGGAGCCCGTCCTCCGCGCCGAGGAGGAAAACGTGCGGGAATTCGAGACCTTTGGCGGCATGCAGCGTGATGAGAGTGACGCCTTTTGCCTCCTCCTTTTTGTCCTCGTCGCGCTCGCGGTCGAGCATCATCTCGTCCAGGAAACCCTGGAGCCCGGAGTTGGAACGCTTCTGATGGTCGGTGAGCGCGCGGAGGACTTCCCTGGCCCCGCCCTCCCGGTTGAGGGCTTCCTCCGGAGTCTTGCACGAACGCTTGAGATCCTCAAAAAATCCCGACTCCACAAGGAACTGGGAGACGAGGTGGGCCGCGTCCGCGCCCGGGGTGAGGAGGTGGATGCGCCGCGCCGCGATCTCCTCGCCGAACGTGCGGATCGCACCGGCGGTCTTGCGCGAGACCTGCTCGGCGAACTCCGGAGCGGTGAGCGTGTCGAAGAGGCTTTTGTGGGCTTTCGCGCTGTGTTCGAGGGCGATCTCGACGGTCGTCGCGCCGATCCCGCGCGGCGGCGTGTTGATGATGCGCAGGAGGGCGACATCGTCGGACGGGTTGATCAGGCAGGCCATCGTGGCCAGCACGTCCTTGACTTCGCGGCGGTCGAAGAAGCTCTTGCCCCCGACAAGGCGGTAGGGGATCCGGAGCCTGCGGAGGCATTCCTCGAGCAGGCGCGACTGCGCGTTCATCCGGTAGGCGATGGCGAAGTGTTCCCAGGGAATGTTGTTCGCGGTCCGCAGGGCCCCGATTTCATTGACCACGAACTCGGCCTCTTTCTTGTCGTCGGGGACGGAAACCACGTGGACCGGATCGCCTCCCTCCTGCGGGCTCCAGAGGTTTTTTCCGCGGCGGCGGGGGTTGTTTCTGATCAGGCGGTTGGCGGCCCCGAGGATTGCGTTCGTGCTGCGGTAGTTTTGTTCGAGGCGGATGATCTCCGGGTCGCGGAAGTGCTTTTCGAATTCCAGGATGTTCGAGACCTCGGCCCCGCGCCAGCCGTAGATGCTTTGGTCGTCGTCCCCGACCACGCAGACGTTCGGCGGGTCATCGGAGGCCAGCAGGCTCACGAGCCGGAGCTGCAGGTTGTTCGTGTCCTGGAACTCGTCGACGAGCATGTGGCGGAACCTCGAGCGCCATTTCTCGCGGACGCCGGGGTGTTCGTCGAACAGCTTCACCGCCTGGACGAGAAGGTCGTCGAAATCCATCGCGTTGAGCGCGCGGAGCTCGCGGTTGTAGCGGTTGAAGACAGCCCCGATCGGGGTCTCGTCATCCGCGTTCCAGCCGTTGTTCTTCCCCTTGCTGATCATGATCTGCGCGAGACCGGGATCGACTTTTTCGTCCGCCGAGGTCACGCGGTTGATCACCTTTTTGATGAGCCCGAGCTGGTCGCCCTGGTCGAAGATGCTGAAGTTGTTTTTGTAGCCGAGCTTGTCGGCGTCCGCGCGCAGGACCCTCACGCAGAGCGCGTGGAACGTGCTCGCGGTGATCTCCGAGGCTTTCTCGGAATCCAGCATCCCGGCGATGCGCTCCTTCATTTCGCGGGCGGCCTTGTTGGTGAACGTGACCGCCAGGATGCCCGACGGCGGGATTCCCTGCGAGACGAGCCATGCGATCCGGGCGACGATCGTCCGGGTTTTCCCGGTGCCCGCGCCGGCGAGGATCAGGAGCGGCCCTGATTCGTGGGTGGCGGCGCGATGCTGTTCGGGATTGAGGTCCCATAGCCGGAATCTGCTCACGGCAACTCCCCCGAGGCGAACCGGGCCACGACCGCCGGATAGAGCTTGTGCTCCTCGACCTGGATCCGCGCGTGGAGCGACTCCGCCGTGTCGCCGGGAAAAACGGGCACCTCCGCCCGGGCGATGACCTCGCCGGTGTCCATGCCGGAATCCACGAAATGCACGGTGCAGCCGGTTTTTTCGACACCGGCTTCCAGGGCCTGCCGCCACGCTTCGATCCCCGGAAATGCCGGCAGGATCGAAGGGTGGATGTTGATCAGGCGGCGCGGGAAGCCGTCCAAAAGCGGGGCCTTCACCATGCGCATGTAGCCGGCCAGCACGACCAGATCCGCCCCCGCCTCCCGGAGCCTGAGCGCGACGTCGGCTTCAACCTCGGGGGAAAGCCTCGTGCGGAACTTCGGCTCGTGGATCACATGCGCGGGAATCCCCGCCTCGCGGGCGAGGTCGAGGATTCCGGCAGTTTCCACGTCAGACAGGACGAGCACGGGATCCGCATTGAGGCGTCCGGATTGGATTTCCGACAGGATCGCGCGGAAATTCGATCCTTTTCCCGATCCCAAAACACCGATTTTCAAGTGTCGCATGGCACCGGGGATCATGCACTCCCCCCCGCTCATGGCAAGCAGGGGGTCTGGGGAAATCAAGAAGCCGCGGCGTTGCGCCCGACGCAATTCAGGTCTTCGAACGACGTGACGAGGCGCCTGGTGAAGGAGGCTTCGCCGGCACCGAGCCAGACGCGCGGGTCGTAGTATTTTTTGTTCGGGGCATCCGGTCCGGTCGGGTTGCCGATCTGGGCTTGCAGGAAGTCGTGGTTCTTCGCCTCGTAGCCGCGCACCCCGTCCCAGAACGCCCATTGGAGATCGGTGTCGAGGTTCATTTTGACGGCCCCGTAGCTGAGGGCTTCGCGGATTTCCTCGCGGGAGGAACCGGAGCCGCCGTGGAAGACGAAATTGACCGGCTTCGGGCCTGTGCCGAATTTCTTCTGGATGAAGTCCTGCGAGTTTTTCAGGATGGCGGGCTTCAGCTTGACGTTGCCGGGCTTGTAGACGCCGTGGACGTTTCCGAAGGCGGCCGCGATCGTGAAGTTCGGGCTGATTTTCAGGAGCGCCTCATAGGCGAGGGCGACTTCTTCGGGCTGGGTGTAGAGGCGGGATTCGTCGACGCCGGAATTGTCCACGCCGTCCTCCTCGCCGCCGGTGACCCCGAGCTCGATTTCGAGCGTCATGCCGAGCTTGCTCATGCGGGCCAGGTATTTCGAGCAAATCCCGATGTTTTCCGCAATCGGCTCTTCCGAAAGATCCAGCATGTGCGAGCTGTAAAGCGGCGCGCCGGTTTTGGCGAACTGCTCTTCGCTGGCGGCCAGCATGCCGTCCACCCAGGGGAGAAGTTTTTTCGCGCAATGGTCGGTGTTCAGGATGAGCGGGACCCCGTAGGCTTTGGCGGCGGCGTCCGCGTAGCGGGCACCGGCGATGCCGCCGAGGATCGGGCCGAGCTGGTTCTCCTTGCTGACTCCCTTGCCGATGAAAAATTGTGCTCCGCCGTTCGAATACTGGATCATCATCGGGGAGTTGACCTCGCGGCCTGCGGCGAGTGCGGCGTTGACCGAGTTCGTGTTGATGCAGTTCACGGCTGGCAGGGCGAACTCGTTCGCCTTCGCATAGTCCAGCACTTCTTTCACTTCATCGCCGAACAGGACGCCGGCCCGGAATTTTTTGTTTTCGCTCATAATTTCAATAGGTTGTTTTTTTTGCCCCCCCAAAATGGTCGGCAGTTGCTCCTACCATAGCGGCAGCTTTTGAACAGCAGGAAACATTCCGATATGCGCAGGAGCATGACCGGAGTCAAAACGGGGGGCTGCTAGACCCGGAAAATGGCCCCGAGTTTCTTCCCGAGGATCAGGCTCGATCCGATGATGGTGACCGCGAGGAACGCCATGGCCCAGACGCCGAGCGCGCTGGCGACGAACCGCCCTTCCCCCAGGAGTTGGTAGAGTTCGTAGATGGCCTTCGTGATCGGGAAGTCCTGCTGTTTCTGGGCGAGGATCAGCGAGTCGCTGACCTCGAGCATCGCGAACGAAAATGCGAGCAACCCGCCGGCCATGAGATTCGCCGCGATGAGCGGGATGGTGATTTTCCGGAGCGCCCGGAGCGGCGGGCATCCGAGGTTCTGCGCGGCCTCCTCGAGCGTCACGCTGGTTTGCTGGAATCCTGCGGCGGCCGAGCGGACGACGTATGGCAGGCGGCGGACCGAGTAGGCGATGACGATGATGGCGAGAGGGTCGACCGCCGGATTCATGAACGAGAAAATTTTCCCCTCCTGGGTCATGGCCAGGTAGCCGAAAGCCAGGACGAGGCCGGGAACCGCGAGCGGGAGCATCGACATGGCATCGAGGACCTGGCGGCCGACGAGCTTGGTGCGGACGACGACATAGGCGATGGCGATGCCGAGCAACAGGTCGAGGATGGTCGCCAGGGCGGCGTATTTCAGGCTGTTCCTGATCGAGGGGAGGGTGAGGTTGTGGCCGAGGGCGGCCTCGAAATGGGAGAGCGTCCAGCCGGAGGGCAGGATCGTGCCATACCAGTCTTTCGAAAATGCCACGAGGATCACCCCGAAATGCGGCAGGACCGCAAGGAACGTGATGGCGGCGAAGAACCCCGTGCAGAGCAACCCGCCAACCCACCCGATCCGGCGAGGCCCGCCCTGGCTGGTCGCTTTCGCCATCATCGCGTGGCTGTCGCGCCCGAAGAGAAATTTCCCCGAGGCGTAGAGGAAAACCGTGCAGGCCAGCAGGACCGCCACCAGCGCGAACGGGAACGGGTTCCCCCCGATGTCCTTGATCCCGGAAAAAATCTGCACCGATGTGACGCGGGTGAATTCGAACATGAGCGGCACGCCGAGCTCGGTGAACGACCAGATGAAGATGATGGTGCCGCCTGCAAAAAGCCCCGGCATGATGAGCGGCAGGGTGATTTTGCGGAACCTCCGGAAGCCGGTGCAGCCGAGGTTTTCCGCCGCCTCCTCCATCGCCGGATCCACGTTGGCCAAGGCGGCCAGCACGTTCAGGTAGAGGATCGGATACAGGTGCAGCGCGTTCATGGCGATCACGCCCCAGAGTCGGCTTTCGCCCAGCCAATCCACCGGATGGGCCGGATCCATGAGCCCGAGCGACTCCAGGAGCGCGTTGAACGCGCCCTGTTGCCCGAGGATCTGCTTCACCCCGATCGCTCCGACAAACGGCGGCAGGATCATCGGGATCAGGATGAGCGCCCCGAGCAGGGATTTTCCGGGAAAGAGATACCGGTCGCCGATCACGGCGAGCGGCAACGCGATGGCGGCCGCGAGCAATGTCGTGAAGAGGCCCATGAGGAAAGAATTCCAGAGCCCCTCCAGGTAGATCGGGTTGCGGAAAACCTCCGCGATGTAGGCGGATGTGAATTTCCCATCCGCCCCGACAAACGCCCCCTGCATGGTCCCGAAAATCGGCCAGACAAAAAACAGGGCGAAGAACGCGGACGTGAGAAGGAAGACGAGTTTGGCGAGGGAGTTCGACATTATTTCCCCTCCTTCGCGAGACGCTCGGCCTCGCGGTATTGCGCGCGGAATTTTGCGCCGAGTTCCTTGGCGAGGCGGACTTCGTCGATCCGGTTTTGCGACGAGAGCGCGGGCTGGATCGATTTCTTGGCGGCCTCGTAATCCACCGCGCCCAGGTCCGCGAATTTCTTGAGGGCCTCGCGGGGGAACCGCGCCGCGATGAGCGCCTGCCAGGCGGAGGCCTGTTCGTCGTGTGGGTCCATGCACATCACCCGGATGATGAAACTCATGCTCTTGAAGAGCGACCCGGTCCACGCGGGATGGTAGGTAAAGAGTTCGGCCTCCTGGTAGGGCATCACGCCGGGATCGGAACGGAAGGCGGCGAATTCGGGGGCGTAGAGTTCCCTGCGCACCGGCAGCCGCCGGAGCGCGTAGCGTTCCGGCCCGCCCGGCACCCCGACTTTGAAATTCCACAATTTCTGCCCCTCCAGCGAGAGCACGAACGCGATGAATTCCCCGGCGACCGCGCGGTTCGGCGCCCCGCGGAGCAGGCCGATGGGATCCACTCCGACCGAGGATCCGCCCGCCGGTGTGAAATACCGGAGCCTCGATGGCGCATTCCCGATTTTTACCGATTCGCTTTGGTAGCGCCCGAAAAAGTCGATGCACATGCCGACCGCCGCGTCTCCTGACGACACGTCGATGGGAACCTTGCTGCCGGCATCGGTGAAGTAGCGCGCGTTGGCGGAGGCGATCTGGATGATCCCGAGGCCGCGCTTCCAGCCCACGGCAAGAATGGCGGGATCCTCGGAGGCGGCTTCGCGGACGATCTCCTGCATCTGCTGTTGGATCACCATTTCATACGCCTTGGCGGCCGACCCGCTTTTCGTGGGATCCGCGAGGGCGATCTGTTTGAAAAGCCGGGAGTTCGTGAGGTCGTTCCAGGAGGCCGGGAGTTCCCGCACGCCCAGCCGTCGCAACGAGTCGCTGTTGTAGCAGATCCCGAACGAGGAGAGGCAGGTCCCGATCCAGCGCGCCCCGGCGTCGTAGAACGGCTCGCCGGACACCATCTCGGGAATCGAAGAGGCTCCGAACCAGCCCGGATGGTCGCGGATCACATCGCAGGGGACGAGCCGTCCGGCCGCGGCCTGCTGCTCGAAATCATAGGCCCCCCCCCCGAAGAAAAGATCGATGCCGATGCCCCGGGTGGAATCGAGGAATGCCCGCCGTGCCGCCTGCGCGGGAGTGTCGATGGACGGCGCTTCCGCAGGCTTGATTTTCGGGTTGTCAAACGCCCCGCCCACGTCAGGGGTCCAAGTTTTTCCGGACGTTTCCCATTCGTGCTGGAAGGCCGCATAGTATTCGCCCTTCAGGTAGCGGGCGATCTCGCTTGTCCCGCCGGGGAGCCTCCAGTCGATGCGCACCGAGCGCCCGGTTTTCTTTTTGTAGTGGTCGGCGAACGCGACGGTGAACTCGTGGCGGATCGCCTCGTTGTTGGGCGTGACGATCACCAGCGTGTCGTCGGCGTCGGCCAGAAGGTTCCCTTCGGGCTTGAGCGCGAAGGGCACGGCGATCACCGCCGCCATCGCCACGAGAACCCCGAGGATCCTAATGTTCATCGGCGTCTCCCGCCCCGTCGATGCGAAACCCGTGCGACATTTCCATCCACCTGATACCCCGGCCTCCAAAAAGCTCAAGGGAGTTCTGAGAAACTTCGGATTTTCTGCTTCCGGTGACGTTTCCGCCATTCCGGCCAGCCGCCTTCGAAGACCTGGGCGCTCCCGCAGCCCGACTGCGAGAACCGCCAGCGAAACCGGCCCCGGACCCGAAAACAACAAACCGCCCGCCAAACGGGAATTGATCTTCGGTGCCTGTTGTCGTTCAATGCCTGGCGTGGACAGAAGCACCAGGCAAAAGCGGGCCATTGAGGCCGTCCTCCGCAACCACGCCAACCCGCTCTCGCCGTCAGAAATTTTGGAACTCGCCTTGAAGGAGGTCCCCTCGATCGGGATCGCCACAGTCTATCGCGCGTTGAAGTCGCTCTCGAAGGACAGGCGGGTCGTATCGGTCGAAATTCCTGGGGAGCCCCCGCGGTATGAACGGGCAGACAAGGGCCACCACCACCATTTTTTGTGCCGGACGTGCGGCGAGGTTTTCGATCTCCAGACCTGCCTGGATGGCATCAAGAAAATGGCACCGCCGGGATTCCGTGTCGAGGACCACGAAATCATCCTTTATGGAGCCTGCAAGGATTGTGCCCCGAAAAGCAAACCGGACGGGCGGGGAAAAGCGGCCCGTTCGGGTTGAGCCGATTTTTTACCCGCATTCTGCCTGCCGGGGCTGCGGGTCAGGCCCGGTTGATGACGAGGCGGTGTGGGAGATGAGATATTGTGTGGCGGCCAACCGCAAAGCCGTGTAAATGGCGGCTTCCCATGAAAATTTCGCGCGCGCCTGTTTGTCTTGGTCTCCTGCTCGCATGCGGCTGGGCATCCGGCTGCAAGGACGAGGACGAGATCAAGGTCTACCGCGTTTCCAAGCCGGAGCCGGAGCCGCAGCAGCAGCAAAGCCCGGCACCCGCAAACGGTGAAATGGGCGGCATGCCGCAGACGGGCGCACCCGCGTCCGCTGACGCGCCAAACGCCCGGCCATCCCAGGTTGCCGGAAACCCTCCGCCAACCTGGGAAGCCCAGCCGCTCTCGTCCATGAGGCAGGCGAGCTTTCTCGTCAAAGGCGACAACGGGACGATGGCGGACATCTCGCTGGTCTCCCTCGCCGGGCCTGCGGGAGGTGCCTTGGACAATGTCAACCGCTGGCTGGCCCAGCTCGGCCGACCGCCGATCACCGGAGAGCAGCTCTCGCAAATGGCCCGGCATGTGCCCTCGCCGCTCGGCGACGCGATGGTCGTCGATCTTGAAGGCTTGCCCCAGGGGGCCGACGCGGCCAAGGACGGACGGATCGTCGCGGGCATCGTCGCGGGCGACAACCGGACGTTCTTTTTTAAAATGCGCGGGAACTCCGCGCTCGCCGGATCGCAGAAGGAGGCATTTGTCCGGTGGATCGGCACCGTGCGGATGGCCGGCGGGGAACACCCTCACCCGTGACCGCCATGCCGCGCCGGATTTTCGATTTCCTCTCGTCGCTCAAGCTCACCGTCACCTGCCTTTCCCTGGCGATCATCCTCGTTTTTGTCGGCACCTTGGCGCAGGTGGATTCCGGCATTTACGAAGTGCAGCGGCGCTATTTTCAAAGCCTGGTCGTCTGGTGGCCCGCCACGCCGGGAGCCTTCAGCCTGCCCGTGTTCCCAGGTGGGCATCTTCTCGGGGCCGTGTTGCTTCTCAACCTGGTCGCCGCCCACGCGCGCCGGTTCCGGTGGACATGGAAAAAATTCGGCATCCACCTCACGCACGCCGGGCTGATCATCCTTCTCGTGGGCGGGCTTTTCACCGATCTGTTCTCGGTCGAGAGCTTCCTGCGGCTGGCCCCGGGTGAAACGAAGAACTATTCCGAGGACCCGCGGGCCGTGGAGCTCGCGGTGATCGACGGGTCGGACAGCGGGTTCGACCAGGTCGCCGCGATCCCCGAATCGAGGCTCAGGCGCGGAGGGACGATCGGGCACGGGAGCCTGCCGTTCCGGATCATCGTCCGGCGCTTTTACCAAAACTCCCGGTTCCAGCCGATCGGGGAGGCGGCGCGAGATGCCGCACCCGCCGCCACCCGCGGCCCGGGCTCGCAAATTGCCGTGTTTGAAGTCCCTCGCGCGACAGCGATGAACGAGCGGGACCTGCAGAGCGCGGTGATCGAGATCGTTCCGGCCTCGGACCCCCGGCAATCTCTGGGCACCTGGCTGGTCTCCGGCCAGCTCGGCGCCCCGCAGACCGTCTCCTGCGAAGGGAAAACCTGGCGGCTCGCGATGCGGCCCGCGCGTTACTACAAACCCTACAGCCTCACGCTGCGGAAGTTCAGCCACGAGCGCTATCCCGGGACGGAGATCCCGAAAAATTTCGCCAGCCACGCCGTGCTCACCGACCCGGAGCACCAGGAGAACCGCGACGTCCTGATCTCCATGAACCACCCGCTCCGCTACCGCGGGGACACGTATTTCCAGTCGGGCTTCGAGAAGGGCGACACGGCCACAATCCTCCAGGTCGTCTACAACCCGGGCTTCATCGCGCCGTATGTCGCCTGCGCCGTCGTCGGGACCGGGTTGCTCTACCAGTTCGCCCTCCATTTTGCCGGGTTCCTGAACCGCCGGAAAACCACGCCATGAAACGGTGGCCCACGTGGATTGCCCTGGCGGTTGCCGCGCTTTGGGTCACATCGAATTCCCGGATGCCAAAATCCGCCCCCGGAGATCGCGACCTTGTCGCGTTCGGGAAAATTCCCGTGCTCGCCGACGGCCGGACCAAGCCGCTCGACACGGTGGCGCGCAACGCGCTGCTCGTCATCCACGGCAGGCAGACGCTCCGGCTCGACGACACCCGCACCATCGGCGCGAGGCGATGGCTGGCCGACGTTCTCTTCGACGCCCCCCTGGCCGACAAATACCCCGCCTTCGTCATCCACAACCCCGACGTGCTCGGCCTGTTCGGGTGGGAGCAGGACGGTCGGAAATATTTCAGCTTCGCGGAACTCGTGCCGTTCCTCGAAAAAATCGACATGCAGGGAGAACAGGTCGAACGCATCGAGCCGTCCGCGCGCACGCCGTTCCAGGTCGCGATCCGCAACCTGCGGAATTCGCTGGCCCTTTACCAGCGCCTCAAAAACAGCCTGCGCCCGGAGGTGACGGGCAGCTTCGCGGACGAGGTCGCCACGTTCGAGAAAGCGATCTCGCCGGGGCTCGAGGCGATGCGCGAACGCGAAAAAGGCGGGAAGTTCGACAAGGAAAAATTCGATGTGTTCGTGGCGCTCGCCGCGCGTTTTCAGACGATGGGCGAAATGGCGTGCGTGTTCCCCGTGCCGCCGGGCCCGTCCGGTTCCGGGCCGCGCGGGGAGTGGATCTCGATCGGGGCCAGCCTGCTGCAAACGATTTCGGACGGCGTCGTCGACCCCGCCACGAAATCCTGGGCGCTCGTCGGCGACGCCTATCATGGCGGAGACCCCGAGCTGTTCAACCGGCACCTGCCCGACCTCTCGGGCCGGATGGCGGAAAGCGAACCGCAGGCAACGGCCCGCGCCGCGTATGAGTTCCTCTTCAACCAGCTCGAACCCTTCTACCAGGCGATGGGCCTTTACGTGCTGGCGTTCCTTCTGGTGTGCTTCTCGTGGCTGGGCGGGAGCCGGAGCCTCGGCACCGCCGCTTTCTGCGTGCTCCTGCTCGCCCTCGCCGCGCACACCTTCGGGCTCGGCTCGCGCATGTATCTCCAGGGCCGCCCGCCGGTCACGAACCTCTACTCGTCGGCGATCTTCATCGGCTGGGCGACCGCGGTCATCGGCCTTGTCATCGAGCGGATCTTCCGGGATGGCGTCGGCTCGGCCTGCGCCGCCGTGATCGGGTTCACCACGCTCATCATCGCCCACCACCTCGCGGGCAGCGGCGACACGTTGGAGATGCTGCAGGCCGTCCTCGACACGAACATCTGGCTGGCGACCCACGTGGTGGCGATCACCATCGGCTACTCCGCGATGTTCCTCGCGGGGACGCTGGCGGCCATTTATGTCGTGCGCGGGGTCTTCACCACCTCCCTGACAAAAGAATCCGCCGAATCGCTCTCGCGCATGACCTACGGCGTCATCTGCTTCGCCACGCTGTTCAGCTTTGTCGGCACCGTGCTCGGCGGCATCTGGGCCGACCAGTCGTGGGGCCGCTTCTGGGGCTGGGACCCGAAAGAAAACGGCGCGCTGCTCATCGTGCTCTGGTGCGCGGTCACCCTGCACGCGCGGTGGGGAGGGTTCCTCCGCCAGCGGGGCCTGGCCGTGATGGCGCTCTTCGGCAACGTGATCACCAGCTTCTCCTGGTTCGGCGTCAACATGCTCGGCGTCGGCCTCCACTCCTACGGGTTCATGAACAAAGCCGTGCCGTGGCTCGCCGGCTTCATGGTCAGCCAGCTCGTGCTCATGGCCTTCGCCTCCCTCCCCCCCGCCCGCTGGAAAAGCTTCCAAGGCACCAAAACCACGTCCTGACCCCGGCATGCTTTTTTTGTGGGGGGGCCGCCCCGGGAGAGGCATTCCACCTCCCCCGCATTTGGCGTTCCCCAGATCCGCGCGTAAGGGAAGAAATGAGAGGGGAGAGGTTCGACGACCTGTCGATAACGCGAGGGAGGGCGAAGCTCCGTCTGAGCCGTAATAAATGGGCTCACACGGAGGTTCGCCCTCC